>JASKKH010000001.1 GCA_030154265.1 Clostridia bacterium
CCTTAACCACCAATGGTCAGTTATTGGCACCAATGGTTGATCGACTTGTGGAAAATGGGTTAAGAAGAGTTAATATTAGTATCGATTCCTTAAAACCTAAAACTTATAAGAAAATTACTAGATTAGGCAGTTTAAACAAAGTATTTCAGGGTATAAGTACTGCCTTAAAAAGAGGTTTAAATCCTGTAAAATTAAATGTTGTTCTTATGAAAGGAATAAATGATGATGAAATTTATGATTTTTTAAAACTTACTATTGATAATCCTATTCATGTCAGGTTTATAGAATATATGCCTATAGATGGACATAAAAACTTGTGGTCTACACACTATCTTCCTTTACAAGTTGTAAAAGAAAAGGCTAAATCTTTAGGGTTACATTTAAATCCAGAAGAAGGTCTTATTAGTAACGAAACTGCTGAAACGTGGCGTATACCTGGTGGTAAAGGTACTATAGGCTTTATTCACCCAATTAGTAATCCTTTCTGTGCTTCTTGTACCCGTCTTCGACTGACTGCTGATGGAAAATTTAAACCATGTCTTTATTGGCAAGAAGAAATTATGGTGCGAAAGTTTATAAATAATCCCCTTGTTTTGGCTAAATTAATTAAACAAGGTTTATTATTGAAGCGTAAAAATCACATGATGTCAGATGATAATACGCCTCTTATTAAAAGCAAATCGGTACGCTCTATGGCTCAGATTGGAGGTTAATTAATGACGCCTAATTTACTAAATCATTTTAACGAGAAAGGTAGGGCTAGAATGGTTGATGTAACCGACAAGGATATTACTACCAGGGAAGCAATTGCTAGAGGAGAAATCTGGATGGCCCAAGAAACCTTAGACTTATTGTCTCAGGGGAAAATGACCAAAGGTGATGTGCTAGCTGTTGCTCAGGTAGCAGGTATTATGGGGGTTAAAGAGACAAGCCGTTTAATTCCTATGTGCCATCCTTTAATTATTGGGTCAGTAAACATAGAATTCAAAATAGATCATGTTAACCATAAAATTGATATAGAATGCCGGGTAAAAATTAACGGACAAACAGGTGTGGAAATGGAAGCATTAACTGGAGTAAGTATAGCTGCTTTGACCATCTATGATATGTGTAAAGCTGTAGACAAAAATATGGTTATTAATAATATTCGATTAATAAGAAAAACAGGTGGTAAAAGTGGTATTTATCAAAGGGAGGAAGATTAATGGCACATATAGTAGCTGTATGCACTAGTCCTAAGAAAGGAATGCGTAAGAAAAATGTTGGACGTGGAATATTTGTTCCTGATTTAGGAATAGAAGGCGATGCCCATGCAGGTTTTGCCCATCGACAGGTTAGTTTACTGGCATTAGAAAGTATAAAAAAAATGCAGAAAATGGGATTGGATGTTGGGCCCGGTGATTTTGCTGAAAACCTTACTACCCGGGGAATCAATTTATTAACTATTCCTATAGGTACCCGTTTGAAACTTGGAAAAGATGTAATTTTAAGGATTACCCAAATTGGGAAGGAGTGCCATTCAAGGTGTGCAATTTATTACCAAGCAGGTGATTGTATCATGCCCAAAGAAGGAATTTTTGCTGAAGTATTAAAAGGCGGCGAAGTTAAAGTAGAAGATGAAATTAAGGTAATACCTGGTTATAAATTAGGGATAATAACCGCTAGTGATAAAGGTGCTAAAGGTGAAAGGGAAGACAAAAGTAGCGAAATTATTAAAAATAAACTAAAGCCTTTAGCAGATATGGTTGATTATCGTATAATACCTGATGAAAAAGAGGAACTAAAAAAGGCTTTGGTTGGATTAACCGATGAAATAAAAGTTGATTTAATTTTCACAACTGGTGGTACTGGCTTTAGTCCTCGGGATATAACTCCTGAAGCAACTATGGAAGTTATAGAAAGAGTAGTACCAGGTATTCCAGAAGCAATAAGAAGGAAAAGTTACCAAATTACACCTAGAGCAATGCTTTCCAGAGGTACTGCAGGTATTAGAGGAAAAACCTTAATTATAAATTTACCAGGAAGTCCTAAAGCAGTAGAAGAAAGTCTTGATATTATTTTACCTGTTTTAGAACATGGCCTTGAGATATTGAAGGGTATTGGTGGAGAATGTGCTCGATGAGAGAAACGGCTTTGCCTTCCATTTTTGGAAAGGAGAAAAAATAACTTTAGTATATCCTTGTCTTCTCTATGTACAAGGATTTTTTAGTTGTAGGAGAAACATTTATGAAACTGAAGTTTAATCCTTGCCGATAATTTTTGTTAGTCATGATAGACAAGAAATTAAAAAAGTTGCTGATAAAATTACAGAGATTGATAAGGGTAAAGTAGTTTCTGTATATGAGTCTAAAGAAAAGATGTTTTAGCATTTTAGGTTATTTTTTATCATTTAGTAATGCCTGTTATATACTTGCTCAAGAAATCTTATTCTGACTTAACATATTTTAGGGGGGTCTGCATTGAAAAAAGTAAGGGTTGAAGATGCTGTAGGCATGGTATTAGGTCATGATATTACAAAAATTATTCCAAATGAATTTAAGGGTAGAGCATTTAAAAAAGGACATATTATCTCTTACCAGGATATTCCCGAATTATTAAAACTAGGTAAAGAACATATATACATAATGGAAATAGAAAAAGATTCAATCCATGAAAATGAAGCAGCATCAAGATTAGCTAAAGCAGGAGGAAAAAAAGGAGTTTCATTTACTGAACCTAAAGAAGGTAAAGTAAGCTTAATAGCCGATTATTCTGGTGTTTTAAAAGTAAATAAACAATTATTAAGAAAAATAAATTCCATAGATGATATAATATTTGCTACTTCACATAATAATCGCCCTGTGACTAAAGGGGAAGTTGTAGCTGGAACCAGGATAATACCTTTAGTTATAAAAGAGAATGCAATTAAATATATCGAAGACATATGTCAAAAAGAAACTTTGATAGAAATATTACCCTTTAATAAATTAAAAGTTGGGATAGTCATAACTGGAAATGAAGTTTATCATGGAAGAATTTCCGACGCTTTTGGGCCTGTATTAAAAAATAAACTAGAACCCTATGGATGTGAAGTTATTGGTGAGAAAATAGTCCCTGATTGTAAGGAAGAAATTAAAGAGTCTATAAAAAGTTTTATTCACCAAGGTGCTGAAGTAGTATTGACTACAGGCGGTATGTCAGTGGACCCTGATGATGTTACCCCAACAGCTATCAAGGAGTTAGGAACAAGAATAATTTCTTATGGAGCACCAGTCCTTCCAGGAGCAATGTTTCTTATGGGATATTTAGATGAAATACCTATTATGGGATTGCCCGGCTGTGTCATGTATGCAAAAACAACTGTTTTTGACTTGATCTTACCTCGTGTTCTTACCGGAGAAAAAATTACTAAATCTGATATTGTGGAATTAGGACATGGAGGTCTTTGCATGGAATGCAAGCCTTGTAGATATCCTCACTGCAGCTTTGGAAAGGGAGAATAAATATATGTTGTTAAATGAAGTAGAGCTGGAAACAGCTCAACAAATTTTAATAAACTCAATAGAAAGAATTCAATCAGAGGTAATTCCTTTAGAAAAAGCACTTGGTAATGTCTTAGCTGAAGATATTTTTGCTCCCATAAATGTACCGGGTTTTAGAAAATCACCTTTAGATGGATTTGCACTGAACTCTAGTGATACAAAAGGTGCAACAAGCCAAATTCCCTCAGTAATTAAAATTATCGATGAAGTTCAGGCAGGAGATACAAGAGAGATTGATATATTACCTGCTGGATATGGAATAAAAATAGCAACTGGTGCACCTTTACCCTCGGGAGCCGATGTGGTAATAAAAAAAGAGGATGTAGTATATAAAAATAATAAAATTTTTATCACCAAAGAATTGATTAAAAACAACAATGTTGTCTCAGTAGGGTCAGATATGAAAAAAGGTGAATTAATACTTTCTGAAGGTGAACTGTTGACACCCTATCATATAGGTGTAATAGCTGCTTTAGGTTTACCTGCTGTTAAAGTTTATAAATCTCCCAGGATAGCTGTATTAAGCACAGGAAATGAATTGAAATATCCGGGGGAACCATTAATGTTTGGCCAAATATATAATAGTAACCTTTATTCATTAATTGCTTTAATAAACAGTTTAGGGGGACATGCTTACCCTTTAGGAAATATGCAAGATAATGTAAAGGAAATAGAAAAGAAAATTTTAGAATCTTTAGATCAATATGATCTAATTTTGACTACAGGTGGGGCGTCTGTAGGTGATTACGATTTATTAGAAAAAACCTTAATTAAAATTGGAGCTAATGTCCTTTTCAATAGAGTTTCTATTAAACCGGGTTCACCGGTAATTGCGGGAATTAAAAATAATAAGTTAATAATAGGTTTATCTGGTAACCCGGCGGCAGCTTTAATAAGTTTTGAATTATTGGTAAGCCCGGTGATAAAAAAATTAAAAGGACATCAAGATGTAACCTTAAAGTGTTTAAATGTAGAATTAGTAGATGGATTTTTCAAAAAAAGTCCCCAGCGCAGATTTTTGCGGGTTCATGTGAGCTACGAAAACGGAAAATGGGTAGCCAAGCAGACTGGTAATCAGCAATCAAGCATTTTAAGGTCTATGGTTGGCTGTAATGCCTTAATAGATATACCAAGAGGTTCAGATATAATACCGCCTGGTTCAACTGTAAAAGCAATATTTTTAAAAAAGATATAAAAAACAAACGGTGTTCATCAATCCCGACAGTTTGCCGAACAATTTGAAACAAGGAAAGAGTTGTTTTGTCTGAAACAAAAAATGGCTATCTTAAAATGTTTAAGACAGCCATTTTCTTACTTAAACAATTCTTATTAATTTACTCTGCCTTAAAACCCCCACCACCGGGAGTTTCTATCACAAATACATCTCCAGAATTCATTTCAACAACTGCAGTACCTTCTAAATTCTCTATTTCGCCGTTATTTCTTATTATATAGTTTTTACCAGTCAAACCTTCACTTCCTCCCAAGAGTCCAAAAGGTGAAACTTTCCTGCGATTTGATAAAATTGCCGCTGTCATATTTTCAAGAAATCTAATTTTTCTTTTTACTCCATTACCTCCATAATATAAACCTTTTCCACCGCTCTTTTCCCTTATACTAAATTCCTCTATAATTGCAGGATATCTCCATTCAAAAACCTCAGGATCAGTAATTCTTGAGTTTGTCATATGGGTTTGGACGGCATCTGTACCGTTAAAATCCTTGCCTGCTCCGGATCCACCGCATATCGTTTCATAGTATTGATATTTTTCATTTCCAAAAGTAAAATTGTTCATTGTTCCCTGAGATGCGGCCATAAATCCAAGAGCCCCAAACAGTACATCTACAATAACTTGAGAAGTTTCAACATTGCCTGCAACAACAGCAGCCGGATAATCGGGATTTAAAATACTTCCCTCGGGAACTATTATTTGTAGAGGTTTAAGACAACCGTCATTTAAAGGAATATCGTCATTCACAAGACACCGAAAAACATATAATACAGCTGCCTTTGTAACGGCAACAGGGGCATTAAAATTATTTTTAACCTGTTTTGACGTTCCGGTAAAATCTATTTTGGCACTTCTTTTTTTATGGTTGATTGTAATTTTAACTTTTATTTGTTCCCCTGAATCCAATTTATACGCAAACTCTCCATCTTTTAATGAAGAAATAGCTCTTCTAACCGATTCTTCGGCATTATCCTGGACATGTTTCATATAAGAAATAACGGTTTCTAAACCATACTGCTTTACAATTTTTTTAAGTTCATATTCGCCTTTTTCATTAGCAGCAATTTGTGCTTTTAAATCTGCAATATTTTGTTCAATGTTACGAACAGGGTATTTTCCTGATGATAAAATTTTGACTAAATTTTTTTCAAGAAAAACTCCATCTTTAACTATTTGAACGTTGTTAAGTAAAATTCCCTCTTGTTCAATATCTTCACTAAAAGGGGGCATAGAACCCGGTGTAATGCCTCCGATATCTGCATGATGCCCTCGGGATGCCACATAAAAAACAGGTTTATCACAACATCCGCTTTCTACAAATACCGGCGTTATAACTGTTATGTCCGGAAGATGCGTTCCCCCGTTGTACGGGTTATTTGAAACAAAAACGTCACCAGGTTGTATAGTATCAATTTTTTCTTTTATTAAAGCTTTAACACTTGCACCCATGGAACCAAGATGTACGGGAATATGCGGTGCATTTGCTACTAATCTACCCGTTTCATCGAAAACAGCACATGAAAAATCAAGACGTTCTTTGATATTTACAGAAAAAGCAGTCTTTTGTAATGTAATTCCCATTTGTTCTGCAATGGAACGGAATAAGTTATTGAAAATTTCCAGCTTCACTGGATCTGCTTTTTCTACATCGTTTTTATTATTAAAGTAGTTACTACATTTTTCTTTGTTTGAAACTTTACTTAATATTAAATAATTCTTTTCTGTTATTTCTGCACACCATCCATCAATAACTACATTTGTGCCGGTATCTTCAACGATAATAGCTGGTCCGATAATGGAAGCTCCCGGTTGCAGTTTTGATCTCATATAAACAGGAGTTTTTACCCACCTGTTTTTATCATACATATCCACAAATAATTCCGGTGAAATATTGTTTCTTTTTTTCTTATAAACTCTTTCCTGGGGTATATCCATTTTATTTATGACTTCAACAGAAATTGATTCGACAATAATGTCTTTATCTTCATAAATAAAACCATACATTTGTCTATGTGTATTTTCAAAAGTTTCCTTTATTGAACCATAATTATTATTATTATATTTTACCTGCAGCGTAAAATCAGTTCCTTCGTATTTCAAATGCAATGTACTATTAATGACACAATTTTTTGTTTTACTTGCATTTTTAGATGTGGAATTAATTTCTTTTGTTCCTTCTTTTTCAAGTCTTTCTTTTATTGTTTTTATTTCCTTAATTAAATCTGAACTCAACTTCTTTTCCAGGGCATGTTGTTTAATAATCCTTATATCTGCCAGTCCCATTCCATATGCAGATAAAACCCCTGCATATGGGTGAATTAGAATCTTTTTAATTCCTAGAACATCTGCTATTTGGCACGCATGCTGCCCGCCTGCACCTCCATAACAACATAAAATGTATTCCGAAACATCGTAACCTCTTTGTAAAGAAATTTTCTTAATGGCATTAGCCATATTTTCAACTGCAATATCCAAAAATCCTGATGCTACCTCCTCAGGCGTTCGGTTACCCCCTGTAGCATCATTTATTTTATTTGAAAGTTCTTTGAATTTCTTTTTTACAACTTCGATATCCAATGGTAAATCCCCATTTTCCCCAAACACATGAGGGAAAAATTGCGGTTGTATCCTGCCAAGCATAATATTACAGTCAGTCACCGTTAAGGGGCCATTCTTTCTGTAACATGCAGGTCCGGGATCTGCACCGGCCGATTCAGGCCCCACACGAAATCTGGAACCGTCAAAAGATAATATTGACCCCCCACCGGCAGCAACAGTATGTATAGATAATATTGGCGTTCGTAATCTGATTCCTGCAATGTTAGTTTCAAAATCACGTTCATAGTCACCGTTATAATGTGCTACATCTGTAGAGGTTCCTCCCATATCAAAAGTAATTATTTTTTCAAAACCTGCCTGTTTACTTATCTGAACAGCTCCAATAATGCCACCTGCAGGACCGGATAATATGCTGTCTTTTCCTCTAAAATTTACCGACTCAATTAATCCCCCATTAGACTGCATAAACATTAAACGATTTTTTAAATCTTTATATTCCTCCGATTGATTATTACCAACCAATTCACTTATTACATTATTAATGTACTTTTTTAAAACAGGAGATAAATAGGCATCTGCCACTGTTGTATCTCCCCTGCTTACAATTTTCATCAATGGGCTCACTTCATGGGAGACCGAAATATGGGTAAATCCTATTTTTTTTGCTATCTCCGCAATTTCTTTTTCATGTTTTGGATATTTATAACCATGCATCAAAACGATTGCACAGCTTCTAATCCCTGAGTCAAATGCATCCTGCAGTTCATTTATAAAGTTATGATAAGAGTCCGATTCTAAAAAAGGAATTAACTCTTTTCCATCTGCACTATATCTTTCATCAACCTCTATTACTTTTTCATAAAGCATGTCCGGTAGATTAATTTCTGGAGAAAATATATCTGGACGATTTTGGTAACCTATTCTCAAAATATCCCTAAAGCCTTTTGTTATAACAAAAACTGTCGGCTCACCTTTTCGTTCGAGAAGCGCATTTGTTGCAACAGTAGTTCCCATTTTTATAACTTCAATGTTATCTACAGGAATTTTTTCGTTCTTACTTAATCTCATAATTTCTCTTATTCCCTGTACAGGCGCATCAGTATATCTTCCTGCGTTTTCAGATAACAGCTTGTACACTATTAATTCGCCTTCTGGATTTTTAGCAACAATATCTGTAAAAGTACCACCTCTATCTATCCAGAACTCCCATTTTCCATTTTGCAACTCATTTCACCCTCCGGATAAAGAACCTTTTCTTACTTTTTCATAGGTATTTTGGAACTATTCATAAACACTGCAAATCCTATTTTATCTCCTTTTCCAATTTTACAAATTAAATCAATAAATAAATTACTATTTATTATATCATCTATTTTTTCGAATTAGGGAAATAACACAACCAAGGGCTTTATTGGAGGAGATAAGGGGGAATTTAAGATAATTCTGTTCGCTATGAAACTGGAAGAAAAACAATTACCGGAATAAAAATAACATTAGTCTAGTTATAAAATTAACATAGGATACAAATTTGACATATTATAAAAAAAGTCTAACCGAAATAAAAAAGTTATTTGATGGGATTCTCCACCTATACTTTTATCACAGAGGTGTCTCTATGAAGTGGGCATTGTATATACCTTATCGAAACAATATAGGCAATCTTCATGGCGATTTGAAAGAAATAATCACAAAAATTCCAGCACATGAATTAAACACTATTAAAGAACTATTTGGTGAAATAAATTTCAACCAATTATATTTCGGCCAGGAATTTTGTGAAAGAATTTTACCAAAGAAAAAAGATATAATAGACGCATTAAATTTTGCCCATAGTAACAACATGCAATTTACCTTCATCACTCCATATGTAACCGAGACAGGCCTAATAAAATTACAACAGCTTTTTATTGAATTAGTAAAAATAAAATCTGATTGTGAAATTGTTATAAACGATTGGGGAGTATTGTACTTAATCTTTAATGAATTTCCTTCATTTACTCCTATCTTAGGAAGATTGCTAAATAAAATGTGGCGTGATCCAAGAATTAAATCTTATCTTAAAGGAAAAAATTCCGATAAAATTTTGAAAACTTATCAAGGTTGCGGTTTAGCAGCCCCTGGTATGAAAAAATTACTTAATAAATTCAATATCAAAAGAATCGAAATAGACAATCTAATTCATGGAGTTAATGAAAACATATCCGACTGGGGTTATCAAATATCGATGTATGTCCCTTATGGCTGTATTACAACTGGAAGAATGTGTATCCTTGGTTCCTGGGGGTTAGAGAAAAAAGATAAATTTAAAGCAACTAGTAAATTCTGTAGCCAGCAATGTAGGTTTTATTCACTAAATCTGTATGATCAAAATAAGGAAGTAAAAAACACTAAAGATTGGGAAATTATCCAAAAGGGAAATACCATTTTTTATAAACAACTAGAACCGATGCTAAAAAATGGGTTAACCCAGGCTGGTAGTTTAGGGGTAGATAGAATAATTTATCAATTTGACCCTATTTAGGAGGTTTTTTTCAATGAAAATATTAGCCCCTATCAATTCAATTCACGAAGCAGAACCGTTAATAGCCTCAGGCGCAGATGAATTTTACTGCGGTCTACACCCTAAAGCCTGGGAAAACAAGTACGGTAAGAAAGTCTGGCTAAACCGACGTTGGAGTTCTGCCAGTATTAATAGCTTTGAAGAATTAAAAAATTTGGTTAAAGTATCTCATAGAAATAACGTTAAAGTATTTTTAACGCTTAACTTACCTTTTTACCTACCCGAACAATATCCTGAAATACTATCTTTAGTCAAAGAAGTTACTGAAAATTGTGGCATTGATGCCTTAATCGTATCGGACCCTGGTATTATAATGACAATTAAAGAGACTTTTCCAAAAGTAGAAATTCATGCAAGTAGTCTAGGAGCAATTTTAAACAGTTCCTCTGCCTCTTTCTATCAATCATTAGGTGCTTCAAGAATTATATTCCCCCGTTTTGCTGACTTAGAAGACTTAGGTATAATAATTAATAAACTAGGAACTAAATTAAAATACGAAGTATTTATTTTAAATGACGGATGTGTTTTTGAAGAAGGACATTGTTATGTTAGCCATGCTTTTGGGGGTGCCTTCTGTTCTCGCTGGAATTATGAATTGGTAGAAATCAATAAAGATGAAGAAAGCCCATATAAAATTGATAAAGCATCTTTTAAAAGACATATTAAGGATTATAAAGAGTGGTTATGGATAGGAATTAAAAATTGTGGCGGAGTTCCTGGCCCCAAAGGACTTCCTTTAGGTATGTGTGGATTATGTGCTTTAGAAAAACTTAAAGATATAGGTGTATCTTCTTTAAAAATTGTAGGTAGGGAGTCCCCTTTCCCCAAAAAAATAGCAAGTGTAAAAATAGTTAAAAAGATTTTAGATCACATAGACTCAAGTAATAAAAAATTAACAACCTCTCAATTAGCCCAAAACTTAAGGAGAACAAAATCATTGTGTAAAAGTAATTTTATGTGTTATTATCGTTAATCAAATTTTTATATGATTTTCATGAAAATAAAGCTTTATTTTACTTTCCGATAAAAACACTGTTGAGAATACCTTAGCAACAACTTTAATGCAACATGCCACTTTCTACCCCCGCAAAATAGCGGGATTTTTTATGGTTAGAAAAGGTTGTTAAATTACAGATAAGAAACAAAGAATACCAGGAAAACGATGAAACGAAGGTTATGAAAGTTCCCCCCATGATTAAACACAGTAGAACTTTTTTACCTGTAAGATATGTTGTTGAGACATTTGGCGATAGTGACATCCGCAATGCGGGTTTTTTGTGAGCAGGTTAACTTTCAGAAAATCGAACCCTTGGTTTGTTATCTTCTATCTCAAACACGTCTTTCCATCTTCCCGAACGGTAACGCCAAAGTACCAATATACTGCGAACTAATACATCAATTAGCATAGCAATCCATGCACCAACCAAACCAAATCCGAACCACCAGATTAGGACAAAAGATAGTAACAAACGAATTCCCCACTGTCCGGCACCAGTCAGATACATCACCCAACGGGTATCTCCTGCTCCCCTTAAACCTCCGCTCAGAACCATAATGACTGAAAAAGGTACTTGAGCAAAAGCAACAAGACGCAAACAAGAAGCTGCCAATTCAATAACTTCTTTTTCCGGGACAAAAATGGCTGCAATGGATCGTGCAAAAATAAAGAAAATAATTCCCATCATACCCATAAAAGCCATGGCAAACTTATTTGTTTCATAACCGTATCTTTCAGCATCATCGGGATTTTGGGCTCCCAGTGCCTGCCCTACCAGTGTGGTAGCTGCCAGCCCAAAACCAAAGCCCGGTAGAAAAGAGGTTGTTAGTACTGTCATTACTATCTGGTTAGCTGCTATAGCAACTGTGCCAAGATTAGCTATTAAAATAGTGTAAAGAATTTGGCTGGACTGCCTTACTAATTGTTCCCCCGCTGCCGGAAGACCAATTTCCAGTATTTTTTTTACCACCTGTGAGTGCCATTGCAAGAAATCCCTCGTCTTTATTTTTACAACAAATTTACCCCTTAGTAAAAACAAAAGAGCAACCACACCTCCCAAAGCTCGGGCGAGGCCTTCTGCCAATCCTGCACCTGTAAGCCCTAATGCCGGAATTGGCCCCAGACCGGGTATTAAAATTACGCCTAAGACCATGGTTAGTATGTTAGCCGCAATGGTAAAAAACATAGGGGTCTTCATATCCCCTGCCCCCTGCAGGGCTGAATTTATAATCATCATAACTATTCCTAAAATCATGCTAAAGCCAATAACTCTTAAATAGTTACTTCCCATGGCAATAACTTGAGGTTCCGGATTTCCTAACATTAAAAGAGCGATAGCATGGCCTCCAAATTTGTCCAACAATAACGCTAAAATTACAGCAACAGCTATTCCAATAATCAACGATTGAGAAACTATTGCCCCGGCCTTCTCTGTTTTGCCTGCACCATAATAATGAGCTATAAGGGCAGTTGTACCAACTCCAAGAGCAGTCATAGTTCCAATTACTAAAAACATTACCCTCTGTGCCAGGCCTATTGCTGCTACTGCTTCAGCTCCTAAGAAATAATTACCAACTAAAATCAAAGTTATAATCATCATTGAGGTTTGAAAGGCCATCCGCAGGGTAGCCGGCCAAGCCAATTTCCAGATGTTCTTCCTAAGTTCTTGTGTACTAATTTCCATTTTTTATCTCCCCTCATAATCATGGCCTTCAGGAGATATTTCAGGCTGCTTTTAAAGAGAACGAACCAAATTCTCAAGTGCTTTTTTATAAAGCATAATTTTCCTCATCAACTTGGATCATTGCTTCTTTTAATCTCCGATATGAAAAACCCCTGTTCTTCAAGGAATTTACGAATAGCCTGGTGTATTAAAGCATCTTTTCTCCTTATAGATATTACTTCGCTCTCCGAAATATTCGGACAACGAAGTTAATTATATCATTTGTACCTCATTACAGTCAAAATATATTTAAATATAAGCAAAAAGAGTTTCCAGCCAAAAGTATTATGATAACTTTTGACGATGGTTATCGAAGTTTTTATGAAAAAGCATATCCAATACTAGAAAATATAATTTTAAAGCTGTTATGTTTCCTGTTGTCGGGTTAACACCTGGCTTTAAGCGTAAAATTATTTTTAATGACCATCTAAATTTCCACGAACTAAGGCTAATGAATATTAAAAGGGATTTTCTGGATATAGGATCTCATACATATGATTTCATTATTACGGAGAAAATGACGAGCCCTCTGTAACTAAAAATAATAACGAAAGTAAAGAACAATACATTGAAAGAATAAAAAAGAATCTAAGAGTCAGTAAAAATATTTTAGAATTACAAACTGTTCAACAAATGATTGCCTTGTCCTGGCCTTATGTGGTAACAAACAAGTTAGCAAAACAAATTGCTATAGATTTAGGTTACAAACTTCTATTTATGATGGGGTCAAAACCTGTTACACCAAATACCCTTTTAACCGATATTCCAAGGTATAATGTGGATTCAGGTTCTCTTAAGGATTTCAAAAAAAATTCTTGCAAACGCTTATAAAATAGATTGAGCCATAAAAAAAAAACGCTGTCCAATAAAGTATCCCGTATCACTACAAAAGTGGTACGGGATTAACTATTTAATTCGAGTAATTTTAAGCCTCGATAAAATTTACTTCGAGGTTCCTTTATGAGAGGGTATTTTTTTATTAACATATCGCCCAACTTTAATAATTGTCCTTTGTCTCCCTTTTTTAATTCCAACTCTATTTCATTAATAGGTTCCTTATAATCACCAGCTACAATTTCGCCCCGATCAGCAGCAAAATCTACTTCTGTACCATCAGTTAAACATAGGTTTAAACTTTTCCTTTCAAAGCGCGTTACAAAAAGCTCTTCTAGGTTTTCTCCATTTAATGCTTTTTCCAATAACAGTCTAAAAGGTGTATTAAAAAAAGGAGTAAGGTCTGGTTCAGTTTTCTGAACCTCTATATTCCATTCTTGTCGCTCATGCATACCTCCATGGGAGGACCCGCCAACTTTAATAGTAGCTGTGAGTTTTTCCCCCTCACGACGAACTCTATAAGCTATACCAGCTTTTTTTAAACTAAAACTTGGGGTATCGAAATAAAAAGCTTCATAATCCTCTGATTTAAAAAATGGAGGATTTGCTAATTCTAGTAGTTGTGAATCACTTAGAATATCTGCCCATCTTAAAGTATCTGTCAGTTGTAGTTTTAACTCTGTTTCAATATTAGCGTCCACTATCATGCCTCCCAATAACTATATTAAGTTTAAATTTGTAATTATACTTTTATAATTCGCACACTACCTTTACCATACCTGCTTAAATTAAATTTCCAAGATGAAATAAGCACTAAGGATTAATATGACAGCAACCGGGGAAAATAGATAATGTATTGATCTTAATAAAAAGGGGGGGAATTTTTTTGCACGCTAAAGTTGTAGAATTAGTAGGAGAATCAGAACGTAACTGGCGGGATGCCATCCAGCAAGCTGTAACTGAAGCAAGTCGCGAAATTGATAATATAACCGGTGTCGAAATTTATAACCTTACAGCCAATGTACAAAACGGCAAATTAGTCAACTATAGGGCAAATGTTAAAATAGCTTATGCTAATAACCCAACCTTGTCATAATTATCTGTTAAGATTTGTAGAATTAATAAGTGGGAAGTTAGAGACTATACGTATTTAAACCTCTAACTCCCACTTTCTTTATTTTTCTCATCTGCTTGGAATATCTCCCTGACTTTTGCCAAAGCCTGACGTTCAATCCTGGATATCTGAACTTGGGACAAGCCCATTCGCTCGGCAACTTGAGCTTGGGTTTTATCTTGGAAAAATCGTAAAACCAGGACCCGTCTATGTTTTTCCGGAAGCTTTCTTAAGACTTCCTTCAAGACAATTTTATCCATCCATGCAGGTTCTTCGGCATCATCCGAAGTTAACTGGTCAATGACATAGATTGGGTCACCATCATCTTGATAAACAGTGTCATGGATAGAACCTGGCATTTGCATAACTTCCATGGCTGCAACAATTTCTTCTCGGGATAGCCTGAGGGCTTCTGCAATTTCACCTATTACCGGTTCACGGCCTAATTCTTTAGTCAATTCTTCCCGAGTGCGATTAACCTTAAAAGCTGTTTCTTTTAAGGAACGACTAACTTTAACTGCACTATCATCTCGTAAAAATCTACGGATTTCACCTAAAATCATTGGTACAGCATAAGTTGAAAACCTCACCTGATAACTTAAATCAAATTTATCAATGGATTTAATTAAACCTATAGTTCCAATTTGAAACAAATCTTCTAAATCATAATTTCGGTTCTCAAAACGCTGTACCAGGTTAAAAACAAGTTTTAAATTACAATTTATTAAACGTTCCCTGGCTTCCTTATCCCCAGCCTGAGCCCGGCGTAGTAATTCTACCGTTTCTTCCTCAGACAAAAGCGGAAAGCGAGGCAAATTCATTTCTGAGAGGCGCACTTTTTTTCACCGCCACCTTAAAGAATCTGCTAATTAAACATTTGACCATTATTTTTCTACCACTTTTTCTATATTTTTAAACATTCTAACGCGAGTCCCTTGATTAACTTCTGACGTTACGTCCAAATGATCCATAAAGGACTGCATAAATGCGAAACCTAATCCCATTCTTTCAGGGCTACTTGAATAGTCAGGTTGCATAGCCAAAGCTATATCTTCAATACCCTTACCCTTGTCTTCTACTGTTATAACCAGTCCTTCCTCGTTTCGCTCTACTTCTACCCGAACCATACCATTGGGGTCTCCACCATAGCCATGGATTATAGAATTGGATACCGCCTCTGAAACAGCTACCTTTATTTCTTCTAACTCATTTAATTTCATATCCACTTGAGCAGCAAAAGCTGCCACAGCTACTCTAGCTAAACCAACATTTTCTGGTACACTTAAAAACTCTAAAATCATTTTGTTTTTAATTCCTGATTGCTGACCACCCATTGTTAAACCCCTCCCCTATTTGTTCACCGTTTTCATTCATAATTGTCATTATTTTCCCAAGCCCTGACAATTCAAGGAGACGGCGTACTTGGGGTTGAGGTCGGTAAATAATTAATTTACCCCCCTCTTTCTTCAATCTTCGATAACGCCCTAAAATAACACCAAGACCCGAACTGTCAATAAAGGTTACACCTGTTAAATCCAAAACTAAAACTTCCGGACGTGCATGATCTAAATTGGCTTCTAACTCCTGTCTAAAGGTGTCTGCATTTTCTAAATCAAGTTCGCCTTTAATTCGAGCCCAAAGTTGTTTTCCTTCCATACTAAAAAATATCTGCAAGACAAAAAAACCCCCTCGGTTACATCTTCCGAAAGGGTTATTCGCTATTTATCAGCATTCTTCCTGCTAAATTATGGTAAATTTATTGTCGAATGGTGAAAACTGAACGAATCACTCTAGTTAATTCTTGACTTAATGAAGCTTTCTTAACTTCTGATTGGGTAACAACATCTACCCTATCAACTTCTTTTCCATTTTTAAAGATTATTGCTTCACCAACTTTTTGCCCTTTAGCAATTGGTGCATTAATAATAGAAGGAATATTAAATTTAACAGTTACGTCTTCTTTTTTATTCCTCATGCGAGACAACCTAGCACCAACTCTATCTGTTGTTACGACACTTACTTTTTCCTTATTCCCCTTACCTACAGGTATTGAAGCAACTTCATGACCTGACTTATATAGTTCCTTAAAAGCCCATTGTTTGAAGGCCCAATTATATAGTTTCATGGACTCCTTAAAATGACCTCGTGGTGTTTCAACACCCATAACTACGGCAATTAACCTTAAACCATCTCTTTTAACTGTCGAAACCAGGTTTAAACCAGCTGCATCTGTAAAACCTGTTTTAAATCCATCTGTTCCAGGATACCAATAAAGCATTTTGTTTGTAGTATCCAATATGGATAAGGGTTCCTTGCGAAATGTATATCTCTTAATCGAAGTCCACTCAAGAATTTGGGGATACTTTAAAGCTTCACGTGCAATAAGAGCCATATCATAGGCTGTTGTGTAGTTATTTTCATCATGGAGACCGTGGCAATTTGCAAAATGAGTATTTTTAAGCCCTAATTCTTTAGCCTTTTTATTCATTAACTCAACAAAAGCTTCCTCAGTTCCTGCGAGGTGCTCAGCAACTGCTACAGCAGCATCATTAGCTGAAGCAACTGCGATGGCTATCATCATTTCTTCTAATGGAAATGTCTCTCCGGTTTCTAAAAATACTTCGGAACCCCCAAAACTCTCAGCCCGCTCACTAGTTTGTACGGGTTCGTCCAGTGTAGCCTGACCATTAGCCACCATGTCCATGGTTACCACCATGGTCATTAATTTGGTCATACTAGCAGGGTAATAACGGTCGTGAGCATTCTGTTCCCATAAGATTTCACCAGTTTGGGGATCCATGAGAACAGCACCTTTAGCATCCAACTTAAACCCAGAATTTTTGTTATCCTCTCTTAAAACATCTGCTGTCGAGTTCTCAGCACCTTGAGAGTCTTGGTTTTGGTTGTTAGCTATTAAAAAGCCTGATCCCAGGACGAGACCCAGGAGTAAGACTAAAACCAAACTAAAACCAATTGCTTTTTTCACCCCATTGCCCCCCCTACCAGGCTTGTATTAATCACTATTTAAATATATTAGCAATGGGGTTAAAAAATGTATTAAAAAGAGAATAATTCACATTTAATAAATTATTGTTTGAGCAAAGCTTTCTCCGGATAAATTATAAGGTACCCCTAATAAATCTGCTACAGTTGCCCCAAGGTCAGCAAAAGTTGAACGAGTAGGAATTTTAGTAGGTTTAATACGGTCACCATAAACTAAAACAGGTACATGCTCTCTAGAATGGTCTGTACTGGGAGTAGTTGGATCACAACCATGGTCTGCAGTTATAATTAAAACATCATTCTTATTTAAGGCATCTAATAAATCAGGGATTCGAGCATCAAAGTCTTCAAGGGCAGAAGCATAACCATCAACATCATTACGATGACCATACTGCATATCGAAATCTACTAGATTAGTAAAAATCAATCCAATTTTTCCTTCACGCATAAAATTACATGTCTGATCGACACCATCCATATTGTCATGGGTATAAATCCATCGAGTAATTCCCCGACCAGCAAAGATATCTTTTATCTTCCCTACGGCCATTACCTCCAAACCAGCTTCACTTACAGCATCTAACAAAGTAGGTTTGGGAGGAACTAGAGAAAAATCGTGACGTCGGTCGGTTCGTACAAAGTTTCCGGGTTTCCCTATAAAGGGCCTGGCAATAACTCGACCTACGGCATGTTCACCCTTTAATAGCTTACGGGCAATTTTACAGATTTCATATAATTCTTGCACTGGGATAACATCTTCATGAGCCGCAATTTGAAAAACGCTATCAGCCGAGGTATAAACAATAGGCTTTCCTGTCTTTATATGTTCAGCCCCTAGCTCCTCAATAATGGCTGTACCAGAAGCCGGTTTATTACCTAATACTTCTCGCCCTATTTCTTTTTCGAAAGCTTCAATTATTTCTTTAGGAAATCCATTTGGATATACAGGAAAAGGTTTATCTAATATTAAACCTGACAATTCCCAATGCCCACTTGTTGTATCTTTACCAGCTGATTTAGAGGCCATTTTTCCGTAAGCTGCCTCTGGCTTTTCTGCAGACTTTATATTTCTTAGTTCAATAATATTACCAATACCTAACCGTTCTAGATTAGGTAATTTCAAATGTACTCTCTCAGCAATATTACCTAACGTATTACTACCTTCATCGCCATATTTGTCAGCATCGGGCAAAGCGCCAACACCAACACTGTCCAAAACAATAAGAACAACTCTATCTATTGACACTTTCAATTCTCCTTTAAAAGTAGATTTTATGCTCTAGGATGTGTCTGATCGTAAACCTCACGAATTTTCTTTTTAGTAAGGTGAGTATATATTTGAGTAGTCCCTATATCAGCATGGCCTAATAATTCCTGAACAGAACGCAAGTCAGCACCATTCTCTAATAAATGAGTAGCAAAAGAATGACGCAAGGTATGGGGTGTAATGTCTTTCTTCAAATTAGCCGCGCGAGCATATGCTTTAATGATTTTCCAACAACCTTGCCGGGAAATTGAGCGACCATGTTGATTAACAAATAATGCCGGTTCCGTTTTTTCTTTAATTAGCTTACCCCTCCCTTTTTCTATATATGTCCGTACATAAAAACATGCTACTTGACCCATGGGGACTATTCTTTCTTTAGAACCTTTCCCCATACAACGAATAAATTCACCTTCCAGGTTAACCTGATCAACAGTAAGTTTAATTAACTCAGAAACTCTTAAACCTGTAGCATAAAGAAGTTCAAGCATAGCTTTATCTCTTAGCCCGGCTGGAGTATCCAACCGAGGCTGGGCGAGGAGCTTTTCAACCTCATCTACTGTTAAAATCTGAGGTAATTTTTTGGATTGTCTGGGAGATTCCATATTAGCAGTAGGATCATTGTCCACCAGTTTTTCCCTTAATAAAAACTGATGAAAAGATTTAAGTGCTGCCAGATGTTGGCAAATAGTGGCTGGTGATTTACCCTTCTGCTGCATTTTTACCATGTAAGCAACTATTAAACCCCGACTTACTTCATTAAAAGAATTTACTCCTGCTTCTTTAAGATATTTAATATACTGTTCTAAACCAGTACTGTAAGACTGAAGGGTATTTTCAGCCAAACCCCGTTCCACTACAAGATAATAAAGATATTCATCCAACAACTGGTGCACAACACATCACCATTCTTTTTATATTTTTTTACATTAATTCAACATTTTCAGGATAATTTCCTCCAATAAAACCAGATAAACCCATAAAAAAACCGCCATTATGGCGGGTTAATTTTATTTTCCTTGATAAAATTCTCTTAGTTTTTCCAATAACCCTGAAAAAACGCTGGAATTTTCAGCTTGCGTAGAAATTGTCGCTTGTTCTTGTTCATTGAGAGGAACAGTATTATTGGCTACATTATCCATGTTATTCCAAATTAATTGTCCGATCAAAACCCCTAAAACCAATATTCCTGCCATTAACCAAACCAGCTTCCGTCTCCAGTTACTAATTGTCACAACTACCATGGTTAATCCCCTCCATTCCTTAAAAATAATTTAACACTACCCTAGCAAAGACCGGCGACAGATAGGCTTCGACCATTCCTCCACCTACTAATACCAGAGTTATAAAAAACATGTAGATAGAGTAGGCAAAGAAACGCTGCCATAAAGCCGTCTGGATATTGCCACGTAATAATCCCAGTGAAAAAGATATACTCAATATAGTAGCAACAAACAAAGCAGGAATCTGTATCAGATTAGGCGGTAAAATTGTAAGTAAAGAAAATGCTACCCCTTGAAATGCTTTTTGCTCAATTATGAAACCAACTGTAAACCCCAACACAAAACCTTTTAAGAAAATAATGGCTACAATTAAAGGAATGCCAACAACAGTTAAGCCCAAAAACCAAACCAAGCCTGTTTCTTTAATACTATTTATCAGTGCCTGGTAAACTACCTTATTTAATTCAGGAGTAGTACCATCAAATTGTTTGAAGATATTATCAAGGTAATCAGCCAGTTGGATTACGTGTTGTCTATCCAGAAACTGAATAACTAAGGTCCCAGTCACAATTCCGCCAACAAAAAACAAAGTGACAGTCAGGTACAAGCCTAAATTATCTTTTATGTGGCTTAAAAGGGCTTTTTCCACCTCACTCCCCTCCCGGTTTCCAGGTAGTAAATATCCTCTCCTAGATAGATATGCCGGAAAAGGTTAATTATGTATCTAAAGTATAAGCAACAGCTAATATACTGGAAATTGTTTTAGCATCCTGAATCTCACCTTTAAGAATCTTATTAACAGCATCTTTTAAAGGTATTTTTATAACCTCAAGAAATTCATCCTCATCTTTGTCTTCTATGTGGGGTGTTAGCCCCTTTGCTAAGAAGGCGTGCATAATTTCATTAGAAAAACCGGGTGTTGTATAAAAGGTTAAAATTTTTTGCCATTCGCTAGCTGCCACTCCTACTTCTTCAGCCAGTTCCCTTTTGGCACAATCGAGCGGGTCTTCCCCGCCATCAAGTTTTCCAGCAGGAACTTCAAGAAGAACCTTGTTGACGGGATATCTAAACTGACGAACAAGATAGATATTTTTATCATCATCTAAAGCTACAATCGATACAGCACCTGGATGATCAACAACCTCACGACTTGAGGTTTTCCCGTTAGGTAGTTTTACTTGATCCCGGTGTACCTTTAGAATTTTTCCATCAAAAATCTCTTCAGAAGATATCTTGATTTCCGTAAGGTCCATCTCATTACCCCCAAAGATAATCTAATCTCCAATTCCATTATCTGGATAATTATACCATACTAACTATAATTACCCCATATTTTTAAATAACAAGCCTTTTCATCTTGTTCAAACGAGCTTTAACTATAATGGCACAAGGCTTTTCATCGTTTACAAACCAACGGGTAAACCTCTTGTTTATTTCTTGAAGATGAAAAAAATGGTATAAGGGTGAGGCCGTGTGTCTACTAAAAAGGAGAAACCCAAGATCAATGTATCTTTTTCAAATTTTACCCCAATTATCCATTCTGCACTTTGGTAAAAACCCTTGCTTGTAGACTTTTAATCTAGAATCTTTGTTAAGATTTTATCAATATTATCAAACCAGTAATCTTTGTACCCCGATGCTAATTTATTTACATCATTGGTGTTTAGAAACGAGTAGACTTTAACATTCAGCTCCCCGTACTTAAAACTAATCTTATTTTTACCTTCTTGTTCAAAAAGCCCACTATACCCATCAATCTTGTGTTCATAATCGGTATGCTCTGTCCCTTTGGGGTCTATGAACACAATGAAATAATCATTTCCTTTTTGCAGCCAAAAAACAAAATCCGGTTTAAAATGGCTAATACTATTTAACTTCGGATTGTAATAAGGAATATAAACTTCATCGAGGCTTTCGTCTAATTTACTAAATAACCACCAATCGAATTCCTTAAATTTATTATTTTCCTGCTCTAAATATTGTTCTAAATGATTAATGAAATTTATTTCACTTGGAGTTTGAATTATATGTTGAATAAAGTCTATGGCTTCATTTTCACCTGATAGAATAAGAGGAATATAATAGTGGTTTGAAATATACTTAACTTTAAGCTGCTTACCCTGATACTCAACTTTTTCCTCTTTCTCCATTAAGACAGTTTTCTTTATGGCTTTTTTATATTCTTCCTTTGAAATTTCCCCACGTTCGAATTTGCTATCTAGTTCAGCTTCTAGTTTATAAGGGTCTTTATATCTCTGAACTTTACTAATTTTATTTTTTAGTTCAGTAATATCCTCAAGCTTGATTTTTATATTTTTGAAATGCGTTATTTCGTCTTTTAAATCCTTAAATTTTTTAAAACCCTGAGGAACTATGCTGAAATAATTTATAATCCGACGTATAAGAAGTTCAAGATTATTGTTTAATTTCCGTTCAGTGTATTTGTAATAGTCGTCTGGATTTTTAAGGCTTTTAAGAAGAAAATTGATTTTTTCCGGTGAAGTATCGCATAAAGCGAGTAATACCCTTTCATCCCCAATATATTTGATATAATTCTTTAGTAATCTTAATTCGTCTTTAGTAATCTCAAACTTAGAATATTTCAGTTTATCAGTTAATAAACGTTTAGATTTCTTGTAAACAGGAATAAGTAATTTATGCTGTTTTACTTTTTCATTAACAGAAAGTGAAAGAGAATTAGCCTCATCTTCTTTATTTTCCTTAACAAGCTCACTTATAACTGTCTGTAAAACATCACGGTTAGTACCAAAAATAAATAGAGTTTCCAGAGGCAAGACATATTTCTTTAATTTCTGGAAAAGGCTTTCCTCTACTTCATTAGAATTATAAAGGGTTAATAATCGCTTTTTTTTGTTTTTTATAGGCTCGATACGGACACCCCTACCGACAGACTGAAGGATAAATTTCTTAGCTTTAGCACCAGTCCCAATGTTAATAAAGTTAATTACATTAGGTCGGTTAGAGTCCCAACCTTCGTAAAAACCACGTGACCCCATGAGAATGTTTATATCTGAATCATCTGCATTTAGTCGATCAAAATAGCTATTATCTTCAAAATGTTCATTTACCTCATATCCCGACAATTCTTCCTTTAGCCATCCAGATATGTCACCAATCTTAATAAGGGCAAATGGACGGTCACTTGTTTTTAATTTAAACACCAACTCCTGTTTATTCGAAGGCCTTATAAAAACCTCTATATCACCAGCTCCACTGGCATTATAGACATGTTTTAAAATATCGTTATGATTTAAACTATCAAAAACGTCTTTTTTTACTTTAAAAAAATCTTCCTCAAGCATTAAAGGTGGTTTTTGTTTTAATTCCGTCCAAAGTTCTTCTTTAGCAGTTTTCCACAATTCATTACTTATTTCTCCCTGGCCAATCTTTTCTAGTTGGTGAAAGAAAAGTTTAAGGTCTGCATCTTTGGTATTAACTGAATTTACTAAAGTAAGGAGCAATGGTTTATGGTATAGGTCTTTTGCTAACCTGAGATTACATACTTTTTCATAGTACTTGTGGATGTAGGTAAGCATTATTAAAGATTTTAGTACCACTTTCTTTTTCTCTTCGTTACTATAATCCTCCCCTTCTTTAAAACCGCGGGTTTCCTGTTTCAGAATAGAGATATGCTTACCAAACCCCGCTCTTATAAACTTAGACAGGTTAAAATTAAAAAGGGTTGTCAGATAATCGCGTTGATCTGTAAAAGTTGCCGAGAAATTAAATAAAAAACCGTTACGTGACAAAATAGAGTAAATATGTTGACGTTTTGAGTCCTCTTTATCACCCTTATGGGCTTCATCCAGCAATATATACCATTTACCTTCATTATCAAAATTAGCGAAATCAATAATTTTTTCTTTCTGTTCGTCATTTATGTTATCAGATCGGTAGTAGAAAACTGTTATTTCCCAATCTTTAAATAGTGAGGGACTCTCTCTTTTAACTTCTGCATAATCACGTAATTCCCTCAACTTGATATTTAGGTCACTATGGGCAGCATTAAACTCTTCAACATGTTTTTTAAACTGATTTATTAAATCATCTCGATGGGTTAAAAATAAAATGTCATGAGGTGGTATTTCTCCTCTTTTAATAAGCTCCCTTAATAGTTCTATAAGTTTGATAATAACTAACGTTTTACCGCTTCCTGTGGCCATCCAAAAGCAAGCTCTATTGATAAAATGCTGATATGATATCTTACCATTTTCTATCTCATAATAGTTTTCGAGAAGGTTCTTTAGCTTGTTATTTTTTTTAATTAAAAGATTTATATCGCCATCAAAACCATTATCATGATACCAGTTATATAGCTTTGTTTTTCGTTTGCTGTTTATTTGTTGGGTTTCTTCTGGATCCCAGTTATAAAAATCTTCATAGTATTTCCATAGAAACTTAATTGTATTTTTTAAGGCCTGTTGTTGATAGTCCCAAAGTTGCTTATTACTCGAAAAACTATTTAAATCCAAGGAAGTCCAATTAGCAGGTAAAGTATCATAGAAAATATTTTCAACCATTTCCTGTAGAAACACCCTATCACCTCCTTACCACCAAATTAAAGGCTTAACCATCCTGTAATCTAAATTTTCAAAATTGATTTTTTCTCCATCCTCAAATTCCACATAATCAGCAGTTATAGTTTTAATCCATTTACCTTTTAAATTAGAGAGTGTTTCAGCGATATCAATATTATTGTAAATCTTATTTAGATCTACATTTACCTTGTTTTGCTCAATATCAACTTCTAATACATCTAACATTTTCAGGTCACGGAAGAAAACATATTGGTGATAAGGATCTTCGTACGGATTATCAAATAAATCAGAATCGTCGTATCTTGCCTTTTGTAAGGCTTCTTCATACTGTTCTAATTCGAAATATTTAAAGAAGCCTCCCCCTCTCCATTTAACCCCATCCGAGATACCACAAGGCTCATGATTTCCTTTACCGGCTAATATCTCTTTCATCCTAGGAAGACCCTTTGTATAAAAGTAATCGGCAAGCTCAATTCCAATCCATTTCCGCCCCAATTTATGAGCGGCAGCAATAGTTGTCCCTGTTCCCATAAAGAAATCCAGTATTAGCTGTCCTTCTTTAGTTGAAGCCTCAATTATCCTTTTGAGAAGTTTTTCAGACTTCTGAGTTAAAAAGTCTCCCACTTTCTCTTTACTAAAACTTTGAATCATTATGGAATTGATATCCTCATACTCATTGGCATTCCATATATCCTCAACTGGATAGTAACCCTGCCTGGTTTCGCCTCTGCTTTCGGGCTTGATTACAGTTCCATCTTTAGCCTTAATTACCAAATCAAATTTAGACATTTTACAACCGATCTTATCCTGAATTCCTTTAAGCAGGGTATTTAAACATTGCTGTTCCTCATCATTAAACTTAAAAGTCTTGTAAGGGATTTGGATAGCGTCCCCATTAAAATAATTTTTAGGTGATTTACGATAAAACCAAATAGTTTCATGGTTTCTTACATATTTTTCGCCAGCCGTTTTAAACCCTGAAACCCAACCCACTCTCCAAATAATTTCATTTAAAAAGTTTTCTTTACCAAACAAAGAATCTAAAAGAAACTTAAGACTTGCTGTTTCATGAAAGTCTACTTGAACATAAAGACTGCCTGTGTCATGTAAAAAGTCTTTAGCCAATCTTAATCTGTTTTCCATCATGGTAATCCATGAGGAAGTATTAAACTTATCTGAATAACTAAAAGTCTCTTTTTCAGTGTTATAAGGTGGATCGATGTATATTGCTTGAACCTTTTCCTTAAACTTTGGCAAAATAGTATTTAGTGCCTGGTAGTTCTCACTTTTAATAAGCCAACCGTCCAAATTTTCATCAAGGTTATCAAAAAGACTTATAATATCAAGCTCTAAATCCTTAAAATATTTAGTGTCAATTGGAAGAAACACATAATTTTTATTCAGGCCGGTTTCATCTAATATGTCAGTTTTATTGAATTTTTCGTCTACAATACTTAATTGCTGCCATTCCTTAACCTGTTTCCCAAAGTTTTTATGTTTTAATATTCGTTTCAGTAAATCAAGATTTCTTTCGGCAATTTTATCAATTGTAATTACATAATTAGAATTGAGTACAAATTTTGGTTTGTTCCATATTTTGACCAATTCATCTTCAAACTGACTTATAAAAGCAATGATTTTAAAGGCTATATCCTTTAAAACTTGTAACTCTTTAATTCGTTTTTCAGTCCACTCGCTTTTATCTGAAAAGACATATTGATAGAACCATAGATTAAATTGTTCTTCCAAAAAGGCTTTGGCATTCTTATTAATGAAATAGTCAACTTGGCTTTGACGTTCAAAAACCCTAAATGCATGGTCCAGGATATCTTCAGTAATTTCCATGCCTTTTTTTCGTAAGGACCGTAAGATTTCAGGTTTTTTGGTTTTTCTTCCCTTTTCGGAATAGGTAACATTAAAAATTAAAGTACCGTCTTTTTTTCTTTCTTTGAATTCATATATAAGACTGCGTTTCTCATTAGCCTTTTTATGTTCCATCTTAGAAACGTCAAAAAAGAACTTAAACCCTTTAAATTCTACCTCAAGGTTTTTAAATAGGTGGTCAGTTTTAACGTAGTAAAGCATATGGGTCTTCCAGAAAAGTATTACATCCTTATCATTAGTGTAAACTTTTTCGTAAACATTCTGATAAAGCGGCGTAAAACGATAATAAATAGAACCACTTTCAGAGAAGTAACGGCTAAAGAATGTATATAACTTGTCAAAAAGTTCCTCACGGAATTCAGGAAATGGTTTTAATGCCTCTTTTATATCCTTCTGAAGTCTGGGAAAAACCCCATTTTCATAATATCGTACCTTAATCCCCATTAGGTTTATATATCCTGATTTCCCCTCAACCTTAGCACCAATAAAGAGGTTTTTTAAAACATCATAAAACCTTTTCTCTTTACTCATTTTGGATGTCCTTTCAACTAGACTATTTCCTAAAATTTTTAATTAAACTAGTTATAAAAAATTTCGTCAATTCTTTGTTAAAACCTCTATAAATCCTTTCCTAAAAATTGCTTTCAGAAAATGGTATAATTAACTTCTAAAACTTTAAATATAGGATGAATTAAACGCAGGAGAATTTTAAGAAGTGATTATGGAGGATTTAATATGACTTCTTTTCTGATTGGCGGCCTAATCTTTGGTTTATCAGCAGGGCTATCGCCCGGCCCCCTTTTTACATTTGTAATCACTCAAACCCTTAAACACAACATTAAAGAAGGGATTAAAGTAGCACTCAGTCCCCTGGCAACAGATATACTCATTATTTTTATTGGCTATTTTCTTTTAAGTAAATTGAGAGAGCTAAATTTTTTCCTGGGAATAATATCATTGTTAGGCGGGCTGTCCGTTCTGTATTTATCTTATGAGAGTCTGAAGACAAAACCTGTGAGCTTAGAAATCGATAATAGTAACCCAGGTTCTCTTAAAAAAGGGATGATCATAAACGCTCTAAATCCACATCCCTATCTGTTTTGGTTTACTGTTGGCGTACCAATTATTATTAATGCAAAGAATACTAGCTTTTTATTAGCTTTAGGTTTTATTATAAATTTTTATTTGGCACTCATTGGTTCAAAAGTATTAATTGCAATCCTAGTTGACAAGTCTAAAAACTTTTTAACAAGTAAGTGGTATATATATGTAATGCGAATATTAGGAGTTTTACTTTTTATTTTCGCTTTATTACTGATTAAAAATAGCTTGGTTTTATTAAACCTTTACTAGTTTATCACAAAAAAGGTTTCAGGATAGACCCTGAAACCGTAACAACAGGCTTAATCATTATTTTTTAAACAAATTAGAAACCTGTGTTAAAGCTAAACCTATTGTGGACATTATAAACATCCTTACAGCAGTCTCAAGGGAATATCCTTTTTCACGGAGAAATTTAATTCCATACCATATAACAGCACCAATAAATACATAACCTGAAGCAGCTGCTAATATCCATACTAAATAAATAAATAGTTCCATATTTCCCCTCCTTTCTTATGCTTGTTCTTTATTTTGGGGAAACTATAGCTAATTGAACTTAAACTTAATTAGAATGTTTGTTTATAGTTTTAGCGTTAATTCCTTTCTAAATACAACATAAAACCTGCCAATACATAAAAAAACTCCATACATTATTGGTAAAAACCAATATGTATGGAGGTCCGTATCTCTAAATCTTTTTCTACTAGAGCTAAGCACCTATCCTTAGTTTATCAGCTACCATAGCTATAAATTCTGAATTTGTTGGTTTACCTCGTTCTACATTTATCGTATAGCCAAAGAACTTATTCATCATTTCAACATTTCCTCGATCCCAGGCAAGTTCAATTGCATGACGAATTGCTCTTTCAACTCGACTGGGTGTCGTCAAATATTTATTTGCAATTAGAGGATATAATTCTTTGGTAACGGCTCCTAAAAGGCTGACGTCCTCTATGACCATAATAATGGCTTCCCTAAGATATTGATATCCCTTTATGTGAGCAGGAACTCCCATTTGATGAATTATTTTAGTAACTTCGACATCTGTATTACAAGTGGCACGATTCACTTGAGGTAGAGAAACTGGTAAAGGGAAACCATTTGCCAGTTGACGCAATCTATTTCCCAAAACCTCTAAATCAAAAGGTTTAATTATATAATAATCCGCCCCTAATTCAACTGAACGAACTGTCATGTTCTCTTGTCCTAAAGCAGTAAGTATTACTATTCGTGGCCGACGATTAAGATTAGACATATGTAATTTTTCTAGAACACCTATTCCGTCAAGATGAGGCATAATTATATCAAGAATTACAATATCCGGTTCCTTCTCTTGAATAAGCTGAAGTGTTTCATGACCATTATGAGCAATACCTGCTATTAGAAAATCATCCTGCTCGTTAAAATAATCCTCTAACACATCACAAAATTCCCTATTATCATCCGCAATTATTACCTTTATTGGTTCAGCCATAGTTTAGCTATCCCGCCTCCTACATCTTATCATTTAAGCACGCTATTTCGACGTTAAAACAGGATAATCCTTCCAATCGCATAAATATGCAAAAATTCTTTAAATCCTACATTAAACTACAGAATATTTTTAAAAACATGATTAAAAGACATAAAAATATGTAGAGCGGGGGCATTCAAAGTATTACCCCCGATGTTTTTAGCAACTAACTCTGTCTCTTCAAGCATCCACTCTGCCAAAACTCCAAAGCCTCTGGTTGGGTCGTTTATAAAAACATGGGTTACCGCTCCTACAAGTTTACCATCTTGAATAATAGGACTGCCACTCATGCCTTGGACTATCCCACCAGTTAAACGAATGAGTTCTGGATCTGTTATACTTATGACTAGTCCTTTACCGCTTAAACGCTGATAAGGCATTACTTTCTCAATCTCTATTTTAAAGCGCTCTACCTTTTCTCCATCAACAACAGTCATTATTTCTGCTGGTCCTGGGTGTACGTTTTCGGCAAGTGCTACATCTATTGGATGGTTAATAAGACCTTTGGGTTTCCCGGTAATAGTGCCAAATATCCCTACATTTGTATTTTTCTTAATAATTCCACTAAATTTACTATTTTCTAAAAAAACTCCTATCTTTTCTCCTGGTCTCCCACGTTGCCCCTGATGAATACCTTTTATTGTGGCTGCTGTTATTTCACCATCGTCAATGTCTATCGCTGTTCTCCCGTCACTATTAGTAACAACATGTCCTAAAGCCCCAAAAACACCTCTATTTTCATCAATAAAGGTTAGGGTTCCGACACCTGCTGTACTGTCACGAACATAAACACCGATACGGTAACGACCAGTTTCATGGCAATATTTTGGTCGTATATTTAATGTGAACACTTGTTTTTGCCTTTTAATTCTTATCTTCGCTTTGCGATTTGCATGTCCTGCCTCGTCTATTAAGTTAGCTACATCTTGATCACTAGTAACTTTTTTTCCATCTATTGCTATGATTGTATCTCCTACATGCAAACCTGCTTGACGGGCTAAAAACAATTTATTACCAGAACTATCTATAACTGCTGCCTGCCCAATAACTTGAACGCCTTCTGTTTTTAATAAGACACCAATTGCTTGCCCACCCGGCACAACACTGACTGGCTGGACAACCTGAACCATAATATTTTTTAAAGGAATTATTCCAAATAATTTTAGATTTAACTGCAGCCAACCCGGGTCATTAATACTTGTATTTATTTTTTTATTTGTTACATCATGGTGAGTAATAACTTCTACATCTACTTGCTGAGCTAAAAATTTTGGCAAATCCCATTTTAAATTGATTGGTGTCGATGTTGGAAAACGTTGTACTCTTGGCAAAGTGAAATAATCCCGTATAGTTGGAGTCATTCCCCCATACATTATTAAAAAAGCTAGCACCAAGCCCAAAAGCTGGCGCCCTAGACGTTTCAAAGGCATCACACTCCCTACAAAAAAAATTTAAAACAAGTTTATTTTTAATCCCTCCTATCGGGTTTTTAACTTGAAATTTGTCTTCAAAAATAAATTAACCTCAAGCCGTTGCTTTTATGCTGTTAAAAACGACCTGAGGTGGAGATATGACCTGTTGTAGGGAGCAAATAGGTTAAAATTTAAATGTTTTTAAATATAATTAGGTTATACTCTCATATATTTCATTTTTTAAGATTTGATTCTTCTAGTAAGGTTAAGGCATGTTTTTTTGCCATATTGCTTGTTTTTCCGGATAATAATCTGGCTATTTCCACAACACGAGCTTCTTTATCTAATTTTTCTACTATAGTAAAAGTACGACCATCTTCAACTGCTTTATTAACCAAATAATGTTGGTTTGCAAAAGCTGATAATTGTGCAGAATGAGTAATACAAAAGACTTGGCGTTGGCTACCTATATTAGCAAGGGCATGTGCCACTTCCCGTGCAGCAGCACCACCTATTCCGGAATCAATTTCATCAAAAATCAGGGTTGGAATAGCATCGACACTTGCTAAAATACTTTTTAAAGCCAACATAACTCGTGACATTTCGCCACCAGAAGCAATCTGAACCAATGGCTGACTTCCTTCCCCTGGATTTGGTTGGAACAAAAATGTTATGTTATCCAAACCTGTTGGCCCAGTCTCAGCTGCTGCAAAATCAATTTTGATTTGTGCCTGTGGCATAGCCAATTTTTTTATAAATGAATTTATATCTTTCTCTATTTTTTTAGCAGCTTCCTTACGCTTTTTACTTAAATTATTTGCTGCTTTGCTATATTCTTTTTCAATTTTTTTAATTTCTTGTTCCAAAACAGCTGCCTGACTTGTACTCTCGTCTAAATTTTCTAAAGTAGCAGCTATCTCATTTCTATACGCTAAAATTTCATCAATAGTAGCTCCATATTTACGCTTTAGTTTTTTTATTAGTTCTAAACGTTCCTCAATTGCACTTAGCTTTTCTGGGTCATATTCTAAATTTTCTCCATAACTTCGAAGGTTATGTGCAACTTCCTCTACTTCCACAACTGCATTTTTTAGCATCTCTTGCCACGGTTGTAATTCTGGATCAACTGTTACCATAGATTCTAATTCTGAAATTGCTTTGTTTATCTGATCAAAAGCCGAAATACCTTCTTCTCCATATAGAGCTTTATGAATAGTTACCGATCCACTAGCTAACTTTTCAGCACTGTTTAAGATATCTCTTTGATGGTATAGTTCATCTTCTTCATTAGAACTTAAATTGGCAGAATCAATTTCATTAAGTTGAAAATTCAAAAAATCCTGTTGCCGTTCACGTTCCCTGATATTATCACACAATGATTTATACTTTTTTTGTAAATTCAACCAATTATTATAAAGCTCTTTGACCTTGTTCCTTTCGTCTAATAAGCCCGCAATACTATCTAACATATCCCTTTGATAATCAGGTCGTAAAATGGACTGGTAAGAATGCTGACCGTGTATATCCACTAAAGCCTGGCCTAATTTTTGGTACATGCTTAAGGTTACACTTCGACCATTAACTCGACAGGTATGACGACCTTTACGATTAATTTCACGACTTAATAAGAGACTGTCATCTTCTTCACAGGGTAATCCAAGTTCATCTAAAATATTTTTTATTTCTGGTAAATTATCTATACGGAAAAAGCCTCTTACTACAGCACGATCAGCCCCAGCACGAATATATTCAGCTGAGGCCCTTGCTCCCACAAGTAGTCCTATGGCATCTACTATAATTGATTTTCCTGCCCCGGTCTCGCCAGTAAAAACCGTAAAACCTGGCTCCAGGTTTAGCTGCAGTGATTCAATTAAAGCAAAATTCTCAATTTGCAGTTCCTGGAGCATAGTCTCAACCTTCCTTAATTTCTTCAAATTTTTTCAAAACAGTAGGAACAGCTTCCTTGGGTTTAACAATTACAAGTATAGTATCATCACCGGCTACTGTACCAATAATTTCAGGCCAGGACATATTATCTAAGCATGAAGCTATTGCATGGGCCGTTCCCGGTAAAGTCCGAATTAAAATTAAATTTTCACTATCATCTATTTTAATAATAGAGTCATTAAAGAAACGTTGTAACCTACTATAGGCATTAATCACCCTTTGCTCAGGAGGAGCCGCATAACAATATAAATTGTCTCCTACAGCAACTTTTACCAATCCTAGTTCTTTTATATCCCGGGAGATAGTAGCCTGGGTTACTTCTAGACCACGGCGGCGTAATTCCTGAACTAATTGATCTTGGGTAGATATTGGAATACCAGCTATTAGATCAAGGATTAACTTTTGCCGTTTGGTCTTAGTCATCCTGCCTATATCTCCCTTCCCTTAGCTTTTCCCGTACTACATCATAAAAATTACTATTTAATCTGATAATCCGTGTTGGTATTTCATCCTTTGTAACAGTAACAATACTACCTTTATCCAAGTCTATCTCTTCCTGTCCATCAACAGTAAGCATAACATTATTATCGTTAATTTTAACCTTAATTTCTTTTTCCCCAGAAACAACCAAAGGTCTGGCATATAGACTATGGGGACATATAGGTGTAATTATCATGACTTGGAGTTCCGGAGAAACCAAAGGACCACCAGCGGATAAGGAATAAGCAGTCGAACCAGTTGGTGAAGCTATAATCAAGCCATCAGCTCTATAAGTATCTAAGTATGATTGACATACATAAGTTTCCAAACGTAATGGGGATACATTTTTTTTAGTAATAACCACATCATTTAAGGCCTTATAAGTTGAATTGCTTCCCGGACATTTAACTGAAGCTGAAAGCATCATCCGCTCTCTAACCTGATAATCACCAGCTATTAACTTTTCTATCGCAGGACGCAAATCTTTTAGTTCAACTTCAGTTAAAAATCCAAGATGACCCATATTAATACCCAAAAGAGGTGTGCCGGTATTCTTAACGAGATGGGCTGCCCTAAGAAATGTCCCATCTCCTCCAAGAACCAAAACGCATTCTGCAGTTGCTAACTCTTTTGGGGATACACCTTTTTCAGGATAACCCAATGCTGTTGCTTTATCAGCACATATCATTACCTCGACGCCAAAACTTTCGAGACAGGTTATTAACTTCATAGTTACTTCTCGAGCTTTGGGTTTGCTTAGGTTAGCCACCACACCAATCCGTTGCAAAAAACTCCCCTCACTTCTTTCCCCTTAACATATCTGTTTTATTTTCCCAATAAATTTCTATATGAATATTTATTTTAATTCTTGGTGGGCTGAAGCTACTACCTGATCTATTAACGATTTACATTCTGCCATTGTTAAAACCTTACCTTTAAATCCTAACCATAAAAGAAATTCAATATTACCTTTAGGTCCTGTTATAGGCGAGTAGCTTAAACCTAAAATATTTATGTTTAGTTTAGAAACTTCGAGTAAAACCTCTCTCAAAATCTCTTTATGCGTTTCTGGTTTGCGTACTACGCCCTTTTTCCCTACCCTATCGGGTCCAGCTTCAAATTGTGGTTTTACCAAAGCGATTATTTCACCATCAGGTTTAAGACAACGAATAATATTGGGTAGGACCTTATTTAACGAGATAAAGGCAAGATCTATAGTAATTACATCGGCTAATTCTCCCAATGTTGTAGGTTCTAAATAACGGACATTTGTTCTCTCCAGGACCACTACTCTGGGGTCTTGACGTAAAGACCAAGCTAATTGCCCATATCCAACGTCTACTGCATAAACCTTAGCTGCACCATGCTGTAAAGCGCAATCGGTAAAACCCCCAGTTGAAGCTCCACAATCAATAACAATTTTACCATTCAAATCTATGTTAAAAGTATTAAGTGCCTTTTCAAGCTTTAAACCTCCACGGCTGACATATGGTAAGGGCTTACTATTTAATCGAATTTGTGCATCAGCAGGCACAGAAGCTCCAGGTTTATCTATTTTAATATCGTTAACCATAACTTCTCCTGCCATTATTGAAGCCCGTGCCTGCTCTCTGCTTTTAAAATATCCTTTATTTAATAACAATACATCTAGCCGCTGTTTACCCACCATAAATCTCCTTGATATTTAGTTTCTGCCGTGTAAAACTTCTCCTGTTTTTTAACATATTTTGAACAGCTTTCTTAATACCACTGGAAGTCAACCCTAAATGCTCTCTTAATATTTTGGGTTTACCATGCTGGATAAATTCATCACCAATACCTAACCTTTGAACTTTTACGTTTTCCCTGCCAGAGGAAGCAAGTAGTTCAAGAACAGCGCTGCCAAAACCACTTGCTAAAGAATGTTCCTCTACAGTAATTAGGTGGCCAGTTTTATCTGCCCAGCTAAGAATTAAATCCTCATCTAATGGCTTTACAAAGCGTGGGTTGATAACTGCAGCTTCTATACCTTTATCTGCTAATTCTTCAGCTGCCGTTAGAGCTTCGTAGACCAATGGGCCAAGTGCTAAAATAGTTACATCTTTACCCTGGCGCAATACTTCACCTTTTCCTAAGGGAACAGGTCTAGCTGTCCCTGTTAAGGGGACGCCAACACCTGCACCACGTGGGTAACGAAATGCAATGGGGCCATCGTATTGAAGTGCCGTGACCAACATATGCCTTAGTTCCTGCTCATCTTTGGGTACCATAATCACCATACCCGGTACACATCGCAGGAACGATAAATCAAAAACTCCCTGGTGAGTTTCACCGTCTTCACCCACTAATCCAGCCCGATCAATGGCTAGAACCACAGGTAAGTCCATTAAAGCTATATCATGAATTATCTGATCAACTGACCGTTGTAAAAAAGTAGAATACATAGCTACAACTGGCTTAAGTCCGGTAGCTGCTAATCCTGCAGCCAAAGTTAAAGCATGGGGTTCGGCAATTCCTACATCATAAAAACGTTTGGGGAAACGTTTGGCAAAGGGAGTCAGGCCTGTCCCATCAGGCATTGCAGCAGTTATAGCAACAATCTCTTTGTTCTTTTCTCCCTGACGAACTAATTCGGCTCCAAATACAGAAGTAAATGTAGGTGGTCCCTCTTTGGGTGGTAACTCCCCTGTTTTTGGATCAAAGGGCCCAACACCGTGAAATTTGGCAGGTTCTAACTCTGCTGGCCGGTAACCTTTCCCTTTGGTTGTTACAGCATGAACTAAAACGGGGCCCTTAGTATTTAACGCGTGTTTAAATACTTCCTGCAATTGTCCTATATTATGACCGTCTATTGGGCCTAGGTAAGTAAAACCTAGTTCCTCGAATAGCATGCCAGGAACCACTAAATATTTAAAACTATCTTTAATTCTATCAATTATTTTTAAAACTCGACGCCCTACATGGGGTAATCGGTTAAGTAAACCTTCTATTTCTTCTTTGCCCCAAGAATACATAGGATCTGTGCGTAAACGAGATAAATATGAAGCAAGCCCCCCAACAGGACCAGCAATGGACATTTCATTATCATTTAATACAACTATTAAATCAGTTTTAAGGTGCCCTGCATGGTTCATAGCTTCAAAAGCCATGCCACCAGTCATAGCACCATCTCCAATAACAGCCACAACGTGATGATCTTCTCCTTTTAAGTCACGAGATAAAGCCATCCCTAAAGCAGCAGAAATAGATGTGCTGCTATGACCAGTGTCAAAGGCATCATAAGGACTTTCTGAGCGTTTGGGGAAACCGCTTAAACCCCCGTATTGGCGTAAAGTAGACATTTGTTCCCTTCGGCCCGTTAACATCTTATGGGTATAGCACTGATGCCCTACATCCCAGATAATTTTATCCTTAGAAAAATCAAATACACTGTGTAGAGCCAGTGTTAATTCAACAACCCCTAGATTTGGTGCTAAATGGCCACCTGTCTTAGATACATTTTGGATTAATTCTTGGCGTATTTCCCGAGCCAACAATTCAAACTCATTTTGAGTCAACTTTTTTAAATCAGTTGGCTCTTTAATCATTTCCAACAGACTCATTGACGCCGTCCTTTCTTGGAGCCATTTTTATAGTTGAAAGGCTGTTTTCTAGTCAATTTTTCTATTCCGTACAAGACCCTTCCAACGAAAAACACAATCTCATTAGCTTCACGTAATGCAAAACTCTTACCGAAAGCCTTACCGCCAACTGTAAATGCTGCTATAATAGCAGTCATTAAAGTATGAATAAGTGGATCTATTGAACCGTGCTGGCCTATTAAACGTAGGATAATAACAGCCCCAATGGCTCCACTTAATGTACCACTAGCATCTCCTACTACATCACTTGAGAAGCTAGCAACACGGTCAGCATTACGAATAAGTCCAATAGCCTGACGAGCACCTGGTATTTTTTTAGCCGCCCTTGCATGAAAGGGGGCTTCTTTTGCAACAGCCGTTGCCACCCCGATAATATCAAAGATAATGCCAGTTAATATAATTAAAATTAATAATATAAAAGACAATATAATTGAGGTTATTTCCCCCAAAAATATTTGAGAACCATAACCCGCAACTAAAGCTATAAAAAAAGTCCCCCCGCCCATGGTCAGAGCATTTATTAAGGAGGATCTGCTTTGTATTTTTGCCAAAGTTTTATTCTGCCTCCAATTGGCAAAATTTTAACTTTTGGCAAGTGGTAACTGACCAGATAAATGTTATGGCTTAGGTCCAGTAGGTTTTCCCAACACCCTACCATACGTCGCCGTTATGGCGGTTTCCCTTTAAAGGGTGCCCTGCGCCGTTGCCGGTAGCAGAACTGGATTACCACTTAGCACATACTTTAATCCCTGGTCAGCCTTACAAACTGTAAACACTCTAGGAGTTTTCCTCAACAATAACATTCATCTTCTAGCCTCTTTTGCAATAGAGGTTTCGCTAAGTAACGGTTCCGGCCAACCGTATTAAATATTATATATTGCTTCCACCCCTACCGCTCAAGGCCAGGCTACACTGCAGCCAGCGTATACCAACTGCAGGTTTCTACCCCAAGCCATAGTACTTACTCTTGCCGTAAAGCTTTCCCACGAACTTGGGTCTCCACGGTGGAAGGGTCAGTGTCTACATGCCATTGTAGGCTGCCCCCCACCTTAACTCCCAGTACCAACCCCCGACTGGGCGTCGGCAGCCAGCACCAAGAACTTCATCGGTGTGCCCTTGACGGATTTTTAGGCCCGCCTTCAAAGATGATGTTATTGACTAGAATAATGCACCACTTGCCGAAAATAATATTCATTATTAATATAAATTAGTGTGTTTATGAAGTATTATAAGATATTTATCAATAAACAGCAAGAACCTTAAAAGAACACCTTTGGTGGCCATAGACAATATAAGCTGTTAAAAGGTAAGCATGATATGCTTACCCTTTTAGACCTCCCCAAAACACCTTAAATCTTAGCCTTGCCGGTCTATAATATACTCAGTTAAAAGTTCTAATGGTTTAGCTTTTGAACCTAAATGCAAAATAAAACCCTTTGCTTCCTCACATAGTTCTCTTGCCTTTTTTTGGGCACCAGCTAAACCTAAGTAAGCGGGGTAAGTTGCTTTATTACGGGCAACATCCATACCGCTTTTTTTGCCCATCTCCTTAAAATCACCTTTTACATCTAAAATATCATCAGTGATTTGAAAAGCCAATCCTAGATTTTCACCATAACGCGTAAGTAAGTCTAGTTGTTCATCATTGGCTCCTCCAAGGATTGCCCCTAAACGTAAACAAACCCGAATAAGACTTCCTGTCTTATGGGTATGTATGTACTTAACTGTATCAATTGTAACCTGTTTTCCTTCAGACTCAATATCAATTACCTGACCGCCAATCAGTCCTTGGCTGCCAGCAGCTTGAGATAATTCAGTTATTGATTGAATAACCCTACCAGGTTCAACTTTTACATTAGCAACAAGACCAAAAGCATGGGTAAGAAGAGCATCTCCCGCCAAAATTGCTATTGCTTCACCATAAACCTTATGACAGGTGGGTTTGCCTCGACGATAGTCATCGTCATCCATAGCTGGTAAGTCATCATGGATAAGAGAATAAGTATGAATAAACTCTACAGCACAGGCTGCTGGCAATAGAGGTTCTATAGGACTACCTACCGCTTCACCTGAAGCCAAAACCAAAATGGGTCTTAATCTCTTCCCACCAGCTAAAAGGCTGTAACGCATTGCTTGATGAATAACCGGAGGATAGTCATTGTCTTTTGGTAAACTTGTTTCCAAAGCTTTATTAATTAATTCCCGGTACTTTGTTAAATATTTATCAAGCTCCATCACCCTCACCTCCTGGTAAGGACATATGTTCAACCACTATCTCTCCGTTTTTAATGGAAAGTGCCTTTAACCTGCCTTCCGCTTCTTTAAGACGCTTACGACATAGACCTACCAATTTTATACCTTCTTGATAATAAGATAGTGAATCTTCCAAGGTTACCCCTTCACTCTCAAGAATCCTGACAACTTCCTCTAACTTTTTTAAAGCCTCTTCAAAAGTTAACCGTTCCTCTTCAGGCATAATTCTCCTCCTTCTATATCCTCAACCAGACATTTGAGGCAACCTTGTCTTAACAAAACTTCCACCTTTTCTCCTGGTAATACTTCATTGCTAAACTGTAAAGGAGGACCACCTTGGGGTCGTCGGCAAACAGCATAACCCCTATTTAGAACAGCCAAGGGGCTAACTGTCTCAAGACGAGCCGTCAGAAAAGCTAATGTTTTATCTAATTTATCAACTCTATTTTTAAATGAAACTAAAAGGCGGTGTTCCAACCCATCTAAGTATTGTTGACGATAATATAACTCCTGTTGGGGCCGAGTCATGCCTCGGCTATTTACTAATCTTTCTAGTCGCTCTTTAGCAATTTGCAAGCGGTGTTCAGTTGCCTGTTTAGCTCTACTAGACAGTAAAGCCAGACGTTTTTCTAATTCTTCCCTTACCGGAACAACTATTTCTGCAGCAGCCGAAGGTGTAGGTGCACGTCTATCTGCAACCCGATCAGCTAATGTAACGTCCGTCTCATGACCAACTGCAGTAACCACCGGAACCCGGCTAGCATAAACAGCTCTTGCTACTACCTCGGTATTAAAAGCACTTAAGTCTTCAGCAGAGCCACCACCGCGACCAATAATAATCACGTCAACGTCTTCTTGTTGGTTTAAAATTTCTAAAGCTATAGCCAATTCTTCTGGTGCCGTATCACCCTGAACAGATGAAGGTGCTAAGAGTAAACTTATCCCTGGAAAACGCCGTCTGCTGACAGTCACTATATCGCGTAAGGCAGCGCCATGAGGAGAAGTAATTACCCCTACCCGACGAGGTAATAAAGGTAGAGGCCTTTTACGATCTTCAGCAAAAAGTCCTTCTTTTTCCAATCGGTCAGCTAATTCTTTAAGAGCTAAGCTGTTAATTCCAACCCCCGCAGAAAGAATTTCTTCTACATAAAGTTGATAAACTCCACCCCGTGGGTAAACAGCTACATAACCCCTTGCTATTACCTCAAGTCCATCCCTGATATTTAATAAAAGTTGCCGACTACGGTTCTGAAACATTACACAACGCAAAGTTGCTGTTTTATCTTTTAATGTAAAATAGAGATGTCCAGAAGAAGGACAACGAAGATCCGATATTTCTCCCTTAACCCAGACATTTGCCAAACGACCATCGTTACTTAATAGATATTGTAAATAAGCGGTAAGTTCCCTTACCGCTACAACCTTTTGACCAATCACTTACGACTGGCCGCCTCAACCGTATTCTTAAGCAGCATAGCAATTGTCATGGGACCAACGCCACCTGGAACCGGAGTTATCCAGCTAGCCTTTTGAGCCGCACTCTCAAAATGAACATCACCGACAAGTTTTTTTGGTGCGATACGGTTAATTCCAACATCAATAACTACTGCGCCTTCTTTTATCATATCCCCGGTAATCATTTCAGGTTTACCCACGGCCGCTATGAGAATATCAGCCTGGCGACATTCCTCTGCCAAATTTTTAGTACGCGAATGGCAGATGGTTACCGTAGCATTATGTGATAAAAGCATCATGGCAACAGGTTTACCAACAATATTACTACGTCCAACAACCACTGCTTTTTTACCTGTTAGATCAATCCCTGCCTTTTCTAATAAAACCATACAACCATAGGGCGTACAGGGATAAAAACATTTATCTCCAATAATCAAGTTACCTACATTAGCAGGGGTAAACCCATCAACGTCTTTTTCAATGGAAATAGCATCAATAACAGTTTTCTCATCAATACGATCAGGTAAAGGTAATTGAACTAAAATACCATGAATTTTAGGATCATTATTTAGTTTATCAATCAAATTCAATAATTCTTCCTGGCTTGTTTCAGCCGGCAAACGATGGACTAATGAATAGATACCCACTTCTTCACAAGCACGATGCTTACCTCGGACATAAACTTCAGAAGCAGGATCATCTCCTACCAAAACAACTGCTAACCCCGGCGTAATTCCTCTTTCTTTTAATTTAAGAACTTCTTGTTTAACCTCATTACGTACTTCAGCAGCTATTTTTTTACCGTCAAGAATTTGAGCTGACATGAACAATCCTCCTCATTTCTATCTTTTATATATAACGTTTAATAATTTACTTCATCTAATAAATTAATTCTTCTTCTCCTTCTTCTCACGCAAATAGGCATCAATGGATTGTGCTGCCTTTTTACCAGCACCCATGGCTAAAATAACAGTAGCAGCACCGGTTACAACATCACCACCAGCAAAAACCCCTTCCCTTGAAGTAGCAGTTTTATCATCAGTTATAATATTACCTCTTTCTTTTAGTTCCAAGCCTGGGGTAGTAGATGGAACCAAAGGATTGGGGCCTTGACCAATTGCAATAATCGCTGTATCTATTTCCATTTCGTATTCGGATCCGGGAATGGGGATGGGGCGACGTCTTCCACTGGCATCAGGTTCACCCAGTTCAAAACGCTGACATACCATTCCTTTAAGTTGACCCTTATCATCACCAATGAATTTTATTGGACTGGTAAGGAATAAGAATTTAACGCCTTCTTCTTCTGCATGCTCGACTTCTTCTTTTCTGGCTGGCATTTCTTCTGCTGAGCGACGATAGACAATATATGATTCCTCTGCTCCCAGGCGTAATGCTGTACGAGCAGCATCCATTGCTACATTACCAGCACCAATTACAGCTACTTTTTTACCAACATTAACAGGTGTCGCATATTCAGGATATAGGTAACCTTTCATTAAATTAGTTCTTGTTAAAAACTCATTTGCCGAGTAAACACCATTGAGATTTTCTCCTTCTATACCCATAAAGTATGGCAATCCTGCACCTGTACTAATGAAAACAGCGTCATAACCTTCTTCTAACAACTCATCCACTGTTTTCATTTTACCTATAACTGAATTTGTTTTAATCTCTACACCTAATTCACGTATTGTATCAATTTCTTTCTGAACAATTTCTTTAGGTAAACGAAATTCAGGAATACCATACATCAGAACGCCCCCGGGTACATGAAGGGCTTCAAAAACAGTTACCTCGTGACCCATTCTAGCTAAATCACCTGCAGCCGTTAGACCAGCAGGTCCAGAACCTATTACAGCAACCTTAAAACCTGTTGAGGGTGCCTTGTTAACTGTATTTACTTTATTATTTTTCAATTGGTAGTCAGCAAGAAAGCGTTCTAAGCGACCAATAGCTACAGCTTCATGCTTTCTACCAAGAGTACAGTACTTTTCACATTGATTTTCCTGAGGACAAACACGACCACAAATAGCAGGTAAATTACTTTTCTCTTTTATCTTTGTAATTGCGCCTTCAAAATCTTTTTCTTTCATTTTATTGATAAATGCCGGGATATCGATACCCACTGGACAACCCTTAGTACAGGGGGCACTTTTACAATTAAGACAACGTTCTGCTTCTTTTAAAGCCAGTTCTTCTGTATATCCCAGGGCCACTTCTTTAAAATTACAAACTCGCTCTTGTGGTTCTTGAGATGGCATGGGATTTTTCTTAGGGATTAATGGCATCTACAACCACATCCTTTATGATGATGTTTGATAATTTCTTGTTCTTTATCTTTGTACATATTCATCCGCCTCATGGCCGTTTGCCAGTCAACTTGATGCCCGTCAAATTCGGGTCCATCAACACAGGCAAATTTAGTTTCACCACCAACACTGACTCGACATGCACCACACATACCAGTACCATCAACCATAATAGGATTCATACTTACAATGGTCTTAACGTTAAAAGGCCGAGTGGTTTCGCAAACTGCCTTCATCATAACCATTGGGCCAATTGCCCAAATCCGTGCAACATCTTTTTTCTCCTCTAGTTTCTGCTTTAATAAATCCGTCACAAAACCTTTATGCCCATAGCTTCCATCGTCTGTAGCAATGAGTAATTCGTCGGAAACAGCTTGCATCTCTTTTTCCAGGATAAGTAATTCTTTATTACGAGCACCTATAATAGAAATAACCTTATTCCCGGCTTCCTTAAGTGCTTTTGCTATGGGATAAACAGGTGCTACACCAACACCACCACCCACGCAAATAACCTCTCCATAATTTTCAATCTCTGTAGCCTGTCCCAGCGGACCAACAAAATCAAGTATACTATCACCTTCTTCAAGGCGACCCAAACACTCAGTAGTATAGCCTACTTCTTGAAAGATGATAGTGACAGTACCCTTAGACCTGTCAAAATCGGCAATGGTTAAGGGAATCCGTTCCCCTTCTTCATTTAATCGAAGAATAATAAATTGACCCGCCTGGGCCTTGGCTGCAACTTCAGGGGCTTTAATATCCAGAAGTTTAATTGCAGGTGACATTACTTCTTTTCGTACAATTTCGTACACTATTTTGCTACCTCCCTAAAAATAAAAAAGGCTTTTTTTAAAACTATTTAATGGTTCAGTATAAAATAACTGCTAAAAGTCTTAACAATATCAATTCGTTACCAAAATCTATATCCCTCATCAATTCGTTACCAGAATCTATATTCCTCCTAAAACATCAAAAAACAACAATGACCTATAACATCCCTTGACCAGTACTTCCCAAAGAATTAAGATAAAGTAAGACTGGAGGCTTGAAAACTTTGCAAAAACTGATTCTTTATTTATTAAGTTTTGGTCATGCGGTTACTGATGTAAATCAGGGCGTTCTTCCTATTTTATTACCTTTCTTTCAAGATAAATTTGGACTTTCATACTTTCTTACCAGCGCAATTGTAACTTTATCAAATATCAGTTCTTCCATTATCCAACCGCTCTTTGGCTATTGGTCAGATAAGCGGCAAATCCGCTGGTTACTACCTTCAGGTTGCCTGTTAGCAGGTTTGGGAATGGCTGCAGCAGGATATGCAACTAACTATTATCTTTTACTAGCTGCTGTCTTTATAAGCGGAGTAGGTGTAGCATCTTATCACCCGGAGGCATCAAAATCAGCTCACTTTGTCAGTGGACCAATGCAGGCTAGCTCAATGTCAATCTTCTCTGTTGGTGGTAATATTGGTATTGGCCTGGGGCCAATTTTTGCAAACTTTATATTAAACCACGGAGGGTTAAAATCAACCTGGATGCTTTTCGTCCCGACAGCAGCAACAGTTATTTTACTTATTAAAATTTTACCTTGGTTAGACAGAGCAATTACAACTAAAAGCCATAGCAAAAAGAAACATAATAACGATAATAAAACTCAGAATATTAAATCTCCCTTGGCAGCTATTTCTTTACTTATCCTTGTTGTAGCTATGCGTTCCTGGTTACAAAATGGGTTAACCGTTTACATTCCAATGTACTATATGGATTATCTTCATGGTGATGAGACTTTTGCTAGTACCATGCTCTCTATTTTTCTTGTCAGTGGAGCCATTGGCACCTTGATAGGTGGAAGATTAGCAGATTACTGGGGTGCCAAAAAAATGATAATAGCTACTATGATACTAATTACACCTTTAGTACTAATCTTCCCATATGTCCAGGGGGCATTAATTGTTCCATTACTAGCTCTTAGTGGATTTTTACTCGTATCTACCTTTGCCCCGGCTGTTGTTCTAGCTCAATCTTACATGCCGGAGCATGTGGGTATGGCTTCAGGTCTAAGTTTAGGGTTCGCTATCGGATTTGGTGGCTTAGGGTTAATGTTATTAGGTTCAATTGCTGATGCCCATGGAGTCCCTTTTGTTCTTCGCTTAATAGCTGTTATCCCTGCTATCACAGCTGGATTAGCCTTTTTCCTGCCTAATCAGCAGCAGGAAGTTGCGATAAAAGCAAATCGTTAATTTAAGCCAAGCCAAATACTTATTTAGGACTACCCGTACAACCCAGTAAAGCTATACCAATAGCATTATCAGAACTATGCTCAGGCTTTGCAAAACGAAGCTTAGCACCAACAGCCCTATGCTCTAAACGATGACATAAACGTATTCGTATATAATTGTTGGCGGCAACCCCGCCAACAATTAAAACTTCCTTAATACCCGTTTCTTCAATCAATTTCCTTAATACCCTTTCAAGGGTCTTAGCAATACATTGCTCTACAGCCCTAGCTACATCCTCTTTAGAAACCTTTTCTTTAAGTAGTCTTTCAGCCTGACTTACCGGACCTGAAAAGCTAAAGTTATAACCCCTAACAGCTGAGGTAAGTCTTATACTATTATCTTTCCCAGATTTTTGAGCCAGTTTCTCAAGCTCGGGTCCAGCAGGAAAAGAAAGCCCCATAAGTACTCCTACTCGGTCTATCAGTTGCCCGGCATGAAGATCCAATGTCCCTCCCAGCTTTTTAATATTAAAACCTCCAGCTTTACTTTCCACTCGGAGAATTTCTGACGTTCCTCCCGATAGGTGAACTGCTAAAAAGGGTTTTCGGGGAAACCATCCTGATGACCATAATCCGGCCATTATATGCCCTTCTTGATGGCTACTTTCTTGAAAAGGTACTTTAAAAGCTGAAGCTAAAACGCGAGCCTGTCCAGTTCCCACAGTAAAGACCGGCATATATGAACCCTCTATGGGACGTGGTTTTACTGAAGCTACTACCTTTTTTATATGGTCAGCTGGAACTTTATCAAAAATACCTTTCAAAACTTCTGGTATCATTTGTACATGATGAAAAACCGCCGTTGCTTGCTGTAAACCCCTTTCTCCCTGGGGTACCGGCAACAAACGGCGGTTGGCTATAATTAATTCACCTTTGGTACTAACCACGGCTGCAGAACACGTATAGGCACTAGTATCTATCCCAAGTATCGCCACTTTATAATTTCCTCCACAAAAATTCTTCTTCGGTTGTAAAAGCCTGTCCCAAATTTACTCCTGCTTTTTGATTTCCATATCCTTTACGGCACTATCCAATATACCATTAATAAACTTCCCAGCTTCTTCATCATTAAATTCTTTTGCTAATTCGATAGCCTCATTAATTGTTACATTAATCGGTATGTCATCAATACTACTTATTTCGTATAGAGCCATCCTTAATATATTTCGATCAACAGAAGCCATACGCTCTAATCGCCAACCCGTTGAATATTTACTGATAAGTTCATCAAGTTTTTGCCGAGCAGCTACTGTTCCTAAAACTAACTGCTTAGCAAATTCTTTGGTTTGAGGAGAAAGTTTACTTTTATTTAAAAATTGTTCAATAGCCATTTCAGGTTCCATATCCCCAATATCAATGGCAAAAAGAACCTGAAGTGCTTTAGATCTAGCTGCCCGTCTACTCAAATAAAAATTACCTCCTTACCACCGATCACGAAAGCGTTGCCAAAACTCCTCTATATCCTGGCCTTGATCGATTCGTTTACCAACAAAAAAGCCTAAGGCAACACATAAACTAATAAAAAGAGTTTTACCAAAACCTATGATTGCTGTCATAAGACCAAATATAAACCCTATACTTATCCCTATAAATTTTCCCCGGTGCTCTCTCCATAAATACCCCAACAATTCAATAATACTATCCATGGTTATCTCCCCTATTCTACCCGACGCAAACCTTCCTGATAAATACCAGTTACTCTTACCTTTATTTCTGATACTTTTAAACCCGCAGTGGTAACTATGTATTCATAAACCCTTTCCTGTAAGGACTTTGTCAATTCCGGTAGATTTTGATCAGGGTTAACAACTATACTTAATTTTATCACCAATCCATCAGGTTCATATTTTAATCCTGGACGTACTTCCCTAACTCCTTTAACCTGGCGAGCCGCCCGAGATACCATGTTTTCCAGGGCTGGCATTGTAATACTAACAGCCCCAAGATCAGCCAAACTAATAATCGCCTGCTTGCTTTGATTTGAACTTGTTTTTAAACTAATTACTAAAAAGCGAAAAGCTACTAATATTAAAATACCTAAAATTACTCCATAAGCCAGACGATAATCCATGATTAAAAGGCTTGATTTGAAAAAAGTAAAGGGAACCATCCACCCTAACACAACAGTAAGAAGTGCCCCTGCCAATAAAACAGTAGAGAAAGCAAAAAAGGCCAATAAGGCCCTATCAGTTACTGACATCTTATCAAAGCCTCCTAGCGTACCCGGCTTACTTCTTCTCCTTTTTCTTCCTCTGGAAAGACTACGCCTTGAATATGCACATTAACTTCAACAACATTAAGTCCAGTCATTCCCTCAACAGCTTTTTTAACATTTTCTTGAACTTTAATAGCAATCTCGGGAATACGTACACCAAAGTCAACTACTATAAATAAATCAACGGCGGCTTCTTTTTCACCTACTTCTACCTTGACACCCTTTGATAAATTTTTCCTTCCTAAAAGATCTGCTATACCACCAGCAATGCCGCCACTCATACCAGCTACCCCTTCAACCTCAGTAGCTGCAAGACCGCTAATTATAGCTACAACTTCATTTGCAATTTTTATTGTGCCCAAATCAGTTTGAGACTGCTGTTGTTCAAAGTTATTCTCCATTAATCCCACCCCCGCTTATTTGCTATATTATACCAAATTCCACCATACATAACAAGTATATTAAAAGACTCAGAAAGCTTATATACTCTATTTTTCCCTTATTTTTAGGAAAATAGTAACAATATCTTTTAATTCTTATTTATTTTTGTAAATATCTACGAGCTCCTAAATATCCCTTTACAAAAATTGGCTCATTCAAGTGACTGATAACCACTCCCATACGAGAACGAGAATTAATAAAGTATCCATTTTTTAAATAAATACCAACATGAGTCGGTACTGAATCAAATCCATCGGTATTAAAGAATACTAAATCGCCCGGCTCTAAGTCTCTTTTTTCGACCTCTTGACCAACCTCAAACTGCTGGTCAGCATCTCTTGGTAACTTGATACCATTTAAAAAGTATGAAACATATACCAATCCTGAACAATCAATACCATAACGACTGACACCACCCCAAAGATAATGTACTCCCCTTAAACGGTTAGCAACATTAATCACATCTTCTCCACTGCGTGGTGTGTCAGGTACTTTACCATCAGGCCAAAGTTCAGCATCTTTTTTCAAAACCCAAACACTTCCTTGTCCAGGAACCCATACTTTAAACCATTTATTATTTTCATCTAAATATGGTACATCAGTACCAAGTAAAGCTTCGCCAATTACTTTTAGACCAGGGTCCTGATATAGTTTAGTACTTGGAGCAGTAATAGCAACTATATCTTCATATTTAGGTGGGATAGTTTTAACTATGGTATCTTTTTTAATCCATCCTATATAACCATCAGGTACCTCAGCCTGTACCCAATCATTCTCGTCCTCAATTATTCTTATCTCATCACCCAATAATGCCTGAGTTACCAATTCTTCCTGTTCACTAGGGTAAGCACGAACATCTGCAACAGACACTTTAACATAGTAAGAAGCTATAGAAACGGCAGGTTTCTCAAAAGGTTCTCTAATTTGTGGCGGTATTCTCCTAGCTCCCTTGCTCATAAAACACCCCCCCAACATAATCAGAATAATAATAGGTAGTATAAAAAACACATATTTTCTATGTTGTAAAATTTACAGAGCCTCCTTTCTTTGAAATTGATATATTATTATCTTTTATTATTGATAGCTGTATTTTAGTTAAGTATTCTCTTGAAATACTGGAAATATAGAATTATTCATAAATAAAAAAGGTTGGGAGGTTTTTTCCTTCCAACCACTTGATAGCCGATTTCATATTTGTTTTAAGTTTTAAGATAACATTTCTTTAACAAGTTTATTTGCTAATTTTCCATCTGCCTTACCGCGAATTTTAGGCATTAAAGCACCCATAACTTTACCCATTTCTTTATTTGATTCAGCCCCCACTTCATTTATGGTTTCCTCAATAACAGACCTTAGTTCATCTTCTGTTAGTTGCTTGGGTAGATAACCTTCTAAGATCTCTAGTTCTCTTTTGGTTTGGTCGGCTAAATCATCTCTTCCACCCTTTGTAAATTGTTCTAATGAATCTTTACGCATCTTGGTTTCTCGTTGTATTACTTGCAAAATCTCTTCATCAGAAAGACTCTTTTGTTTATTTATCTCTTCATTTTTAATACTTGATAATACCATTCTTAGAGTCTGTAGTTTAATCTTATCCTTATTTTTAAGAGCTTCTTTCATATCTTTAGTTATTTTATCCTTCATTTTATAAGAACCCCCTCAGTAAATTATTAACTTTTATATGGTAAACCTTACTTTTAAAACGGTCAATACAGTATTGCCATAATTGTTAAATATTAAACACTCCAATGGCCAGGATTTTTTATGCCCATACATAACACCGCTAATTGAGGCAGGTACGCTTTCACGTACCATGTCCTCAATATACACGTGATTGGCCTCTCCTGGCAGGAGAGTACCATACACAAACACAGGAAGTAAACGAGTATCCATGCTTGTCCCCCCTCCTTAGCTAAAACATTATTTAAAAAAGATCCTTCATCAGAAAAGCTTCAGAAAATTATTAATCAATAGCCAATAATAAAAACGGTCATAGACCGCCAGACCGCTTTTATCTATCTCCCATAAATGTCTCAAACAACATACCACAAATTGACCCCTCTCCTTTATCTCTACCTTCTCCTTGAGGGGCTGTTGAATTTGTTCCAATATTTTTTCATCTATTGTAAATATCAATTAAATATTAGGCCATTTGCTATTCTGCCGGGCAGCCGCTGGAACTCTGTGCTTCTGGCCGAGAGAATACATAGTCATGTAAATAAGGGAAAAGCTATTATTACTTCTCTTTTCCCGAGGGGGATAGACCTACATGCTCTTTAAAGACCGCCACGATGCCGGTTGTCGTCTGACCAAGGCCCTAGAGGCCTACCGGGGCCGGCAACCCCTGGTACTGGCCAATCTTCAAACCTTTATCGAGCGAGAAGTGGCGGAAATCAAACGGCGGCCCTTTACGCTCTATCTGCATATATAAGACCTCACTTCCAGCCAACCTTTACCCTATACTTCCTTTACCCTATACTTCCCCATCCCAAAAGTAACGGCTTTACCAACGTGCGTCCATTGTCCAATTATTAATAACGGCCATAACTCTGCCAGTTCCCCTTGATAGGTCACCTTTCCCACCACACCCCCAAGCTTCATCCTGGTATCCTGACGAGATGAATAGCGTTCCCAGTCTACCCACCTGGTATCTTGAAAAACCGTTTTGACTTGCTCTGCCCGTTTGATTTCCTCCTGAAAATCTCCTTCCGGTTTAATACCATGGTGAATGAAAGCACTGCCAAACCCTCCCCGTAGAGTAGAACCTTTGTATAGAGGTAAGTTTAATCCTTTTTCACCTGCTTCCAGTGTTACCTCATACTTAGCTACTTGAAATTCTGAAAACATTTGTACCAGTCCCCTTTTAATGGGTCTTTTTCCATTATTACCTATTCGTCATTCATATAACAAATTCCTGTTATTAACTTTTTTAACACTTCTTCAAAAATATTAAAAAGGGGCTTCCCAAAAGTCTTTTTCCGAAATTTTTTAACCCCACTTTTACATTGAAATCGCGTCATAAATAGTTAATCCCGTACCACTTGTAGTGATACGGGATACTTTGGGATAACCCCTCTATAACTATTTTTTATGTATCATACTGATTTGTTCTCTTGGACGTCCTGTGGCACGATATACTAAGTCACCAATTATATTAGCATCTTCATTGTCAAATTTATCTGCCATGACAATAACATTTACAGCCTTAGGCTGGATGAAAACAGCCGCATCTTTATAACCTTTGGCGACTATTAACTTTTCCAGCTGCATCTCTAAATCCATCTGCTGAGTAAGTTCTACTAACCTTTTTTCTGCTTCTTTTCGACTCTCACCACTAGAGTTGGGGCTATCAACAATCTGTTTTAATAAGTCTATTTGTTGACTGCGTTGACGATCACGTTCCAGGCGATATTCTATAAAAAAAGAAGTGCCACCTTCAGCTTTGTTACTAGCCTCTTGAAGGATATCTTCTGCCTTAGGATCTAATTCCGAGTTTACTTTTGTAGCACCAAGTACTTCATCTAACTCATGTACCTGTTGAATTGGCCGCTCTGAAGGATTAATTACTCCCGCTTGTTTCATACCCTGTTTTTCTCCTTGAACGAGATAAGCCAGGATACCAAATACTAACACCAAAGATATTAGCAACCGCCCTTTATTGCTAATTGTAGGCATATCACTCTTCCTCCCAACCCTCGGTAATTTAATTATAATAAATTTCATCGGTTATTACTTCCTTCTATTTCCATTGGTAACACCCTTATTTGATGAAGCGCTAAACCCCATAATGTTCCCACTGCCTGACTAAGACGGGCTCTAACCAATGCATCATTTGCTCCTTCAGCCACAACAACCACCCCCATTATCTCAGGGTGCAACTCCCGTTCTACAACGGGTACCTCACCAGCTCCCACATTCCCACTTCTAGCCATAACTAATTGAGCATCAGTATCGATATCAGTTGTTATGCGAGTACCGCCACTTTGATCATTTTCCTCTACATTGTGGCGAGTAGTTCTTTCATTAGTTGCAAATTCTTTTAAGGGACTGGCTTTTAATGATACTCTTACTGAAACCTTACCGGCACCACTGATTTTTTCTAGAATACCCTGAAGTTGTGCTTCCATTTCCCTGGCCGTTGCCATTAAATCTGTTTCCTGTCCGCTCCTAATGGTAGGATTAACCGACTGTGCCGAAAGCTGCCCTACATGGCTTTGATTATCTTTGCTAAAATTACCTAAACTAATTAGCAGGCTGCCAATTATGACTGCGGCTAAAGCTAGCCATAAATACCCGGGGGGTTGCTTTGGTAATTTAAACCCGGGCCAGTTATTTTGACTCATCCCCACCACCTCCACTTGATTTATCAGTCATAATATTAGGTAAAACCTGAACTTCAACTTGTTGAAAATCCAGGCCATAAAAATGGGTGATTATATCACTAACTCGTTTTTCCGTTTCTTTAATGTCTATTTTTACGGGTTCAGTTTCTTCAGAAGAGGGTATTTCTTCTAAGCTTTGTTCATTGTTATTATTAATTTCTATTCCGTCAACTTGGACTGAGGAAGGTAACTGTTTTGTATTAGCTGTTACTACAACCCTTTTAACAGCTCCCAGGTAACCTTGTTTTTCATTAATGTCCACCAATACTTCTGCTGATTCAATACCTGGTACTAACGTAACCAGGGATTTTATTTGACCTGCTAAACGTTCCTTATATACGTTTATAGCCTCTGCTTCAGTTTCTTCTGCCATCTCTTTACCTGTCTCTATAGGAGCTGCCCTAACTGGATTTAAGCGCAAATCCCAGGCAGCAACATCTAATTCAGGCCCTATACGTAAGTCCTCAACTACGGGAGTTATAATTGCTACTACTACAAATAGTCCTAAAACAAGGCGTACATAATGAGTAATTTTCTTTCCTGGTAAAAGCATTTCTAAAAATGCTGCCAGTAAAGTTATTAACGCTACCTGGCGAACAACTTCACCAATTTTTACTAACAAACAATTCACCTACCCCCTTAATGCCACCGTCATATTACCCAGAACAACAATAACTGCTATAGCCAAGAAAAATATTAATCCCGTTACCGCTACACAAGCAAACACCATAGTCAGTGCCCCACTAATACCATCAAGACTATCAGCTAACTGATCCTCACCAAATGGTTGGACAACAGCAGCTGCCACTTTATAGACCATCATTAAAGCAAAAATTTTAAGCATTGGAAAAGCTGCCAGGAAAAATATAATGATAACACCTACTAAACTTACGGCACTTTTTAATAACAAGGTAGTTCCTGCAATGGTTTTTACAGCCTCGGATAACATACCGCCAACAACGGGTAATAGAGCATCAGTTGCAAACTCAATTGCTCTCAAGCCAACTCCATCGGCAACCGAGCCTGCAATTCCGTATATGGATAACACCCCACCAAAAACAGTCATTATCAGACCCAGACCCAACATAGCGGCTTGCTTTAATAAACCAGCCAATTTTGACACTTGAAAACGATCTGATATATGACTAACAACAGTTAAAATAGCTGTTAAATACAAAAGAGGAAAAAGGACATTATGCATAAGGGTACCAATAATAGTTACAGCATAAATTAATACCGGTTGCAGTAAAGTAGAGGTTGTCACCCCACCAGTTGCAGCCAATAAGGTAATCATTGCCGGTAAAATAGATTGGAAAAATGACACCATTTGGTCAATGGCCTCACCACCAGTGCGAACAGCAACTGTAAATGAAGTTAAAGCCAGGGTAATCAAGGCTAAAAAGGCAATACCTCGAGCCAAGGTACCAATACTGCCCTCACTAAAAGCAGATTGCAGGTTTTGTAGTACTGCACATGCTACTGCCAAAATAATAAGCTGTCCCAAAAGAGCACCGCTAACCATAATCTCATGAAATAGAAATTTTAATAGACCTCTACCGGCTGCACCTGGGTCTAAGGGGAGCTTCCCTTGGCGAACATTATCTAAAACCTGCTGAAAACTAATTTTGGGTAAGTATTGTCCAACCTCTTGATCTAAATGGTTAAGATAAGTATTTATCCCATCCAAATTAATTTTCTCCAACTGCCGTTGTAACTGCTCATCAATATTAATTACCGCTTTAGCTTTAGCTTCACCATCTCCCATGGAAGGATAATAAGCCAATGCTGGTGATAAAAGCATAATAAAGGTAAAAAGTAAAACAACAACAATTAAGATGACTTTTAAACTGACTATCCGTTGTGCCATATTCATAGGTTCACAACCTTATCAACTATTAAAGTATTTATGGTAAAAGGCGAATGATTGTTTCCAAAATAGCAACAATAATAGGAATAGCTAGAACCATTATGATGACCTTGGCTGCCAGTTCAACCTTACTGGCAATAGCACTTTCTCCTGCATCCCGGCAGACCTGACTTCCGAATTCCGACACATAGGCGATTCCAATAATTTTTAAAACTGTACTTAAGTAAAATTGATTTATACCAGCTCGTTCTGACAAGTCAGTTAAAACCTTAACCACTGTACCTACACGATCTAAAAGGAGAAGAAAAATAGTTACTCCAACTACCACACTAATCATTAAGGCTGTATCAGCGCCGCGAGTCTGTCGAACCAAAATAATAATCAACGTTGCTGTTAGGGCCAATCCAACAACCTGGAAAATTTCCATCCTGGCACCCCTTTTAATACAACTGGAAAACAGCCTGTACAGCTCTGATAAGATCACTAATTAACGGTATTACCCAGAGTAAAGTTATAGCCAGACCCGCTAATAATGTCATGTAAGCATATTCATCACGACCGGCCTGTTTTAAGAAGGTATAAAAAATAGATATTATAATTGCAAGACCCGCCAAACGAAAAATTAAGCCGACATCCGCAGTAATCATCCTTTTTCCCCCTTCTCCAATTCCTAATAAAGAATTAACACCAAAGTAATTCCAAAAAGAAAACCTAAAGTATGCCACATCTTACCCTTTCGGCTATTAAATTCTATAGCCTCTAATTGTTGCTGCCCTAGAAGGTTCCTTGTTAATTCCAGGTTTTTTACCTGGTCGTTTATACCTGATTGACCAAGCATGGACCCTAATTCTTTTAAAATTTCTAAATCCTGCGACCATAGAGCTCCTTTATCCCTTAACTGTTCAAGACCTTTCTCCCATGCAACCATAGCCCCGGCAGTAACATTGGCTTTTAGCTCTTTAGCGACTGTTTGGAAAAATAAAGATATAGGGCCACCAAATTGATTACCTATCTTTTCAAAGGCTTCTGATAATGGGGTTGCTGTATAAATAATTTCAGTTTCAAGCATTTTAAGTCCAGTACTCAGTTGTCTTAATTGCTCAATACGAGCTTTATAATCCTGGGCAATCATCAACCCCCATAAACCACAACTAATTATTATTAGTCCCCCTCCTAAAATTTTAAGCATGGATTCACATCCTCCCGCCAAGGACATTTACGTAGGACTTCTCCTTGTCCATTTAAAAGTGCTTCAATGGTTCCTGGTCCTAAGCTGCGCCCTAAAATTATGATTCTTTGCCATAATCCTTGTTTTAGCAAAGTTTCCCAGCCTGGCCTTTTTTTCAACTCATCTAAACTGGCAGCATGAGCACTAGTTAAAATAGTAACTCCTGCATTTAATACATCTTGTAAAGCATCCAATTCTTCGAGGCGACCAATCTCATCAGTTGCAATTACTTCCGGCCCCATTGAACGAAGAAGCATAATCATACCAGACGCTTTTGGACATCGATCAAGTACATCTGTACGAGGACCAACATCCAGTTGGGGCATGCCCAGCCAGCACCCAGCAATTTCGGAACGCTCGTCCACAACACCAACATTCACACCTGTAAATCCTAGCTCCGGTACACCAGAACTCAACTGACGGATAATATCGCGCAAAAGTGTTGTCTTACCGCAACGCGGGGGTGAAAGGATTAAAGTATGTAGAGGCCAGCCTCGCTTTAAAAGGTAAGGCATTAAACTTTTGGCACAGTCATAAACACTACGAGCCAGTCGTAAATTAAGACCGGAGAAGTTTTTTAATGTATGTATCTCTCCATGGAAAGTAATTACTTCTCCTACCAAGCCTACCCGGTGACCTCCACAAATTGTTATGTAACCCGAACGTAACTCGTCTTCTAATGCGTAAAGAGAACTCCTGGTTAAGGCCTGAATCGTCAGATTAAGGTCGTTTTCCGTTACCATATAGGCTGAATTTGGTGAAATAGCTAAGCTGCCGTCAATTTTTACCCAACCTTCACCTGTAGCCCAACGTATTTGCAGGGGACGCCCACGCCTTAATCTGATTTCTTCTATATTAGCTTGAATACCAATAGGTAATTTTTTTAGAGAATTAGCTATATCAGGAGGTAATACTTTTAATATTTGGTCGAGAACTTTTGGTTCACTAACCTTAGAGGTCTTAGTTGCCTGTATTTTTTTGTCCGTCTCTTTGACTAGTCTAACAGTTGCCATAGCCTCCCCCCCTTTTACTATGCATATTACGTTATTACCAAATTTATGCAGGAAATACAGTAAAAAATAAAAAAATAAGGCCCAATGTTTTGGACCTTATTTATCACTTAATTTAAGTATTCTTTTAAACTAGGAATTACCCTTAAATATCGTCTGTATCTTCTTCGTTAGAATTGTTATTTGCAGCAGTTTTTACTTCCTGTCCATCATTAACGAAGACTACACTTTCACAGTTAGGACAAGTAACTTCAATTACATCGTCATCATCTAAAACATCAGACTCAAAACAAACTATCTCACGACATTCTGGACATTCCACTTCAACAAAGGTACCTTCATCCTCATTATCTTCATCGTCATAATCTTCATCGTCATAATCTTCATCATAGCAGTCACAATCGTAATCGTCATCATATATTTCATCTTCTAAGTTATAGAGATCCTCATCGATGCTTTCAAGATATTCCTCTAGTTCCTGATGCTCTTCATGTAAGTCATTAATAGCCCCTACTACTTCTTCCATTACATTAATTGTTTCTTTAAGCAACCTGATTTCTTTGCTTTCAGGGTCTAAATCCATTCCAGCCATTAAACCTTGAAGATATGCTACTTTCTCTCTTAAATCTTTCATCTAATAACACTCCTTTCCACTGCACTTTTTTTAATATTCCCAGTACCAGCTAACCTTAAACTAGGCACGTTCTATATAATCCCCTGTACGAGTATCTATCCTTACTACATCTCCAACTTCAATGAATAAAGGCACCTGTATTGAAGCACCAGTTTCCAAAACAGCATTTTTAGTTGCACCAGTGGCAGTATCACCCTTAACACCTGGTTCTGTTTCAACCACTTTAAGTTCTACAGAATTTGGTAATTCTATACCAATTGTCTCTCCTTGGTAAAAAAGGACATTTATATTCATATTGTCTTTTAAGTATTTAATAGCATCATCTAATTGATCTTTTGATAAGGACATTTGGTCAAAAGTTTCTGTATCCATGAAGTAGTAATTGTCTCCATCGTTATAAAGATATTGCATTTCACGTTTTTCAATGTGGGCACGGTTTACTTTTTCCCCAGCACGAAAGGTTCGTTCAATAACAGCTCCAGTACGTCGATTTTTTAGTTTTGTGCGGACAAAAGCAGCTCCTTTTCCCGGTTTGACATGCATAAACTCTACAACTGAATAAATTTCTCCGTCAACTTCAATGGTTAGCCCTGTCCTGAAATCATTAGTTGATATCAAAAAAACTACCTCCTACAACTCAATAAATTCTTTATCAGCTTTTGATAGAACCTGAACCTTGTCTTCCTGAACCATTACTACGTCTTCAATACGAATACCACCTTGTCCAGGCAGGTAAATTCCAGGCTCTACTGTTACTATCATACCAGAAGAAAGCTTTATATCACTCTTACCAGATAGAGTAGGGCCCTCATGAACAGCCAGTCCAACACCATGGCCTAAGCTGTGAGTAAAATATTCGCCATACCCTGCATTGGTAATGTAATCACGAGCTACGGAATCAATATACTTTCCTTCTAAGTCAGACCTTATAGCATCAATAGCCTTTAACTGAGAAGTTAAAACAATATTATATATTTCCCTCCATTCCTTTGCTACCGGTCCTAAAGCCACCGTTCGTGTAAGATCAGAATGATAGCCGTTATAAATTGCACCAAAATCCATAACCACTAAATCGCCCGGTTGCAATACCCTTTCTGAAGCAACTCCATGGGGTAAAGCCGAACGCGGGCCGCTAGCAATAATAGTAGCAAAGGATGGTCCGCTAGAACCAAGTTTACCAAGGAAATATTCTAACTCTAAAGCTATATCTCTTTCACTAACACCTGGACGCAAAAATTTAAGGATATGCTTAAAACCTGCATCACCAATATCGATAGCCTTTTGTAAAAGTTTAATTTCATTTTCATCTTTTACTAAACGTAAGTTCTCTACGATTCCCTTTGAAGGGACTAAACTAACAGGTGTTTGCCATGATTTGGCTTTTTCCGATAAAATCTGATAGGTGGCATATGTAACATGTTGAGCTTCAAAGTGAAGTTTTTTTACACCTGAACTAGCTACAGTTTTCCCCAACTGCTCCCAAGGATTTTTACCCAAATCAATTACTTTGAAATCGGGAGCTTCGGTTTGGGCCTGTTCAATAAAACGACCATCAGTTAATAAATATTGATTATCATGGGTAATTAATAATTGTCCACTATCACCAGTAAAATTACTCAAATAACGACAGTTCTCTAGTTGGCAAATCCAAATAGCCTCAATATCTTCTTTAAGCATACTCTGGCGTAGACGTATCAATCTATTAGACAGAGATTTATTGATCATTTAAATTAACTCCCATTAAAATTAACTCTCATCAGATTGTCGTTGCCGAGCCAAATCTACGGCCGCCATTAGACCTAGGGTGTAACTAAAGGGGCCAAATCCAGAAATTTGACCATTTACAACAGCAGACGTAACCGTATGATGTCGAAATGGCTCACGACTGTAAATATTAGACAAATGAATTTCAACAACTGGATAATCTACCGCGGCTATGGCATCCCTTAAGGCTATACTATAATGGCTATAAGCACCAGGATTAATAATTACAGCATCCACTTTACCTATAGCTGTATGTAAACAATCAATTAAAGCTCCTTCATGGTTAGACTGAAAAAAGTCTATTTCAACACCTAAATGTTCAGCCTGTTCCCGCAAATTATCCTCAATGTCTCTGAGAGTATTCTTGCCATAGGTTTGGGGTTCACGTCTACCCAAGAGGTTTAAATTAGGTCCATTAATTACTAAAATCTTCATGTTTGGTATTTTACCATATTATTTATTTATTTGGTATATAATCCATTAAATATTTTTCAGGGGAATAGTATGAAATACCATCCCCCTGAAATTAAATTTATTAGTTTAACCGCTAATAGTCATACTGGCAATACGCACCGTTGGAGCACCAACTGTCCCATAAAAGGTCAAATCACTGCCAACAGCGTCAACAGACTCTAGCAGTTCAATAATGTTACCTGCAATGGCAACCCCACGCACAGGAATAGTCATCTCACCATTTTCAATCCAAATACCGCTGGCTCCCACTGAAAAATCACCAGAAATAGGATTGGCTGTATGCATTCCCATGACTTCTGTAACATAGAGCCCTTTCTTAATATCTTTAATAATTTCATCTGAACTCATAGAACCGGCTTCGATATAAAAATTAGTAGTGCCTACCTCGGGTGTAGTCTTAAAGGAACCGCGAGAACTATTACCAGTAGAAGTTACTCCATCACGAGCAGCAGTATATGTATTATGTAAGTAACATTTAAGAATACCATTTTCAACCAAAACAGTTCTTGAAGTAGGTACTCCCTCTCCGTCAAAGGGACTGGATGCAATTCCACCTTTAAGTTGCCCATCGTCAACAATATTAATGACCGGTGCTGCTACCTTTTGATTAACCCGGCCACGGAAAAGGGATTTCCCTTTTTGAACTGAATCTGCAGCAAGTGATGAAGCAATGACCCTTAAAAAGTTAGTAGCAACATAAGGATCAAATACAACCGCTGCTCTCTGAGTATCAACACTTTTTGCTCCTAACATACGAACTGCCTTAGCAGCTCCCTCTTTTCCTATCTTTGCAGGATCAATGTCTTTAAACCTTAGACTATAAGTCATCCCAAAACCAGTCTGACTTTCTTCATTTTCAACTGCAACCACAAAGGTACTGGCACCACAAAAAGCCCCATGATATGAAGTAACAATTCCCTGTGAATTAGCTAAGGCAATTAAATAACGTGAATCATTATAAGAACAACTCTCAGTTATTTTCACCCTGGGGTCATGGGCCCGGGCCTGACGTTCAATCTCCCGAGTTAATTCAATTTTCTTTTCAATCGGGGTATTGATAATGTCAGGATCAAAAAGATCTAATTGGGGATAACCAGGATATTTACTTGGTAAACAATTGTGTTCGTCAGGAGTAGTTAAACGGGCATTAGCTATTGCCTGCTCGATGCAGTTATCTATAGCCTCTGAACTAAAATCTGTCGTATAGGCAAAGCCAAGTTTATTACCACTAATTACTCTTAAGCCCAAACCTTTATCTTTAGCTGTTGTTAAAGCCTCTACTTCCTGGTTACGTACCTCTATGCTTAGCTCTTCGCCAGCATTTATATATGCCTCAGCCAATACTCCCTTTTTAGCTGCCTTTTCAACTACCTGTCCAGCAAGGCCACAATATTTTTCTTCTAAAGCCTGATAATCCATTATTCTTTGGCCTCCTCATCCAAAATACCACCAACAACCATTTCTGGAATGCGAATTGTTGGCTGAGCGTCACCAACTGGTACTCCCTGACCATCTTTACCACAGGTTCCAATAGCAAAACCCAGGTCACCAGCTACTCGGTCAATTTTCTTTAAAACTTCGGGCCCATTACCAGTAAGGGTCGCTCCACGAACAGCTGGACCGATACGTCCGTCTTCGATAAGATATCCTTCTGCAACATCGAAAACAAAATCTCCGTTGGTAGTGTTAACCTGCCCACCACCCATTCTTTTTACCAATAATCCTCTTTTAGTTTCCTTTAATATAGCTTCAGCATTATCTTTACCGGGAGCAATATAAGTATTTGTCATCCTTGGAATAGGACGGTCCTGGTAAGATTCTCGACGTCCATTACCTGTAGAACGACGCCCTTCCTTACGTGCCGTAAGGTAATCGTACATATACTCTTTTAAGATACCGTTTTCAATGAGTACGGTTTTTTGTCCAGGTGTTCCCTCGTCATCAAAGCGATATGAGCCATATTTACCTTCAATGGTAGCATCATCAATAACAGTTACAAGTTCAGATGCTACTTTTTGTCCTTTTTTATTTGCATAGACAGATAGTTGTTTCTGTACTAAATCGGCCTCTAATCCATGACCACAAGCCTCATGGATCATTGTACCGCCGGCTTCTGCAGACATCACTACAGGCATTTTCCCAGCAGGAGCAGGTTTAGCTTCAAGCATCATAACCGCCCTACGAGCAGCTAGTCTAGCCTTTTCTTCCGGGTTTACACTTTCAAAAAGCTCCCAACCCTGTTGGCCACCACTAGACTCATAACCAGTCTGGATATGCCTGCCGTCAGAAGCCACAGCATTTACTACAAAACGACAGCGTACCCGTTCATCATCCACCAAAGTACCTTCACTATTAGCAATAGTAACTTCTTGGATAATATCACTGTAACCTACAGTTACCTGAACAATTCGCTCATCCACCGCTCGGGCAGCATCATTGGCCTTCTTGACAAGATTCACTTTGTCCTCTATGGGCACCTCATCAGGCCGTTTCTTTATGGTAAAATCCACGTTAGCCTTAGGCCGGGTAAAGTTAATTTCTTTAGCTCCGTTTTTGTTGGGGATGGCTTTACCGACCAGAGAAGCGAGTTCGATAAGACTATCAAGACTTAAATCGTTGCTATAGCCATAAGCCGTATTTTCACCACCAATTACCCTGATGCCAGCTCCCTCGTCTAAGCCAGAATTAACCCGCTCAATTTTATTATCTTCACAGCTAATACCATTAGTCCGACGTCTTTCTATATAGATTTCAGCAAAATCACCACCCTGTTCTAAGGCAGCTTTTAGGATAGCCTTTAAATCTGATTCTGATAAAAGCATCTACCCACCCCTTCTGTTAACTTTTTCCTAGTATAATTCAAGGGTGCTTAAAATATTCCTTCTAAATTTACTTAAAATATACGCGCCCAAGGTCAACTATCAGGTTATTATAATCTCCAAAACCGCCTTCCCGCCATTCAACGTAAAAAGATAACTTCCGCCCAAAAAATACCGGTAACTCCAGATAACCAGGGTAGTCACCTGGTTTCAATATCCTCTGGTAAAGTTGCTTTCCATCAACCTTTACAGTTAAACAAGCAGCACCACTGGTATTACAGGTACTATCGTCTATCCCGACATAACCTGTCAGTCTGTCATATTTACGCTCTAAATCAACTGTTACTTCCGCCTTAGGGTCGTCTTTATTTAATTTAACGCTAATAGCATGGCTAAACTTTCTCCCAGCAATGGCTGCCGGTTTTCCTAATCTGAAAAAGGGGCCAACATTACGTAAAACCCGCAATTGCTGAAGCCAGACAATATCTTCTTCCCCAGTTACAGGTTTAAAATCCGAATCCTCTACCAGCTCTCCATTTTGTAGTAACGGAAAGGTGTAAAGTACTTTATTAGTTGTAACAGATAATTTTTGTCTATATTCAGAGTTCTCACTTGAATTATGGTCTTGATTCTGATTATTATTACTTGATTGATTTGCTAGAACATTCTTATCATCAGTTTTTTCTTCTTCGTTTTTGTTATTGCTTACATTTACGGGAGGAACAAAACTGTTATATCTCCCTTTAGGATAGATAGCTAAAGGTCTGGCTTCTATTTTTGATTCTCCTGACTCATATAAGTCAACTAAAAACTTTGCTTCAACAGAAGAATTTTCTTTTAGGGAAACAATTTCTAAATCATGAATAGTCGTTAAAGCTGGTAATGATTCTAGCTGGGCTAAATAATTAACCAATGAAGGATAAGGCCCTTTAACAGTAACCCGATAAGGGTAAATCCTAAAAGATCCTTTTTTATCTATCATCTGAGGTTCAAATCCTAAAATCTCAACAGCTTCATCCGCTGGCTGCGCTGCTTGGATAAAAGCTGTTGTCCCTGTTAATGTTAAATCCAGGTGTTTTTTTACAGCATCCCAATCTGATTCTAACTGCTCCATCTTTTTATTTAATTCGGAAGCCTGAGATACTTCCCGTTTAACTTTGGCCAAACGTGCATTGGCAACTTGCAAATCATCTTTTAGCTGGCAGTAATGGGGCCACTGTTTAACCCAAAAAACCTGATAAAAAAGAACAAAACCTAATACGGCTACCAACAAACAAATCAGAATTTTTTCTCGCTGACTAAATTTGTAATTAATTAATTTCATGTTTTCTTTCCTGCCTTAGATTCCTCTACCTAATTATTTTCGAAAACAGCCTCAATACTGAAAGTAAGGTTTTTGCCATTATGGCCCACTTTTTTAAGTGTTACAGTTTGCCAGTCACCGGTAGTTTGAAGGTTATTGATAAAATCCCCCACTTCCTCGAGGGAAGTACTACCACCAATAAGGGTTAATAGCCCTTTAGATTTATCCTCTCTTAAGGTAGTTAACCATACACCTTCAGGTATATTTTGATTTATGGTAGTTAATATAACATGCCAGCTCCGACCTTCTTTTAAAATTTGTTGAAGCTCATTTTTCTTCTGTTGTAAACCCTTAATTTTAGCTTTTGTATCCTGAACCTTCTGGGCTTGAGGTAGATATAAGGCAATTTCATCCTTAACCCTGTTGACCTTCCTGGAAGTTAGCCACATATGACCGCAAAATATCAGATATAAAAGTAAAACTATTCCTATCAAAACAATAATTAACATATTTCTTCCGGACTTGACCCAGGGTGTTTTGGGAATAAATTCTGGAGGCAATAAATTTATTTCTGTCTTCATAATTTACGCCCCCTTAAAGCCAGGCCTATGGCCGTGGTAAGGTCAGGACTAACCTGATAATCTTGTATTCCAGGTCGACCTGCCCCCGCTAATATACCAAGTTGTTCCTGACACTCAGCTATCAAACCTTCCATTTGCGCTATATCACCTGTAACAATTAAACGTTTCGGTTCAAAACTTCTCTTTGACTGGGACCGTAAAAAAACTAAGGAACGTTGGATTTCCCTGGTTAACTCAAATGCCCCAGAAACAGGTGATTGAGTCAGTTCCTCTTTATTGATAGTTATTACGCGACTAAAAAGGGGTTGTCCATCTGCCACCAAAACTATATTGCCCCATTGACCACTGATATCCGTAATAATTACTTCACCACTAATATCTTTTCTAAGAGCACGACAAAGAGCCAAAGGTACTAAATCAATAGCTGCTAAATCCAAGCCAGCTGACTTAAACAACTGATAAATTTGGTTAACCAGTTCTATAGGAGCTGCGGCCAGGATAATGGGCATTCTATTATCTGTCTGCTTCAAATTATTATCTAAAACTGCCCAATCAACTACCATATCCTGGACTCCAGTGGGTATATGGTTTTCTATTTCATAGGCCATACCTTCCTTTAACTCAGACTCAGACATACGAGGAAGGCTAAAATAGCGAACGATTACCATTTCACCAATAACGGTAGTCACAGCCTGCCGACCCTTGTAGCCTAATTCTGATGCTACTTCAGCAATAGCTGCGACCATAGCATCAAAATCATCGAAACCTCCAGGCGGAGCTGGAACTCTAGCAGTCAATAATTCATTTCCCTGGTAAACAGCAGCCTTAATATTACCAGAGCCAATATCAATGCCTATCAAAGAGTTTCTAGGCGAAAACAACCGGAGTAATTTCATATTTCCTCCAAATCATATAAAATTAACTATAATAGTTAATCCAGTTATAGCTTGTTGAATAATTATTTTAGGTGCTAAAGAAGGAAAAAACTATCGCGATCTGGTAATGGTAAAATCACAGCTAACACCAAGCCAGAAAGGATAGATTTACTTGATTTTAGCACTAAACATTACTCGTGAAAACCCTCTATTTCAGTTATTTTCAAAAATCGATTTTCTTTTGCAAGGATTTAAGGAGAATTCTCCTAAGCCTACTCCTCGCCAAGGCAGACCCCAACTTTTTAGTGATGTACAAATTTAGAATTGACATTGATCAAGTACAAAATTAAGTAGTTTAACTTTACTGTGGGTTATTTATTCAACAAGCTAATCACTTAAAAAAAGATAGAGCAAAAGTTCTTCATTTACGGTAATCTTATATTGAGCCATTTCAATTCTCCTCTCGTTAGTTTTTTTGCTAATTACTATTCTAACTGAGGAATTTGTAAATGGCTCATTTTTTTAAGAAACTATTTTACACAATTATAAAAGCTTAACTTTAACATCGGCAGCCTAATTCAGTTGTCAAAGAGTTAAAAAAGAAAATTGACTATTAACAGGATTAGTATGCCCTTTTCTGAGAAAACACCAATCAATATCTAATGGCCTTTGTGCGTTAATGGGAAAATAAACCAAATTCATCCCTTTTACCATTAGCCGAACTTGTTGTCCTGTTCTAATTTTGGAATTATGCAAAACTCTCTATTAAGAATTTAGTATATAGATGCATGATCCCATGATAGAATTTGTAGTCCTGTTTCATTAAATTTCGAGTACAATTCTTCAATTAAATCAGTTTTGTAGTTAATATCTAACTGACCTTTTATAAAACTTTTCCCTTTTTCATGCTTTAATTTGTTACTACTATCATCATTATCACCGTTTTCTTCAACCTCTGTTATTCCACCCGTTATTAAACAACCGTTTATGGTACTAGGCCCCCCTTGCTTATAAAAATAACCGTTATTCAATAGTAAGGCATCAACAGTAACATTACCATCTATACTTAAATCTCCACCTGCCACAAAAGCCCAGGCATCTTCTTCAGTAGCCGCTCTAATGTCATTCTCTATATCAATATCACCCGTTGCCGCAATAATAGCCTTACCTTGATAATTAAAAGTATCACTGGTATTACCCTTTCCGTTATGACCGTTGTTGTTATGACCGTTGTTGTTATGACCGTTGTTGTCCTCATCTTTTATAGTTAAATTTCCATTACAATAAAGTATTTTTATTTCATCTGTAATGCCGTCCATTTTTTCTTGCAGTTCGGTTAGGGTATATTCACCAGGTTCAATTTGAAGCGAATAACTATTTGTGTAAGGTTCAACAAGGTTTGGTAAAACAGGAAATGGATAATTTATACCCTTGATCACCTGTCCATGAATAGTACCATAAATGTTAGGGTCATTTCCCCATTTATTTTGATAATGTCCTACAATTGCATCTCCTTTAATGGTTCCATAATTATAAAGATTGCCCCAAGTAATAACACTACCATTAATATCAATTTTATGATGATGAATAGTTAAATCCCCACCAGCAACTACATTAGTATATGGATCTTTCCAATTCCTTAACTCGACATCACCAGTTGCAAAAATATCACCATTAACTGTTACAGTATTCTTAATGACCAAGTCTCCATCAGTAACTAAGGCATAATCAGTAAATGGACGTGACAGTTCGACCTCAACGGCTCTCTTAATCCTATCCACTTCCGCTAGAGATCGTAAATGATAGGTTGCTACCTGAGGTGTTAATTCAACACTTACGATTTTTCCTTTTGCCTGAGGTAAAAACGTTTCTCCGATATTAATCTGCTGACCTGGATTTTCACGCAATTCAGCCAAGGCTAAATTTATACCTGCTTCAGCCAAATAAGTAGCTTGGGCTATTTTTACTTCATTGGCTGCAACACGCCTTTCCCCCATAGCCAGAGAAATTATCCCTGTACCTAATAATGAAAGTACTACAATTACCATTAATACAATCGGTAAGACACTCCCACTGTGTCTCCAATCTAAGTTGAAGGATAAGTTGTATCCTTTCTTTTTAACCATAGTTCTGCCTCAACATCTTCTAACTCGAGTATTAGTTTCCTGAATTATAATATCCATCTACTATTTCATTACTTTAAGCCTTAGAGCAACCGAAGTTGTAATCGAAAAATCTTGCTCTTCTTTTTCATCAGTAGTAACTATGTGAATAGTTACTACCTTGCTATTCTCTGGGTTATCTGGCTGGCTATAAGTAAACTTCAGGTCTTTAACCCCATAGGCAAGTAAATTGTAACCTCCAAAACTTAACGAACCTTTATTTTTAACCGCTTTTTGTAGATTAGTGCCATCTAATTGATATTTGAATTGGTTACCAACCCCATCTTCCAAAATTAACACTTCTTCGTTAGATCCATTTACTATGGTCTTCGCGCAACTGATTTCATTTACCATCCGTTCTAACGCAACTCGGGCATTCTGCTGAGCGTCAATGCTGTCCCAACTATGCTGCCACCATTTTAAACCATTGCCTAGAATGCTTAAAGCAGCAGTCATAACTATCGCCATTAGGCAGGCTGATAGTACTGCTTCTAATAAAGTAAAACCACCCTTTTGCCATTTCACGGTTCTCACGGCCAGTTGGCAACTAGTGTTGCCAATTTCACCTGCCCTGTTGGATTTTTAATCGGTCGTACCGTTACAATTACTTCTTTAATTTCCTTTAAAGAATCATAATCTAAAACCACAACTTTATATTCATAATCAGCATTAACTGGGCTAACTTGCCAATCAGGTATTTCAGTTAAGTTATCATAGCCGGCTGCCAAACATTTTTCTAATCTATCCCTCGCCAGATTTAATGCTACTGTATCTTCCCTTCCCCTTGAATAAGCTTTTGCTCCTGTGGTGAACATTCCTAGCATCGGAGCTAAAGCAACTATCAGTAAAACCGATGCCACTAGCACTTCAATAAGAGTCAAGCCCCTATCATTTATGTAATACTTAAACTGTTTCATGTGCTATCTCCTGCCTTAACCCGACCAGTCACCGGTAAAACAGTTATATAGTAGCGTCTACCATAGCAATCTTTAAGTACAATATCCCCACTACCAGAAGGGACCCCTTTAAGATTGAAAGCAAGTTTATTATCAGAGAAAGCCACACTATCAAAGCTTATACCAACAGGTAATTTGGTCTCTTCAATAATAACCGCATCTTTCCTGATCCGATACAATTGATTTGTGGTATCAAAAAGTATTGTACGGTGATAATCCTCACCACTAATAGCCATTTGCTGGACTGAACGAATATCGTTTATAAGCTGCCAGGCAGCCGTTTGCATACGCCACCAAGTTAAACTCTTTTTTACCATTGGAAAAGTTGCTGTTGCCAACAAACCGATTATAGTTATAACTAAAAGTAATTCAATTAAGGTAAAACCTGAAGACTTTTTGTTTAGTACTTTTATATGTGCTGCTTTTACCTTAATTAGCCTTGCAATCACTTTAATCCCTCGTTATGACAGTGTAGCAACTTTAAATGAGAGAACCGCGGAAATAACAAAAACACCATTCCCAAGTATAATTCTAAAGGATTGGGGTTGATAAAGGTAGCATTAATCCGTCCAGCTTTAATAAATAGGTATTGTAAAATTCCAAAAGAGGCAACTAAAAAACCGGCAAGAATAAAAATAGTAAAGATTTTATCTATCTCTTTTTTACCAAAGGTAGTTCGAACCTGCCAGTATACTAATAAATATAAAACTGTCCGCATAATTTCGTTAACTGTGCTATTAACATCTACTGACCAAAAGAGACCAATTGACATCCAAACTAAAAAAAGTAGCCCCAGCCAAAAGGGACTATTTTTATCCGAAACTCCTTTATTGCGGCAACTAAGTAAAGCCAGGAAGCCTCCTAAAGCTCCCAATAAAAAGCCCACCAACTGGATGTGTGTAGGATATCCATTAGATATTAATGGTGAAGCCCCAGCCAACAGCATCACTATTGGTAGAACCGGATGCTGCTTAGTTTCAAGTGGGATACACTTATTTCCCTGCATATTAAACTTCCTCTAAAACAAATACGAAACTAGAAAAACAAATTTATATACCATTCAATAATTCCTTCGCCCCATAAAACAGTAATAATAGTTCCTAAAGCCATGAATGGGCCAAAGGGAATTGCATCACGAAGACCTTTACGCCCTAAAGTCATTAATAAAAGTCCAAATAGGGCTCCTAATAAGGCCGATAAGAACAGTGCTAATAATACCTGCTTCCAGCCAAGAAAAAGTCCCAGAACAAAACCTAGCTTCACATCACCGCCACCCATACCACCACGGCTGACAATAGCTAATAATAAGGGTAAGCCTCCACCCAAGAAACCCCCTATAAGTGCTGCCTGCCAGGAAATATCACCAAAGGGCAAGAATATTAAACCTAATCCAATGCCAATTAAGATTAAAACATCAGGAATGGTGTATGTAATAAGATCGATACCGGACATAACTAGAAGCAGTGATACTAAATCAATATATTTAACTGTAACTAAATTAGGCCCATTTTGAAGATACAAAACAATATAAAGCCCTGCCGTTAAAACCTCTATACCAGGATACCACCAAGGCACTTTTGTGCCACAGCTAGGACAACGACCCCGACACAAAATAAAGCCCAAAAGGGGGATAAGCTCCCCCACCCCAAGGCGCCGCCCACAGGCGTCGCAGTGGGATGGCGGGAAAACTATCGACTCCCCTCGTGATAAACGGGTAATACATAGGCCTAAAAAACTCCCTATAGTAAATCCCAATACAGCTATTAAAATTAAAGTTTCCATTTTTAAAACTCTAAAGTATTATTATTACTCATTATTAGTAGGTGGACAGTAGACTGTTTCTCCATTATATTCGTACCACCTCCTATTAACTTATACCACCAAACACTGATAACATTGGAAGTAATATCGATATTACCACTAAGGCAACAACGCCACCTAAAGAAATAATTAATATGGGTTCAATAAGAGAGGATAATCGAGACACTGCCTCGTTTACTTCTCGTTCGTAAAAAACACTTATTTTGGTTAAAAGCTCATCCAAAGCTCCTGTTTCTTCCCCTACACTAATCATCTCTACTACCATAGGTGGTAAAATACCACTTGCTTGTAAAGGTGTCGCTAAACTCTCACCATCTCTAACGCTCGTTTCCGCCATACCAATAGCTTCAGCAAGTACTACATTTCCAACAACCCGTCGGACTATCTCTAAAGCTGTTAACACCGGTACACCACTCTTAATTAGTGTCCCTAAAGTACGACAAAAACGAGCAACACCCATTTTATGGATAAGAGACCCGAATATCGGCAATTTTAATAAAAATCTATCAAACCAATATCGTCCCTCTGGATTTTGGCGTAAGAACTTAAGCCCAAAAATGCCACCAATAACAAACAATAAAATCAGTGGCCATAAGTATCGAAATAACTCACTTATAGCTAACACTGATCGTGTTAGCCATGGTAACGGAACGTTCATATCATTTAATATGGTTTCAAATGTTGGCAATACAAAAATCAACAAAAAGATAACTGCTAAAACAGCTACAACACTAACAAAAGCCGGATATGTCATGGCTGATTTAACTTTTTCCTCAATTTCATGTTCCCGTTCCAAGTGTTCAGAAAGACGTTCCAGGTTATCATCAAGGGAACCCGCCAGTTCTCCAGCCTCAACAGTATGAATAACCAGAGGTGGAAAAATTTTCGTTTCCTTTTCCAGAGCTCTGTAAAAAGACTCACCTGACTCTAAACTAATCAGAATTTTCCCAATACTGCCTCGTAGTAAATCCTTTTCTACTTGTTTATGCAGAACATGTAAAGCTGAAATAATCGGCAAGCCAGCTTGTAACATAGTTGCCAGTTGGCGACAAAAAACAGCCAAATCATGCCTATTTACTGCTTGCTGAAAGAGCTGTCGCTTTCGAGATTGAGAGGTAACGGCCTTGCAAGAAGTAACAAAAATACCTTTTTGACGCAACTCCATTACGGCCTCTTCCTGACTTGCTGCCTCAATTGTCCCGCCTACAACCTCCCCATTGGCATTCCGCCCCCGGTAGGCAAAATTCATAAAGATCCTCCGAACATAAAAATCAAAAAGCCACCGATAGCAGTGGAAAATATGACATTCCCGGCAGCTCGGCGACCATGGAACTCGTCTACAGGCCCGTAGCTTTGCGTCCCTGACTTTCGCCAGGTTTGCCCTAAACAGAAATGTTAATAGATAAATATTTACAATCAAATATTTACAATCATATTCTGTTTTTTTAACATGAATCCTGCCATTTTGTCTAAAATTTACTTATAGTTAACCTTTAGCAGTAATTAATCCTTTTTGTTCCAGTTTCTTTAAGGACATTTCCATGGTTTGCATACCAAAGCGACCGCCTGTTTGCATACTTGAGATTATCTGATGAGTTTTGCCCTCACGAATAAGGTTCCTAATTGCCGGAGTAGCAACTAAAACCTCTACCGCTGCAACCCGTCCTTTTCCATCTTTACGTTTTAATAACTGTTGGGTAATAACACCTTCCAAAGTATCAGCCAATTGTACCCGGATTTGAGATTGCTGGTGAGGTGGAAAGACATCGATAATTCGGTCAATACTTTGTACGGCATTATTGGTATGTAATGTTGCCAAAATAAGATGGCCTGTTTCGGCTGCAGTTATAGCTGTAGCAATGGTTTCCAAGTCACGTAACTCACCCACCAAAATTACATCAGGGTCCTGACGTAAAGCTGCCCGTAAAGCATTCGCAAAGGAATGTGTATCTGTACCTACTTCCCTTTGATTAACGATACTATTACGGTGCTGATGTAAATATTCTATTGGATCCTCCAGGGTTATAATGTGACAGCTTCGCTCACGATTTATTTTATCTACTATGGCTGCCAGAGTAGTTGACTTACCACTCCCCGTCGGCCCCGTAACTAATACCAATCCGTGTTGCTTTTCAGCTAGTTCAGACACTATCGGGGGTAGTCCTAACGTATCCAAACCGGGTATGCTTCTAGCAATAACACGAATAGCTGCACCAATACTTCCCCTTTGATAAAAAACATTAACCCGATATCGACTTATTCCCGGAAGGGAATAGGCCATGTCCAGTTCTCCTCGTTCTTGTAAGTCTCCCCACTTTTCTCCTACCATGGGACGCAATAGTTCTGTTGCTGTTTCCGGGGTTAATGAATCCCATTGGTTTTGGATTTTAAGTTCTCCATGCACCCTAAATATCGGGGGTAATCCAACAGATAGATGTACATCAGAAGCCCCTGCATCAACAGCAGACTGAAGGATTATACCAATATCAACCAACTATATCCCCCCATGAGTAAGGCTTAATTACCGAGACCTCATGGACAGCCGCCTTTTAAACCTGTAAGGACCAAACTTAATTATTTAGGAAAAAATAAGTCATATGACCAGTTACTGAAGACATATGACTAGTCATAATCCTTTCCCATATCGGCAGCAGCCTGAGATCCTTACTTAATATCTATTTCTTTAAATACCTCCAAAGGAAACTCGTAAAACCTCAGCAACTGTTGTAATCCCACGACGTACTTTTTCTAACCCATCATCCATTAGAGTAACCATACCCGAAGCAAGAGCTGCCTCTTTAATAGCACTGGCTGGTGCCTTTTGGGCTACCAGTTTGCGTAGTTCTGCATTCATTACCAGGACCTCATGGATAGCCGTACGTCCTGTATAACCTGAATAATGACACTCCTTACAGCCTCGGCCCCGATAAAGTCTTGATACCTCTGGTAACCATATTTTTTCCAAGGAATCTTGTTCTGGCTGATATTCCTCTCGACAATGAGGGCAAATACTACGTACAAGTCTTTGGCTTACTACACCTATAACAGAAGAATTTACAAGGTATGGCTCTACCCCCATATCTAATAGACGGGTTATCGCTCCTGCCGCGTCATTGGTATGTAAAGTACTAAATACCAAATGCCCTGTTATTGCTGCGCTGACAGCAATTTCGGCAGTCTCTTTATCACGAATTTCCCCGACCATTATAATATCTGGATCCTGACGTAATATTGAACGTAGTCCGGAAACAAAAGTCAGACCTGCTTTGAGATTTACCTTAACTTGATTAATCCCTGGCAGTGTATATTCTACAGGGTCCTCAATAGTAATTATATTCCTGTCTGGTGAACTTAAGGTATTAAGGGTAGCATAAAGGGTAGTCGTTTTCCCACTACCTGTAGGGCCGGTAATTAAAACCATTCCGTAAGAACTTCTAATCAAACTAATATAACGTTGTTTTTTATCTGGTAGAAAACCCAGCTTTTCTAAGGGTAAAAGCATGACATTCCGGTCAAGTATTCTTAAGACTACCTTTTCACCGTAAACAGTTGGTAAGCTAGATACCCGCAAATCAATACGTTTTCCAAGATTAAATTGAAAACGTCCATCCTGAGGCAGGCGTTTTTCAGCAATATCCATACCGGCTAGGATTTTAATTCGAGAAATTAAATTACTTAACATATCTAAAGGAACATAAGTTAAATCACGTAACAAGCCATCAATCCGTAGACGTATACGAACTTTACGCTCCTGAGGTTCAATATGAATATCACTGGCCTTTACCTTAATAGCTTCTTTAATAATATGGTTAACGAAACGCACTACAGGTGCTTCCTCGTCTTCGTCATTTAAAACCGTTGCCGTTGTTGCCACTTCAGTCATACCCGTCTCAATCTCATCCTGCCAAAACCTATTTATTGCTGCTTCAATTTCTTCTTCAGAAGCAATAGCTGGTAGTATATCTCTCCCGCAAACCCTCCTAAGGTCATCTAAAGCTAATAAGTTTAGAGGGTCGGCCATGGCCACTAATAAACGATTACCTTCTTGGCGGATAGGAATAGCTTGGTATCGTCTAGCTAAGCCTTCTGGTACTAAGCGTACCACTTCGGGTTTAAGCTTATATTCACTTATATTAACTTTTGGAATTCCCAATTGAAATTCCAAAACCTCTAGCATTTGGGCTTCCTTAATAAAACCCAATCGAATTAAAACCTTTCCCAAACGTTCCCCAGTTCGTTTTTGTTCAGCCAGAGCCTGTTGTAACTGGTTATCAGTAATCATTCCAGCCTCAACTAATAAATCCCCTAGCCGCCTGCGGCTATCCATTAATCCCCTCTCCTCATTCTTTGGATTTATTAAGCCTTAATTGGTTTCTTTTTGTATTACTGCCATTACTTCATCAATAATTACAGGTAAAATTTCTACCTTGCCCAGTTTAGTAGGTAAAATCATATGTAGTTTGTTGTTATAAACTTTTTTATCATGACATAGGGCTGCTTTAAATTCTTCCCGATTAAATTTTGGTACATCCACTGGTAAGTTAGCTTCTTTAATCAATTTTACTAACCGGTCAGCTTCAGCTTCCGTAAACATCTCCTTCTTAACAGCTAAACGTACTGCAGCAGCCATACCTATAGCCACCGCCTCGCCATGCCGATAAGTAACATAGCCGGTAACTGTTTCCACAGCATGACCAACACTATGACCAAAGTTTAAAATAGCCCTTAGATTATCCTCTCGTTCATCTTTAGCCACTATATCAGCTTTAATGGCACAACACCTTAAAACTATCTTTTCCAAAATTTCCGTTTGTCCGGCCAAAGCTCCCTTTAAATTTTCTTCTAGGAATGCAAAAAATTCCGCATCAGCTATTACCCCGTACTTAATAACTTCTGCCAATCCGGCTCTAATTTCTCTCTTGGGTAAAGTTCTAAGAGTTGACAGATCAGCAATCACAGCTCTCGGTTGATAAAAAGCCCCTATAAGATTTTTCCCCTCAGGGTGATTAACAGCCACCTTGCCTCCAACGCTAGCATCAACTTGAGCAAGAAGAGTTGTAGGTATTTGGATAAAAGGTACACCTCTTAACCATGTGGCAGCAACAAAACCGGTTAAATCCCCCACTACGCCGCCACCTAAAGCAATAATAGCCGATTTCCGGTCAATACCGGCTTTTAAGGCAGCATCATATAATTCAGAAGCAACCTTAAGGCTTTTAGCATCCTCACTATCTGGTACTAAAACAAGCTCAGTTTTAAAACCTGAGGTTATCAGGCTTTTCTCCAAATGAGGCCAATAAAGGTCAGCAACCGTACTATTACTTATTACAAGACAGGTACTAGCAAGATTTAAAGGTTTTAGAATAGAGCCTACATTTTGTAATAATTCGGGACCACAATGAATTTTATAAGCTCGATTTCCTAGAGCTACTTCAAGTTCTCCAGCCAAGGTTCTAAGGCCTCCTTTATTTCCCCGGCTACTGCAGCCGCATCTTTCTGGTCAGTATCTATATGTAAATCAGCAAAGGAATAATAAGATTGTCTTTTCTCTATTAATTTTGTAATGTTAGATAAATCTTGATTTTTAAGTAGAGGCCTGCCGTCATCGGCTCCTACTCTGTCAACAACGGTTTCCGGCCTAACTTTAAGCCAAACTACTTTATTACCTGGTTTTAAGTTCTTAACGTTTAATTTTGAGAGGACAGCTCCACCACCGGTAGCAATAACTGTTCTACTAACCACCAAAGTTCGACTAACAGCTTTCTCTTCTAAATCTCGGAAGTATTTCTCGCCGTATTTAGCAAAAATCTCTTTAATAGAAATTCCGACTTTCTGTTCAATCATGGCATCCGTATCAAGATATCGCCAACCAAGTTCCTTAGCTAAAATTTGCCCTATAGTCGACTTGCCACTCCCCATAAAACCGATTAATACAATATTTCCAGGCATTTTTCCACCCTTATTAATATTTATAAATTGAGGATTTTGCAAATTTTTCAGACTGGATTTTACGGATATTTTGAAGGGTAAAAAAAGGACTTCACCCCTTAATCTGCCGAATTCATAAGTGACATAAAAAACAAATTCAGCGAGATGAAGTCACTTATGAATATTCGACAAATGTGCCTTTTCTCCTTCGAAGATGCATTATATGTTTCATCATAACCCCAATAAACCATACTGTAGCCCATGGAACATACTGGAGCTGCATTTTCATCTAAACCTTCGGGGGGCGCATATGCCCCTCTTGGATTAATAGAAATGATGACTTGAGCCTTTAATTCCTCATATACTTTCCTGTATATCTCTTTAACGTCATATCCTTTGTCCATTATGTAATTCTTAACAACAAATGTATCACCGTAAGTTTCTTTAAGATATTCCATTAAAGGTATAGCCATGGTGCTATCATATGCGTTTGCAGGGGTTACTTCTACGGCAATCGGCAGTTCTCCCCTGGTATCTACCGTAACATGTAATTTAAAACCAAACCATTTTATTTGATTACCATTGGTACCTTTTTTTGGAACCCAAATTGGATTTTGCCATCGTCTACCATTTTGGATTTAAGAACCGCTTTATCGTAAGATTCATATTCACTTGAATCGATAGCTACATCATTACCCTCTATAATACCGAGACTTTTTGCTTGTAGAACAATAGTCTCAAACATCTTTTGGACAGTATCAGATTTAGAAAGTGCCTTGATTAATCTACTACAGTTTTAATGTCCTCTATTCGCATGGCAATAAGTGCAAGAAACATAGCTTCTTCAGAATATCCTTTTCTACCGACATCTTTTGATTTCGGCAGTAACTTCAATATCTTGCATAAATCTAAAGTATAGAAGACCTTTTCAAGTCTTGTTTGAGGTTGAAAATTTAATATTTCCCCGAAGGAAAGAAAGGTTTTCTGTCGAATATACATAAGTGGATTTCACTCCTTTTTGTTGGATTTTATTTCCACTTATATATTCGACATTCAGGGGTGAAATCCATTTTTTATAGCTAAAAAAATCTTGTAAATCAAAGGTTTGGAGTCAGGACTATCTCACGGGTGCTTTGGTCCACGGGTTCCAAATTGGCAAAGGTTCGGGATTGCCCCACCATTTTTACAGGTGGCGGATAGGAACGTGCTTGTAAAATTTAGAAAGGAGGAAAAAAATGAAAGATTGGGACCTTTATTTGATTACCAGCCAGGAATTATCCCGGGGTCGCACTACCCTGGAAGTGGTGCAGGAAGCAGTGGTTGCAGGAGTGCAAGTGGTACAGCTCAGAGAGAAAACCTTTTCCTCGCGGGAACTGGTGGAGATAGGCCTAGCCATTCGGAAAATTACCCGTCAGCATGGTGTTCGCTTTATTGTCAATGACCGGGTGGATGTGGCCCTGGCCGTGAAAGCAGACGGGGTTCACCTGGGACAACAGGACATGCCTGTCAAATATGCCAGGCAAATCATGGGTTCCCACAAAATCATTGGTATCTCCGCCACCACCTTGGCCGAGGCACTGGAGGCCCAGAAAGCGGGAGCTGACTACCTGGGAGTGGGACCTATCTTTGCCACCCAGTCCAAACCTGATGCTGCTGCGTTGGGGCTGGAGGGACTGAAACAAATTAGAGAAGCTGTAAATCTGCCGCTGGTGGCGGTGGGAGGCATTAATCGAGCAAACGCTGACACTATTCTCGAACACGGGGCTGATTGTATTTCAGTCATTTCAGCTATTACCGCGGCTGATAATGTGTACCAGGCTACAAGAGAATTGCTAAATATTATTAGCCAGGCAAAAGGAGGAGGTAATTCATGACCAAGGATTTGTTAAATAAAGTCAGAAAGCAGAAACCGCTGGTTCACCATATTACCAATAATGTAACGGTAAATGATTGTGCTAACATAACTCTCTGTACCGGTGGATTACCAGTGATGGCCTATGATGTGGAGGAAGTGGCCCAGATGGTTGAGGCAGCAGGTGCTCTTGTATTGAACATTGGCACACTTTCTCCCCAACAGGTGGAGGCCATGATTATGGCGGGAAAACGGGCTAACCAACTAAATATTCCCGTAGTGTTAGACCCTGTTGGGGTAGGAGCTACCAGTCTCCGTACCGACAGCGCCCGCCGGATCCTGCAGGAAGTGGCAGTAACAGTAATCAAGGGTAACAAAGCGGAAATCAGCATTTTGGCCGGAGCTGGTGGAGAAATCAAGGGGGTGGAGTCTATTGGGGAGTACCATGATATTGCCCAGACAGCCACAGCCCTGGCCCGCCGGCAAAAATGCACCGTGGTGGTTTCCGGTCAGGAGGACATAATTACCGATGGACAACAAGTAGTGCTGGTAGAAAATGGCCATTCTCTCATGGGCGCAGTAGTAGGTACAGGGTGTATGTCGGCCTCTGTTACCGGATGTTTTATCGCAGTGGAGGACAATACGGTACAGGCATGCGCAGTGGCCTTGGCCGCCTTTGGCCTAGCAGGAGAGCTGGCGGCACAAGCACCTTTTGTGAATGGTCCTGGAACATATAAAATGGCGCTTTTTGATGCTATGGCTGCTCTCCGCCAGCAGCAATTGGATAATAGCCACAAAATCAAAGTAATAAAATGATGGGAGGAAGTTAAGACATGACACAACTGGAAGCTGCAACTGTTGGGCAAGTAACACGGGCTATGGAAGTGGTGGCAGAGAAAAATGGGCGTAGTCCCCGGTTTGTTCCGGAAGGGATAGCCAGTGGTACTATTGTTATTCCGGCCAATGTTAACCATCACACTCTTTCTCCTGCTGGTTTTAGGATGGTGTAACGGGATTGCAGCAACGGCGTTAATAAGTTTCGCTATCCGCACGTCCTGGGAAATGCGGCTGTCCCTTTGGATCTGTCTGGTGTTCAAACAGTAATTACGGAATGGTAGTTAAAACCAAAAGGAAAAGATGACCCCAGGATGTTTTGTACACCTCACCGCGGAACCCGGAACCGGCAGAAGCTCTATAACAGACATACCTCTGCAGAGCGCTGTTTTAGCCGTCAGAAGAAGAAAACAGGCCTGGAAACAGGGCTCAGGGTACGCAGCATCAAAAAAGTAGAAACCCATGCTTATCTTTGTGCCATAACCATGATTGCTGCAGTATTACCATTAGCTGAGCTTGTTGTCCTGTTCTAATTTTGGAATTATGTAAAACCCTCAATTAACTATTAATGCCCAATTTAAGATACTTTCTATATACCTCAAATCGCTCTTTAATTTCTGAGAGGTGATCGCCGCCAAATTTCTCTAAAGCTGCCACGGCAAGCACCCAAGCTACTACTGACTCAGCCACTACTGCCACTGCCGGAACTGCACAAACATCAGAACGTTCAATGCTGGCTTCTACCGGTTCCTTCGTTAAGAAATCAACACTGGGTAATGGATGCATCAAAGTAGGTATTGGCTTCATGGCTGCACGCAAAATGATAGTTTCACCATTAGTCATCCCACCTTCGATACCCCCAGCCCGGTTGGTGGGATGATAAAAACCATGTCCTTCTTTATAATCAATGGCATCATGAGCCTGGCTTCCTGGTAACCCCGCAAGTTCAAAACCTTTACCTATTTCTACTCCTTTGATGGCAGGTATACTCATTAAAGCCTGAGCTAATTGGCCATCAAGGCGTCTATCCCAATGGACATGGGCGCCTAACCCGGCAGGTGCCCCAGCTACCTGAACTTCCACAACACCCCCAAGGGTATCTCCTTTTTTCCGTGCTTCTTCAATAGATGCTATCATAGCCTCGCTTGTTTCCGGTTCAGCACAATAAACAGGTGAGTCTTTAGCCGTACAGGCAGTCGCGAAATCAATCTCACCTTGAACTTTTACCGGACCAATCTGGACTACATGACTTACCAGTTCAATTCCAAGCTCTTTTAGAAAAAGTGAAGCTACCGCTCCTACAGCAACCCGAGCAGCAGTTTCCCGGGCACTGGCCCGTTCCAAAATGTTTCGTAAATCAGATTGATTATATTTCAGCCCTCCAGGTAAATCTGCATGTCCCGGTCGTGGCCGCGTAACTACTCGTTCAGCTTTAGCCTCCGGGCTTGGATCCATAATATTTTGCCAATTTTCCCAATCACGATTTTTTATAAAAAGGGATATGGGACTGCCTAGAGTATACCCTCCCCTTACTCCAGCCATAATTTCGACCTGATCCTTTTCAATGGCCATACGACCACCACGGCCATAGCCTCCCTGACGACGAGCTAAGTATGTATTAATCTTATGGGCTTCTAAAGGTACTTTTGCCGGCATACCTTCAATTATGACAGTTAAACCTCGGCCATGGGATTCCCCTGCAGTTAGATAACGCAACAAATTAACTTCCTCCCGCTTCTATAAATAAAGACTAATTTAAAAGACTAATTTTTCTTATTAACTGCTCCATACAAAACTTTTTCCATTACTTCTACAGGAGCATCTTGTCCAGTCCATAATGTAAAAGCCTCTGCTCCTTGATAAAGAAGCATACTTAAGCCACTTATAACATAGCATCCTCTTTCACGCGCCTGTTTTAAAAACTTGGTTTCAATCGGGTTATAAACCAAGTCATAAACCCATTGACCTTTCTTGAACCCCCCACCAGGTAAAGGTGTATCCTCTACCTTGGGCCACATACCTAAACTGGTAGTATTAATAACTAAATCAGCCTCAGATAATACCAGATGTAATTCTTTCTCATCCATACTGTAAACTTCAGGTATAAGACCGCATTTATCTGTTAATGAATCCGCCAACTTCATAGCATTGGCCAAGGTTCTATTGGCAATGCTTAATTTAGTACATTTAGCATCAACTAAAGCAAAAGCAACAGCCCGGGCAGCTCCACCTGCTCCCAAAATAAGAACATTTTTACCCGAGGGATTAAAGCCTGCTTCGTTTAATGAACGTATAAACCCTGTTCCATCAGTGTTGTAACCTACTAATTCATTACCGTTATTTACAATAGTATTTACAGCCCCGATACGAGCTGCAATAGGTTCTACCCTATCTAAATACTTAATAATTTTTTCTTTATGAGGTACTGTAACATTAGCTCCTTTAAAACCTAAAGCTTTAAGACCAGCAACAGCTGTTGATAATTCACCAGGTCTGACAGGAAATGCCAAGTATAATAAGTTTTCCCCAGTAGCACCGAAAGCCGCATTATGTATTAATGGAGATAAAGAATGTTCAACTGGATATCCCAAAAGCGCAACGAGCCTGGTAGAAGCCTTTATTTGTACCAACCTTACACCCCACTATCTAAGTTAAAAGTTCATTCACCTTCGTTTGAATCACTTAAAACTAAACGTCTGGTAACTAACCTCTCAAATTTACGTACTAACTTTGTGCCGAAAAATTCACGACTATTAATCGGCATTACTAATATTGTTAGGAGGCCTAAGCGGTTCCCCCCCAATACATCAGTAAATACCTGATCACCAATTACAGCAGTATTATTTAATCCCGTCCCAAGAACAGCTGTCGCCTGGTAAAAAGCCCGCTTTCTTGGCTTTCCAGCTCTAGATATCCAGGGAATACCTAAAAAATCTGCTACTTTTTGTACACGTTTTCCGCTATTATTAGAAACTAAACAAGCTTTAAACCCATAATCTTTAAGTTTTTTAAACCATAGGTAAATTTTGTTGTCTATTGTGGCGCGACCCCATTCAGTAACTGTATTATCAAGATCAATTATTAAACCGCGGATACCCCGGGCCTTTAAATCAGCCAGGGGTATCTCGGTCAGTGAACGTACATAAAGGTCAGGATTTAGAAGTTTAAACATTTTACACCCCAACTTCAGGAACTTAAAACTTATTATACCATAAAAGGAAGCCCGACAATCCATAACTATTACCTAAGTTAGCAGTTCCTTAAATTATGGCCTGCTAAAATTACAATATCCTCTAAACGTACATGTAAACCGCATTCTTTTTCTAGTACCATATTCACCAAACCGGTATGATTAAGAGACATCATACAAAAACCCGGCATGAAAGATACTCTATAACCAAATTTAGGCTCTCTTCTAACTTTCTCGGCAATGCCCTCAAAGCCAATCATGTGATAAGCAATTACATCCTTTACCATTTCATTACGGGAATATTGGGGGCCTACCACCCAGGTGTATAGTAAACCCGTAACTTCCTCAGCTTCAATCACCTGTAAAACATGAGGAATGGGACACCCAGCCCCCATGGGACGCCCTAAAACATAATCCCCTTTTTTGATATCCATCTTATCTACCATGTCTGGCCTAAAGGGAAGAACAATCTTCCGAGCTGAAGGCTCCCCTGGCAGAGGACTTAGAATAAAATCATAAGGATTACCCAAAACATCATGGTCAGGATAAATAGCTTCTTCTGGACAATTATCACATTTTGCTTTTTCTTTACTATAGTATGGGCAGTCTGATATACTTTTTTGACCAATGTTAACTACCCGAAGAAAACTTTTACAACTGTCCTCACCGCACATACCGCAATTTTTACCGGGTGGAAGCCAATGTACCGACTGCATATCTTATTCACCTCGATACAAGTATTCAGAGGCCTGAGAATCCAGTTTTCTGATTACGCCAAAGTGATGCTTCCACCCAATTTCCTTTTTGCCTACACAAATGGTACAGGTACCAAGGGGAGGATTTCCTTTAAGAAATAAGTTATTTTTATCAATTTCCTCGGAATTCTCTATTAATGAGTATAAACGTTGTAATGATGTTCCTTGTAAAGCATTTGTTTCCATAATAACAATTTTACGATGGGTTTCTTTGATTTTTTGAATAAGGACTTCACGCTCAGCCTGACTTACTAAATCTATCTTTGTAACAACTGCTATATCAGCCAAGCTCACCATTGCCCCCATCTTCTCAGGAGCATGAATGCCTGAAATTGAACTTAAAACAACAATACCAAGTCCTTGATTTAAATACGGAGAGCATCTTAAGCATAGACCAGCACTTTCAACAATAAATAAATCAGTATTGTTCTTATTCGCCCAATCTATAGCCTCACCTAAAACCATAACCCCTGCATGGTCTGGACAAAGATCGCCAGAATATACTTTTTTGGTCAAGATGTTGAATTCTTCACTAATTTCAATATCTTCATAGGCCTTTACCACATCAATTTTTAAAAAGGCTATTTTCATCTCATCTTTAAATCTTCTTATAATCTGTTTTATAAGAGCAGTTTTCCCAGCCGACGGAGGACCTGCAACAACTAGTAATTTCATAGGTTCAAACCACCTCATCGATAATCTTTAAGCAAAATTGACTAACTCGTTAGTTATCAAATAACCGGCTCTTAAGTTTTCTCTGATTACACCCATTTTTTTATCTATTTCTATAAGGTTCTGGGCTACTTTTAGTTCCATCTCATCCTGATTAAGAACTTTTTTAACAGCACCGTTTTCCATAATAATTCTCTTTTGTGTAAGCAAAGCTATGGTCGGATCATGAGTAACAAAAATAACAATCTTGCCGGTACTCTCAATAATTTCAATTACCTCCTGTTTAAAAATTCCGGCATTTTCGATTTCATCTAGTAGAATTATTGGCGAAGCTCCTATAAGAATCGCATCAGCAATCAATAACGACCTCGTCTGTCCCCCGGATAAGACAGTAACTCGCATATCCTTTTTAATTTTTTCCCCTGTGAAGTTGTTGGCCAAATCAATAGTATCGTCAATAATGTTTTTATCTACAATTTTACGGGCTCTAGCGTGTAATTTTAAAAATTCTTCCGCACTTAAATCAGCAAAGCACTTTGTATTTTGGGTTATCATAGCAATAGGTTTTAAAGCAGGATCATACCTTATTTCATCACTAGGAACTTTACCATTAATGAGTACCTGACGTTTACTGGTTGTATCTCTCTGAGCCAACAGTTCAATGTCTGTTATAAAAGCTGTTTTACCACTTCCTGTAGGCCCAACAATGGAAAGCGTTTCTCCTGCTTTTAGACTAATAACATCAAAGTTCTCTTTGACTCCTAATTTATCTCTACCTGGAAGAATAGTTATCTCATTAATCATCATAATTGGCTCCTTTCACTAAGCTTTCTTTTATGGGTAACTATTTAATTGGGGAGCTGAACCATTTCGACTAATAATCTATTTCAAACCTCCTTTTGTTTTGGGGTCTGTTTATCTTTATGCTAACAGTCAACTAGTTGCAACAATATCGAAAACGGTACTTTTTCACAGGTATGAGGACTGCTACCCAACCAATAAAAAAAGACCCCATGATGAACTGAACCCTGTTTAGTAGACACACGAATAAAAACCTATGCTGATTTCAGGAAATGGTTTCTGTATTCAGCAGGAGCCATTTCTTTCAATTTGGATTGGAAACGCTCATTATTGTTACTTCATTGTTAAACAAGTCCAGTATTACCGATAGATACATTCTTCGACCATTGAAGATAAGATATGTTATGTCTGTTACCCATTTTTGATCTGGCCTGTCGGCTTTAAAGTTTCTATTCATAATATTGGGTAATGTCTCTTGCCTCTTACCTTGATACTGTAAATGCAGCCTTCTTCTGCGTATTACAGCCTGGAGCTTCATTTGCTTCATCAAACGATAGACTTTTCATAATACATTCTAACAGCCTCTAATTTGAATTCCTTACTGTAACTTTGAAACTTTTGCCCTTTTTTGGCCATAAAAATCACCCCTTAAAGTAGATTATTGGATTTTTTATCCGTGTCTACTTTAAGGGGTTCGGTTCATGGAAGGTTTCTTATTTTTAAATAGCTACCATTATTTTTTGAAAATCCCGAAGGGTTTTCCTATAGGTAGAAATTCTCTACCAAAATGCGTATTTAAAACCACAGCTCCTGACCCATAAAAGGAAAACAGTGATATTAATAGTTCAGACCAGGCTGCTAGTTTATGAGAAGAATGAGGAGCAATACCAAAAGTACTTAAAGCAAGTCCTATAAACAACAGGTCAATGAGTACAAATATGATAAATAAAACCTTATTTGTTTCCATTGAACCAATAGTCATAAATACTGAAAAAATAAGATATCCGATAAAAGCAAAACCTAATTGTTTTGGATCAGCTGTTTTTGCAGCAGCTTCCCCAAAAATCCCTAAATTCATCATCCAACCAACAGCTACAGCTAACCAAAAAAGACCATACCCTCCAAACGCAGTAGCACCAAAAATGTTGTCTTTTTTAAAGTCGATAACACTAGCAAATAACTGCCCCAATCCTCCAAGTAAGATAGCCCATGGAAGTATAAAGGATACTCCACTTGTCCAACCCAACTTGCTTGATGAGGCCACAATTGTTACCAAAGCTAAACCGAGCAATCCTAATGCCGATGGGTCAGCTGTAACATTTTTAACTGTTGTTACATTATTTTTTACCGCTGCCATCTACCTACCTCCTCCAAAATAATTACTGGCCAGAATATTCAACTTTATGTATCTATCTGTTAAATATTCTGACAATAGAATGTATAAAAATATTTTTAAAATATTAAAAGGATATATTCGACGAATATATCCTTTTTCCTGCTATTAGAAAATAAAAATCTATAAAATTTATTTCCTACAACCCTCCGCTGTCAACTCCTTTAAAAGTTTCTGGATGGCCTTTTTCTCTATTCTTGATACATACGAACGTGAAATGCCCATTTTCCGTGCTATATCACGCTGTGTCCTACGTAAACCATGCAGTAAACCATAACGCATCTCTATGACCTTTTTTTCTCGAGAATTAAGGATATTAATCTTTTCTCTTATTCGCTGTCTGTCAAAAGAATTTTCAACAGCCTCTGCTACATCATGATCTGACCCTAAAATATCTATTAGAGTGATTTCATTGCCCTCTCTATCAACCCCAATTGGATCATAAAGGAATACCTCTCCCCGATTTTTTTTCATAGCTCGTAGATGCATAAGTATTTCATTTTCAATGCAGCGGGCGGCATAAGTTGCTAATTTAGTCTTTTTATCACTATTATAAGTATTGATGGCTTTAATAAGTCCAACAGTACCGATACTAATTAGATCTTCATTATCCTCTCCTGTATTTTCAAATTTCTTTGTAATATGAGCTACCAAACGCAAGTTATGTTCTATTAGAATATCACGAGCCTTAGGATCTCCCTTTTGTAATAGTTTTAAATACTTTTTCTCTTCTTTTTCACTTAGGGGCTGAGGAAAAGCATTATTGGTGATGTAAGACAAAAGAAGACTAATACCTTTTAAAACCGACAAGGCAACTACAGTAAATAATCCTGCTCCCATATTATCCTATACCTCCCAGGTAGGATGTTACCCTTTATATATATGGATATAATGCTAACCTGGTGCTTGTCTGTTTAATGGAAGTTTCTTAAATATAAACCAAATAAAAGCTCCTGCTAGCTTGCAGGAGCTTAGTTCCAAGTGCTAATCATCTTAAACCTAATAAAATTATAATAACCTTAATATTATTTATATTTTGTAGGCCAAAATAGTGTTTTTTCAACTATAAATGTTACAAAATAGTTTGAATTAATCATTAATTATTCTGTATATTATGTTTCTTAAATGTAAAAAATACATCTATCCCAAAATCAGGATGATTATCGAGGTGATTTTTTGGGTGTTCCTGACTTCTCAACTATTTGTACATTAATGACAATATTGGTTTCCTCTTTACTGGCCTTTGCTTCGTTTAAATCAGCAAATGCAGCCAATAGAGCAACAAAAGTTACTCTAGATATGGCTATTTTTGAAAAACAAAAATATATTAAAGAAAGAGCAGTTGATTCTAAAGAAAACACTGGTTTAGCATTGATAAGCTTAGTTGATGGTAATACTTATAAAGCTTTTGTTGAATTAGATAATCAACGAAATATATTTTGTATAAATCTTAATGAATATCCATTAGCAAAATACCCAAAAAAGAACAATGATACAGAAACTGTTTTTGCTTTCCCTTTAAAACTTTATTCTATGGAAAATCAAAAGTTAACAGGTGGCAAGATTTGGATAAATCAAAATTTAGTAGAAACAATTATATTTTTACCAAAAGAATTAAATTTAGAAAAGGATTTAGACCTGTAACAATTAAATATTTTTTTGCTAAGTTCGACCAGAAAATTAAAACTTTATTAATGTTTCAGAATTATAATATATATCCATCTAATTCCAACATAAACTTAGAAACTTAAAAAAGACTCAAACATATAATAATTTGCAACGTTTTATTTTCAAAAGGAGGTTTACCTAAATGCGTCTTGGTCTAGCCCTGGGAGGTGGAGGACTTAAGGGAGCAGCCCATATTGGAGTATTAAGGGTCCTAGAGGATAACGGGATAAAACCAGACATAATAGTTGGAACCAGTGCAGGTTCAATAGCAGCTGTCCTTTATGGAATAGGACTAATACCTGACGACAACCCCCTTTCAATCATGCCGCTTTCTGCTTTAAATTTACAAAATCGCCGTTCCGTGAGAGGGCTACCCCTCGGGTTATTAAATGGTAATGCTGTTGAAATGATGTTAAAAAAGGTATTAAAAAATCGCAAATTTTCTGATTTAAGCCCTCAAATAGCAACAGTAGCCTGTGATTTAACAACTGGAGAAACAATCATCTATACAGACGGTAAACCAACCCAAGATTTACCAGCTTACATGGTTATGGGAGGTGATGTGCCTGTTTGTGAAGCAGTTCGAGCTAGTATTTCAGTTCCTGGCCTTTTTAGCCCCTATACTATAGGTTCTAGACTTCTTGTAGATGGTGGTTTAACAGATAATGTCCCTGCTGATGTTTGCCGTTTCCTGGGAGCTGATGTTGTTATTGCTGTTGACCTTGGTTACGGCATCCCTAACCGAAACTTCGATCATGTAGGAGAAGTTATAATCCAAAGTATAGAAATTATCAGTCAAAGAAATATTGCTCTAACTTTAAACTTATATGCTAATTTAATATTAAGACCTATCAAAAAACCTGTAAGTTCTTGGGATCCAACCAAGTTCACGGAATTAATAGCTTGGGGCAAGGAAGAAACACAACATAATATGGACCAAATACATCGTCTGTTGGGAAAATGATAAATTATCCCGAGCTCATTAAAGCCCCAACCTTAATTTAAGTTGGGGCTGACTTCAGATTAATTGTTCGGAAAACGACTGAGGAAAGACTGCAAACGGGGGCTTTGTGGATTCTCGAATATCTATGACGGTGAACCTTGCTCCTCAATTTGACCGTCATGAAGAAAAACTATACAGTCTGATACATCCCGGGTATTTTAGAACCTATAAAAAAAGAAGGTAAGTAACATATCAGGTACGACTAATATATACTTACCTTTTATTTTAGGAGTTTTATATTTTAGGTCTTGATTGTTAAAACACCGGCTTTTCTTATTTATTTTTTAAACCTTCAAAGTAAGCATTAGAAGCATTTTCGATATGTTTCCTGGCCATTTTCTCGGCTTTATCTATATCTCTATTTACTATCGCTTCTGCTAATTCCCGGTGTTCCTTAATGTCTTCCTCAACCCGACCAGGGACATTATAACTAACCTTGGTAAAACCAACTATATAATCAACCAAATTATTAATTAAATGGTGTAGTCGTGAACTATTAGCAGCCTCATAAATAATTTCATTAAACTTTATATGAAGTCTCTGTAACTGACAACTATCGTTTTCTTTATAAGCCTCTTCCATATCATTTACTAAGTCCATTAATTTTACTTGTTGTGTCGGTTTAATATTTTTAGCAGCCAAACGGGCGGCCAGACCTTCCAAAACAGCCCGGATATTATAAACTTCTCCAGCTTCTTTATCCGACATCCAGGAAACCACCACACCTCTTTTCGGTAGGTGTTCTACTAACCCTTCTATTTCCAGTCTGCGGATGGCTTCCCGTACAGGAGTACGACTAACTCCAAGCTGTTTAGCTACTTTACGTTCAACTAACCTGGTACCTGGTTCAAGGGCACCAGTAAGGATAGCTTCACGTAAAGCATAGTAAGCCTCTTCTCGAACAGGCTGGTATTTTTCTGGATTGATAGGTTGAAGAAGGCTTTCCATTAAGTCCCCTCCCAATAAATCTGAAGAACACTTTAATTTTGGTATACCATTAAATTTAAGTTAGCAGATTATGTTGATAATTACAAGTTATATTTAAAAAAAATACCTGCCATATCCTTCCTTAATCGAGTTTGAGAGTATACTATAATAAAATAGCAGTGACATCAGTCACCGCTATTTCACTTCTATTTTTCCAGTACCCTCTATAACTTCACCAATAACACTAGCTTCTGTAACTCCCCGTTTCTCTAAAGTCAGCATAAGTTTTTCGGTTTTGGCCTCTTCAACAGCTATTAATAATCCCCCTGAAGTTTGTGGATCATAGAAAACACTTGTCAGGGACTTATCTATACCTGTATTTACATTTACTTCTCCTTCAGTATAAGACTGATTTCTATAGGCTCCTCCAGGTATTAATCCCATAGATGCAAATTCCAAAGAATAAGGTAAAACAGGAACATCTTTAGCATAGATAATCAAATTAACATGACTCCCCTGAGCCATCTCCAGGCCATGGCCTAAGAGGCCAAAACCCGTTATATCTGTACAACTATGTACGCCAATCTCAATCATAGCTGCAGCTGCTTCCTTATTTAGAGTTGCCATTAATCGGCTAACCTCTACCTCTATATCATGAGTTGCCATCTCAGCTTTTATGGCAGTACATATAATTCCTGTACCCAGAGGTTTAGTTAAAATTAACTTATCTCCAGGCTTAGCTCCGGAATTAGTGATTACTTTTTTAGGGTTAACCGTACCAGTTACTGCTAATCCATATTTAGGCTCATTATCTTCAATGCTATGTCCACCAACAAGAACAGCACCTGCCTCTAAAACCTTATCGGCCCCACCACGTAAAATATCACTAAGAATAGTAATATCAAGTTTTTTACTTGGAAAAGCAACTATATTCATAGCTGTTACCGGATGCCCACCCATAGCATAGACATCACTTAAAGCATTTGCTGCTGCAATTTGGCCAAAAAGATAAGGATTATCAACAATAGGGGTAAAAAAGTCAACTGTTTGGATAATTGCCATATTTTCTGAAAGTTGATAAACACCAGCATCATCAACAGTATTCATGCCAACCAGTAAATTATCATCTTGTATTCTTGGTAAGCAATGTAGAACTTGATTAAGGATCCCCGGACCCATTTTTGCTGCTCATCCTGATGCGCTTGACATTTGAGTTAGTCGGCAAACCTTTTCTTTAAAATCTGACATTTTTTCCCTCCCCCCATTAATTATATTTTCAATACCTATATTAAGATTTCCTTGTATTATTATCTTATCTCAAACATATTAGTTTAATAATAAAAAATAAAAGCCAGACACTCCCGTAATAAGTCAACTAAAGGGCCCTGGCTTTTTTCAATCTAATCTAATTCAATTTTGATAACGTGCAGTAGCCTGATTATGTTCACTCAAGGTACGACTAAAATAATGGGTACCGTCTGGTTTGGCAGTAAAGTAAAGATAATCAGTTTCTTCAGGTTCTAAAGCAGCCATTAAAGAAGCTCGTCCAGGATTAGAAATCGGTCCAGGCGGTAGGCCATAGACCTTATAAGTATTATATGGTGATTCAATCTCTAAATCATCATATGTTAATACAGGCTTCGTTTCCGGTAATAAATATTCTACTGTAGCACAAGATCTTAATTTCATACCTCTTTTAAGACGATTGACAAAAACACCGGCAATTTTGGCACGCTCAGCATCGACCTTGGCCTCTCTTTCAACTATAGAAGCTAAAATTACTATTTCTCTAATGCTATAATTTGCGACTGGATTTTTCCCCTTACTAATTTCCTCATACACTTGTTCAAAACGTCCTAGCATCATTTCAATAATCTTTTCAGGAGTAGTATCTTTAGCTACTATATATGTATCAGGAAATAAAAATCCCTCAAGATAGTTAGGCCCCTGAGGTATGCCTTGTAAAAAATCAAATGAGTATTCTTTTGAGGTAGCTTCTAAAAAAGCCTCTTTTTTAACAATATCTTTCTTTTCTAAAAGCTCAGCAATTTGTTTAATAGTATAACCCTCAGGCACAGTAAATTTTATCTGTTCAATATTACCTTTAGCAAGCAAATTAACTATTTCTGGAAGTGTTAAATCAGGAGTTATTATATAGTTACCTGGTTTTAACTCTTTATCCTTACCCATAGCTACCGTCAGTAGTCGAAATATAAGAGGATTTCGTACTATCCCTTTTTGAGTTAGATAGTCAGCTATATATGCAGTACTAGCGCCTGGAGGTATAGTTATCTCTACTGTTGAATTCTTGGAAATCGAAGGATAATACACAAGGTTTTTAAGAAATATTGTAGATATAAATAAAAATATTAAGACTACTAATGTTAAACTCCTAAAATATGAACGTCTCCCCTTACTTTTTAACTCACGCGTTTTTCCGATTATTTCCCCCATTTTTCTCTCCCAATGCGTTTTTTACATTATATCAATTGGATAGCTTATTGAGCAACAATTAGTACCTGTAAGTATTTAAATATTGCTCTTACGTCCACGAAAAATGGTACTCGGTATTGGTGGGTAAAAATCTTTTGAAACAAATTCCTTATACTCTTCATTGTTTTTATGAATAATTCTTACAACTTCAGTACGATAGCCATTTTGTCCTCTACTTTTAATTTCGACACGTTCAGGATCCCAGTCAGGTTTCCATACAATTTTTTCTGGGGGCGGTACTTTTTCAATTATTCTGCTAATTACCTCAGCATAAGGTGCTTCTTCTGAAGAATAGAAACTTACAGTTAATTTATTATTTTCAATACTTGTTTTAATCCAATACCAATACGGATTATCATTTCTAATTTTAAGGTCAATAAGACCATAAGCTACTGTGGCATCCCTTCCCAGAGGTACATAACTTATTGCCAATCCATGGGGCTGGCGTTCAACAATAGTCAGACCAGCAATAAGAGCAGCGTTATAAAAAGTTGAAGCTAACTGGCAAACCCCTCCACCGACTCCGGACACAAACCTTTGATTTTCAATTACTATAGCTTCACGATAACCTGTTTCAAGGCTCCGGGGCCCTACCCTTTCATTAAAAGAAAGTACTTCCCCAGGCTTTAACCAAATTCCATCGAGAGCAGAAGCTGCCAAACGAATATTATGAGTTCGATTTTTATTGGCTGAATTAAAAAACGTTGTATATTTCCCTGTTAATTTTGTAATTTTACGGGCTTTAATTTCTTCAGTTGTTATCTTTGGCTTAATTCTGTTTAGAGGAACATCTATTATCTTAACATTGATATCATTTTTTAAGTTTGATATCAAGGTATTAGTATCCACCTGCCATCCATCCTGCCCGGGTTTTATATGGGGTTTACCTTCACTATCTAACTCCATTTGAGCGTTTATTGGCTTCTTATATACCCTACCTAATTTTTGTAATTCTTTTTTGAGTTTTTCCTGTTGCAAATTCCATGAAAAATTTAATTCATGCGTACCAGAAAAAAACTGATGTAGACGTTCTAAAATATCACCTTTACGGCCCACTGCATAAGCTTTATCCAATGTTTTTTCATAATCTATTGTTAATCCTAAGTCCTTAAAGGTTGTAGATATCATATTTTTTCCCAAACGCAAGCTAAATTGTCTATCTTCTATTTCCCTACTTAGACGGGATAATACTTCTCTCGCTTCATTTACTTCCAAACCACTTAATGAGTGATTGTAAACAGTTACCCCCGGTAAAATGCGGTTGGTATAATAAGTTCCTGCCAATGCCAGACTAACCAAAAATAGTAGGAATGTTAAAACTGCAACCATTTTCCATCTCACCATGAGAGGTAACTCACTCCCAAAAAATCTTTTGAGATATAAATATGCCCTCAAATGGTCAGTTAATACAAGGTAAGCATAGGAAAGCCTGTCAGTTTCAAACTGACAGGCTTCCTGTTTAATTCCATATTCAGTTCTTCCTACTCTTCCTCATCTTCAAGTTCTTCGTCTATTGCCTCTTCCCAAGCCTTAACTACCCGTTGCCATTCTTCTTCGTCTTCAATCTCAGCAAGTACTTCTTGACGATTTTCATCCAATTCAACCCTTAAAACAATGGCTTCGCCATTAAATTTTTCTTCTTCGGCTGGAATTAAAATCGCATAATCGTTTTCTTCCAAACTTAGAACATCAACAACAGTAAACTCGTGTTCATGACCTTCCTCATCTGTTAGAACAATATTCATCTCTTGATCGGCCATGAATGTCACCTCTTTTCCAAAGATATAGTTATCATACCCTATTTCACCTGTTTCGGTCAAGGAAACCTTGTAATATATAGGTTGCTGCGACCTGATCGATAACCTTTTTACGGCGTTTACGGGATAAGTCTCCTTCTAAAAGTAATTTATTAGCAGCCACAGTAGTTAATCTTTCATCATAAAAATGTATTGGTAATCCCAGTTCGTCTTTTATTAGAGCCGAAAAGTTTTGAACCATATCAGCCGTTGGCCCCATGGTACCATTCATATTACGCGGCAACCCTATTACTACTTGTTCTACCTCATATTGTTCTACATAATTTTTAAGAGCAGTCAAATCAGCTTTTTTATTGCGGCGTTTTATAGTTGTTATCCCCTGCGCCGTTAACCCCAAAGGGTCACTAATTGCTACCCCGATAGTTTTAGTCCCTACATCCAAACCCATAATTCTCATTAGATCACCTTTATACAAAAATCACGGCAAACCCCAGCACAATAACCACATAATATACATGTCTCAGGATCTACTATTGCTCTATTTTCTATTAATCGTAATGCACCTTGAGGACAACGACGAACACAATTTCCGCAGCCTGTACACCATTCTTCAATTATTAATCTTCTCTTTTTTCTTTTTACTTGATTTAGTTTTTCTTGAGCAGGTTGTCTACCTGAAAACCATGCAACATTAACTTCTACTTCGGTTAGAGTCTGCATTCCTACAGCTACAGCATCAATTACCGGTGTAGCCATAACAAATTGCAAGGCTTTTTTCGCTTCCGAGACCAAATGGCCACCACCTAAGGCTTTCATTGCATAAATACCCTTACCATTATTATGAGCAATCTTAATAGCTGCTAACATATCTTCCCGACTGCCATCTAAAATCCCTATTCCGCCCTGGTTATAAATAGGGTGAATAATATCTATTTCAGGCATGGTTCCGGCAACCCGTACAGCTTCTACAGCATGAGTTGAAATTCCTACCGCCCGAACCGAACCTCGTTGTTTAGCCTCAAGTAGATAATCCAAAGCAGGTCTATGACCGGCTAAGGTTAAAGCCGTTTCTTGTTCATGAAGTAAAAAAATATCTATAACATCACGATCCAGTTCCCGACGAGCTTCCTCTAAGCTCAAGGCCATGCCTTCCGCTGTATAATCATAAGATTTGGTAGTAACTACTACCTCTTTGGCCCATCCTTTTAAAGCTTCCCGAATATATGGGTAGTTATTATAAGCCTTAGCAGTATCAATAAAATTTACGCCTAATTCTAAGGCATGACGAATAAGAGCTGCTCCTTTTGATATACTAAGACCCGCTTGAAGCGGGCCTATAGTTAGCGATCCGAAACATAAGCGGGATACAGTTATCCCGCTCCTTCCCAATTTTCTATATTGCAATTAATAATTTAACCTCCGCTACCTAAGTTCTTGCAGCTTATTTTCCCAGTATTCCAGTTTTGCTGCCTTATGATTTAAGATTTTTTGATCCATATCTGTAAAGAACCCCCCTTCGGCCCTTTTACGTGCTTCCTCTAATTGAACCTTCATAATTTCCAAGCTGCGCTGGTACAACTGTAAGGCATAATTAGCTCTCTCCTGTTCATGCCGCCAACCGTTTCTCCAATCACGTATAGCCGCCTTCAATAAGTCAAAAAACTTATCACACTCACTATGAAGGTCAATCTTTAGGTCCACATCACTCAGGGCCATGGGAAATTCCTCCTTTATTAAATTTTTATGTTAAATAACTATTCAGTAACTCTTCAAGAATTTCATCCCTTTCAACCTTTCTAATTAAGTTACGAGCACCCTTATAACTTGTAATATATGCTGGATCTCCTGATAAAAGATAGCCTATTAGCTGGTTAGTACAATCATATCCCTTTTCTGTTAAAGCCGCTTTAACTTCAGTTAGTACTTCCCTTACCCGTAGCTTTTCCTCCTTTTCAACTTTAAACATCATTGTTTCCTGCAAGTCCCCTGACATTTTCCTATCCCCCCTTGCAGTTATTTAATTCTCGACCTGTTCTGCCACTACCTTAAGGCTATAATCCAATGCCTGTTGTAATTTACTTGGATCCTTACCACCAGCCTGGGCCATATCTGCCCGGCCGCCGCCACCACCAGCAGCTATCCGAGCTATCTCTTTTAACAATTTACCAGCATGAACTCCTTTCTTTACTACATCTTTACTCACCATAGCAACAAAATTTGCTTTTTCATTGTTATTTGAACCTAAAATTACTATCCCAGAACCTAATTTATTGCGTAATCTTTCTGCCAATTCCCTTAAAGCATCAGTATCATTTATACTTACCTGTGCTGCTAAAACTGGAACATCGTTAACTTTTTGAACCTTCTCTAACAATTCATCTGCGGTATAGGCAGCAAGTTTATTATTTAAGCGAGCTATTTCCTTTTCGGCTTCTTTATTATGCTGAAGAAGATGTTGTACTCTTTGGACAACTTGTGAAGGAGGAACCTTAAGTATAGAAGCCACCTCATTAAGCTGCCGATGCTCGTCCATTACTATGGACACAGCTTCAGCTCCAGTAACCGCTTCCAACCTACGAATACCTGCACCAATACCGCTTTCACTTAATAACCTAAAAAGTCCTGCCTCGCTTGTGTTTTTTAAATGAGTACCTCCACAGAGCTCCATACTGTAGTTACCCATTTTTATAACCCTAACGTTATCTCCATATTTTTCACCAAAAAGAGCAGTAGCTCCCATTTTCTTTGCTTCTTTTAATGTGGTCTCTATTGCTTCAATTGGTAGCCCAGCTAAAATTTGTTTATTTACCTCATCCTCTATTTGCCTTAATTCCTCATCGCTTAAAGCATTAAAGTGGGTAAAATCAAACCTTAAACGTTCCGGAGTTACCAAAGAACCGGCCTGATTAGCATGCTCACCTAATACATTTTTTAAAGCTTTGTGTAACAAGTGAGTTGCTGTATGGTTTCTAGCTGTCGCCTGACGCCTTTCTCTATTTACCGTTACTTTAACTTTCTCATTATCTGTTAAAATTCCTTCAATAATTTTTACTTGATGGATAATTTTACCGTCAGGTAAACGACGAGTATCCAGAACTTCAGCTTTACCGTTAGACCACTCTAAAGTACCTTGATCTCCTACCTGGCCACCGCCTTCAGCATAACAAGGTGTCCGATCCAGGGCTACATATCCTTCTTCGCCCTCTCCAAGGGAAGAAGTCTTCCTGCCTTCTCTGACTAGAGCCAGGACAGTGGCCTCTCCCTCTAGCTTACTATATCCTACAAATTCTGTTGCACTTATATCACCCAAAACTTCTGCAAAGGCGAGGGCAAATTCAAAAGCTTTAGTATCTTCCCTCGCTGACCGAGCCCGTTCCCGTTGAGAAGCCATAGCTTCTTCAAAACCATCCCGGTCAACTTTAAAGCCCTTTTCCAATGCTATTTCTTCTGTTAAATCTACAGGAAAACCATAAGTATCATAAAGAGTAAAGATCTCCTGTCCACTTATTGTATCCTTGCCTTCCCCTTCGATTCGCTCAAGGATACTATTTAAGACCTTGAGACCATCATGTAGTGTCTCATGGAACCGTTCTTCTTCCTGCCTAATAACTTTAGAAATATAATCTTTCTTTTCAACTATTTCTGGATAAGCCTCTCCCATAATCTCTACTACTTTATCAACCATTCTATATAGGAAAGGTTTGTCCACACCAATAGCTTTACCAAATCGGGCTGCCCGACGTAAAATCCTACGTAGAACATAGCTACGACCTTCATTTCCCGGTAAAACCCCATCAGCAATCAAGAAAGTACAAGACCGGGCATGGTCGGCTATAACCCTGAATGGGAAACCTTCTTCGCCCCGGTCATAATTTTTAGCACTAATATCCTCAACATTTTTAATTAAGGGATATAAAAGGTCTGTATCAAAATTACTGTCAACACCTTGTAAAATCGACGCAACCCTTTCTAAACCCAAACCGGTATCGATACTTGGTCTTGGTAATGGTGTTAAGTTACCTTCTTCATCTCTTTCATACTGCATAAAAACAAGATTCCATATTTCCAACCAACGATCACATTCGCAAAACCCTAAGCCGCAGGGTTCATTCTCACACGAATATTCTTCGCCACGATCGTAAATAATTTCACTGCAAGGCCCACAAGGTCCAGTATCACCCATAGCCCAAAAATTGTCCTTTTCTCCCATACGAACTATACGTTCGGCTGGTATTCCTGCTACCTTCTGCCATAATTCAAAAGCCTCATCATCATCTTGATAAACAGTAATCCAAAGACGTTCCGGCGGTAATTCAATAACCCTGGTTAAAAATTCCCAGGCATAAGATATGGCTTCTTTTTTGAAGTAGTCTCCAAAAGAAAAATTGCCCATCATCTCAAAGAAAGTATGGTGACGAGCAGTCCTCCCAACAGTATCTAAATCATTATGTTTACCCCCAGCACGAACACATTTTTGGGCAGTAGTGGCACGACTATATGGTCTTTTGTCCAAACCTAAAAATATATCTTTAAACTGCACCATACCGGCATTTGTAAAAAGAAGGGTTGGATCATTAGCCGGCAGTAGGGGTGAACTATGAACAATTTCATGTCCTTTACTAGCAAAAAAATTTAAAAATCTTTTTCGTAACTCATTACTCGTCAAAAATTTTCACTCCTCCAAAACTAAACCTCGCCCCCGCCGGGGGCGGTGAACGAGGCCCTAACTTCCTATATTTGCTATATTATATCTTAAAACTGCAATCATTGTCAATCAATTAAGTTTTTACAAAAATATTAACTGCTTACTAAACGAGCCCAGATAAATTTTATTATAATTCGTCCAATAGCGATTATAGGTACTCCTAAAAGCAATCCTAATACTCCCCATAATTCTCCTCCAGCTAAAATAGCAAAAACAACCATAAGAGGATGAAGCCCAACTCTCTCTGACATTATAAACGGTGATAAGAAAAAACTCTCTATTTGCTGGACAATCACCATAACAATTATTGAATATATAGCTAATTGTTTGGATTCAAGCAAAGATAAAGCCACAACCGGAACAGCCCCAATTATTGGGCCAAAATACGGTATTAAATCAGCTAAACCGACTATTACCCCCAAGATAACAGCATAACTGGAACCAACTATAGCTAAACCCACTCCACTAAAAAAACCAACAATTATGGATACTAATACATGCCCACGGATAAAGTTTGTAAAAACTTCATCAATTTCTTTCCAAATTCCTAAGACATCCTCTTTGATTTGGATTGGTAATAGATTACTTGCCGTTCTGCCAATATGTTCGCTATCACGTAAAAAGTAATAAGCAAGTATAGGAGCTAATAAAAAACTAGCAATCCCGGTAACAAGATTAATCATTGTTTCAACTGCGTTACGAGCTAACTGTTGAAAAGTAGTACTGACATTTTTAATTGTTTCATCTAACAAACTTCGTATGCCAGGTGGTATTACTACCTGATTATAGCGCTTATAAAAATCATGAACTAAATTTTCAATTTCAGTTGTAAAAACAGGAAGTTTATCTATAAATTTATTTAGTTCCCTTAGCAATTGCGGTAATATAAAGAAAAACAGTAAAGAAACTATTCCTAATAGTAATAGATAAAGGTACAAAATGGCTAATGACCTTTTAATCTTTTTTTTCTCTAGTTCAAGCATCATAGGTTTAAGTAAATAAGCAATTAATGCCGCTAAAAAAAAGGGGGTAAGAATCTCACGAACTTCATATAGAAAGAACAAGGCCCCAGCCAACAAAATTATGGCTACGGCCACTCTCCACTTTTTGAATAGTTGAGCAGATTCCATAATTTAGCGCCGCCTGACAATTCCTTTTAGTCGAGCTGAAAAGTTCTTAGACTCTGGTGAAGGAGATGAAGGTTTGAGAATTTCTGGTTTAGATAAGGTACCAAGTATTATTCCTAAAAGACCTCCGGCAAGAAAGCCATGCCAATAATTATTCGCCATGCTACTCTCCCTGCCTTTCACAAGCGGTTAAGGTACCGTCTTCAGCTATATTAAAAATTTGTTCGTTATCATTAAATTCAACAAAACAATCCCAACAGTAATATTGTTCGGCACCTATTCTACCAACAGACCTGCTCCCACAATGAGGACAATTAAACATATAAGTTCACTCCCTGATTATTAAACAATAAATGAGTCTTTACCCCAGTTCATTTCCCCTGTTAAGGAAATTTCTTTGCGACCATCAATTAAGTCGTTAATTAAACCGGTTGAAATTTCTAAAGCTATTATTTCACCAGAAGGAAGTTCAACGATTAAATCCTCTAATAGTCCTAAATCCTGACCGGCTGTATTATAAATGCGAAAACCTTTTATTTCTTGCCATCGTTTCATCCCTTCCGGTATTTCCTGCTTTAAAACATTTTTATTAACTATTGTAAAGGTTTTAGGTCCTTTATCTTTTAAGTCATGAAAATAAACCAAACGAGGATGTCTTAACCAATTACCATTATCAAGGATAAAGGCTTTTATTTGATTTTCTTCAAAAAGAATATCCCTAACTCGCCCTATTTCGTCCCCTTCATCCTCATTAATAACCGGTAATCCTACCAACTCCCTCCCCTTGGGCATATTAAAACCTCCACAATAATATACTTTTTTATATAGTTTAACCAGGGAGTTTAAATAACATGCGTCTTATTCTAATCACCTGCTGATTCAATTATACCCCCACCAACTACCATATCATCTTGATAATAAACAACAGACTGCCCAGGAGTAATAGCACTTTGCGGTTCATCAAATTCCAGTCTTGAACGACCCTCATCAAGAAAATACAAAACAGCAGGTACCTCGGGAGCATTGTAACGAATTTTAGCTTTTACCCTTGCTTTATCTGGCAATTTATCCCAAAAAATATAATTGTTATTTCGAGCATAAAGTACCTTCCGATAAAGATCTTCTTTTAGACCAACAATAACAGCATTCCGCTGCGGATCTAAGGCTACTACAAAGTACGGTTTGCCAAGAGCTAAACCTAAGCCCCTGCGCTGTCCTATGGTATAAAAAGGAAGACCCTGATGTTCTCCTAGTTTATTTCCATTAATATCTAAAATTGGGCCAGGCTTAATTAAGTCTCCTGCTTTATTTTTAAGATAATCCCGATAATCGCCTTTAGTGATAAAACAAATTTCTTGTGAATCAGCCTTTTTCGCTACTGGTAAGCCATTTTCTTCAGCAATCTTACGAATTTCTTTTTTTGTATATTCTCCTAAAGGTAATAGGGTATGAGCTAGTTGGTCTTGAGTAAAGTTATAAAGTGCATAACTCTGATCTTTACTTGGGTCGACCCCTTTAGCTAATAGATACCTATCTCGTTCAGCATCATATAACCGCCGGGCATAATGACCAGTGGCAATATAGTCCATACCTAAAGCCCTTGCTTTTTTTAATAATGAACCAAATTTAATCTTATCGTTACAAACAATACAAGGATTAGGAGTTTCCCCTTTTAGGTATGAGTTAACAAAATAGTCAATTACCTCAAGTTCAAATAGTTCACGATAATTTAAAACATAGTAAGGAATATCTAGAATACCAGCAACCCGTCGAGCATCGTCTACGGCACTTAGACTACAACAACCTGTTTCACCAGGTGGAGGTGGCGTATCCTTAGGCCATAAAGCCATGGTAACGCCAGTCACCTCGTAGCCAGCCTCTTTTAACAAAATGGCGGCTGTGGAACTGTCCACGCCGCCACTCATAGCTAACATTACTTTTTTTGGGCGAACCGATGTAGCCACCCCCTAAGAAGCCTTTCTATTTTTATTCTGGTAATCTTCAATTGCTTTATGCAAAGCACTAGCAGCCATGTTGGAACAATGCAGTTTTTGCGGCGGTAATCCGTCTAAGGCTTCAGCCACAGCCTCATCAGTAACTTCTAAAGCCTCTTCCAATGTTTTTCCCTTTACCATTTCTGTTAGCATACTGCTGGAAGCAATGGCAGCACTACAACCATATGTTTTAAATTTAATATCTTCGATAATATTATCTTTCACCTTAATATATACACGAGTAGTATCTCCACAAACAGGACTTCCTATTTCACCAACACCATTAGCATCTTTCATTTCGCCAACGTTACGGGGATTAGTAAAGTGATCCATTACCTTTTCTGAGTACACCCCTGCTCACTCCTTCCTCTCCATTTACCATTATTAAAAAGCTGAGATAGATCGTAAATGTTCAACAATTTGGGGTAGGTTCTCTAATACATAGTCAATATCTTCTTCTGTATTATCACGGCCTAAAGTAAAACGAACCGAGCCTTCAGCTAATTTAGGAGGTATTCCCATAGCCAAAAGAACATGGGAGGGGTTAACCGAACCTGAAGAACAAGCTGATCCGCTTGAAGCACAAATCCCTTTCATGTCCATACTTAAAAGTAAAGACTCACCTTCAACATTACTAAAGGCAAAGTTAGCATTAATTGCCACACGATTATTTAAATCACCATTCAACTGAACATCAGGGATACGTTCCTTAATACCTTCAATGAGTTTGTCCCGTAAACTCTTGATACGTTCCATTTCGCTGTCTAACTCCTTAGCAGCCAGCTCAGCCGCACGACCGAAACCAACAATTCCAGGCATATTCTCTGTGCCCGGTCGATATGTCCTCTCCTGAGCACCTCCAAAAAGTATTGGATTAATTTTTGTACCTTTACGGATATAAATACACCCTATACCCTTAGGCCCATAAATCTTATGCCCGGAGATAGATAATAAATCTGCATTAAGATCATCAACATTTACGGGGATTTTACCGACACTCTGAACAGCATCAGTATGGAATGTAATACCGTGTTCTTTGGCTAATGCTCCTATTTCTTTAATAGGTTGAATTGTACCAACCTCATTATTTACATGCATAACACTAATAAGTACAGTTTCGTCAGTAATAGCCTTCTTAATATCTTCTACCTGAACAAGACCTTCCTTAGTTACTGGTAAGAAGGTAACTTTAAAGCCTTTCTTTTTTAGATACTGAGCTGTATTCAAGATCGCATGGTGCTCAATACTACTCGTGATAATATGGCGTCCCTTTTTCTCATTGGCAGCAACAGTACCCATTAGTGCCATATTATCAGCTTCAGTTCCACCACTGGTAAAGAAAATCTCTTCCGGCTCAGCACCAATCAGGTTAGCTACTTTTTCCCGGGCCTCCTCCATAGCCTTTTTTGCTTCTCGCCCATAACTATAAATTGAGGAAGGATTGCCAAAAGCATCTTCTTTTAAAAAAGGCAGCATAGCATCTAAAACTTCTGATCTTACTGGTGTAGTTGCACTGTGATCAAGGTATACCCTGCGCATTATGCCCACCCTTCTTCTTTAAATATAGTACATATAGTTTTTATTTTTTTGTTTCATCTTATTTGATCTCTCAAGCATATCTCCCAGGGTGAAGCTATCTAATACATCGCTAATACTATCTCTCACCTTTTCCCAAATATCTTTGGTAACGCAAGTATCCTCATGCTTGCAGTTTTCACTACCATCATCATTAAGACATTCCACAGGTGCTATGGGCCCTTCTAAAACGCGAATGATATCCCCTACAGTTATTTCATGGGGTTCCTGGCTCAGAGTATAACCTCCCTGAGCACCCCGAACACTCTTTACCAAACCCGCTTTACGCAAAATTGCAATGAGCTGTTCCAGGTAATGCTCTGAAATATCCTGCCTTTCGGCAATACTTTTTAGGGGAATAGGACCTTCGCCATAACGTTGGGCTAAGTCAAACATTGCCCTAAGACCATATTCACCTCTTGTAGACAGTTTCACCCACATATTAAATCCCTACCTAGTTAGTTGGTAATTATATCATAGTATTTTACTCGGTTTTTGTCAATTATAAACTCTACTATTTTACTTGGTTTTATTATTATACCAATAAGGTCAGATAACATACTTGTCTAAAAGTTGGTTATTTTAAAGGAAGTTTTTCCATGATAAAATTTATTATAAATTTTTAATGTTTAACTGAGGTGTATTATGGATTTATTCGAACAAGCTAACATAGAACAACAAAAAGATAAATTACCATTAGCGGTACGCATGCGTCCGCAAACTTTAGATGAGTTCCTGGGACAGAATAAAATAGTTGGCCCGGGAACATTATTAAGAAGAGCTATCGAAAATGATACTCTGACTTCGATTATTCTTTGGGGACCACCTGGAAGCGGTAAAACCACCCTGGCACGAATTATTACTAAAATGACAAAAGCCCATTTTGAATCACTTAATGCTGTCTTAGATGGACTTAAGGATATTCGTCGAGTTATAGATGCTGCCAAAGAAAGACAAAAATATTATCAGCAAAAAACTGTTATTTTCGTTGACGAAATACACCGCTGGTCTAAAAATATCCAGGATGCTCTTCTACCTTGTGTAGAAGAAGGTCTATTAACATTAATAGGTGCTACTGTAGAAAATCCCATGTTTACAGTCAATGCTGCCATTCGTTCTCGATCTCGTATTTTCCAATTGGAAGCTTTAAGCACCAGGGATATTATTACTATCTTAAAGAGAGCTTTAAAAGATGAAGATCGAGGACTGGGGAAACTAGACGTTGAGGTTGAACCTCAAGCACTTAAGCATATAGCTCAAGTGGCAAATGGCGATGCCCGGGTTGCCCTAAACGCTCTTGAGTTTGCTGTTCTAACAACCCCTAAAAATTCAAATGGTAAAAGGTACATAACCCTTAACATCGCTGAAGAAGCTATTCAAAAACGAGCGGTTCTTTATGACCGCGACGGTAACCAACACTATGATTGTGTTTCCGCATGGATTAAAAGTATGCGCGGTTCAGATCCTGATGCCGCCCTTTATTGGCTGGCTCGGATGATTTACAGTGGTGAAGATCCGGCTTTTTTGGCTCGTCGCTTAATGGTTCATGCTGCTGAAGATGTAGGATTAGCCGATCCTCAAGCCTTAGTTATTGCTAGTTCAGCTGCCCAAGCTGTAGAACGTATTGGTTTACCTGAAGGACGAATTATTTTAGCTGAGGCTACTTTATATATTACCTTGGCACCAAAAAGTAATTCAGTTAAAACAGCTATAGATGCTGCTTTGGAAACAGTTGCCAAAGAACCCTGTGGCCCTGTACCTCTTCACTTGCGAGACAGCCACTATCAGGGCGCTTCTGATTTGAAACATGGAGTTGGTTATAAATACCCTCATAATTATCCTGGTGGATGGGTAAAACAACAATACCTACCGGACAACCTTAATAATAAAGTGTTCTACCATCCAAGTGATTACGGTAAAGAGGGTAAAATAAAAACTGCCTGGCAAAATCGTACCAAACAGTCTGGTAAATAAGTATATATCTAAACTAAATATTTTCTTCTATCATACTAATCAATTTTTCCTTGGTTTGATAACCTATTAAACGGGTTACAACTTCGCCATCTTTATAAAGCATGAGAGTAGGAATACTCATAATGCCATTACTTGAAGTAATCTTAGGATATTTATCTACATCCAGCTTAGCTATTTTAACTTTTGTACCATATTCTTTGGCAAGTTCGTCTACTACAGGAGCAATCATCCGGCAAGGAATACACCATTCAGCCCAAAAATCAACTAAGACCGGCTTTTCCGAAGAAAGTACTTCTTCTTCAAAATTAGAATCAGTTAATTCAATGATATTTTTTCCTGCCATGGCAATTCCACTCCCTCTCCCTAATTTTTTTATTAATATATATGTTTTTTGCCTTCCAATAAGTCCCTAACAACAAGGCTAGCCAACGTTAACCCGGCTACAGCCGGAACAAAGATCATACTGCCTATCGGCCTTTTTGGGCCGTCATGAGTGGCTTGCCTTTTTTTTATTGGTGGCTCTTCTGTATATACTACCTTTAACCCTCTTGTGATACCTTGAGCTTTAAGTCCTCGTCTGACAACCCGGGCCAAAGGACATCCTCGCGTCTCACTAATATCAGCAACCTTTAGGAGAGTAGGATCCAATCTCTTACCAGTACCCATACTACTTACTATAGATTGCTTTAATTTTATAGATTGAACTAAAAGGTCAATTTTAGCAGAAACATCATCAATAGCATCAACAATGTAGTTAATATCTTCACGAATAAATCGACTGCTTTTTTCGGGGCTATAAGCTTCCTGTCGAGGTATTATGGTAGCAGATGGGTTAATATCACGACAGCGCCTGGCTAAGACCTCAACCTTAGGTTCTCCCAAGGTTGAACTTAAGGCTGGTAACTGACGATTTACATTACTGGGTTTAACTATATCCGGGTCTATTAGTTCCAGGTATCCAACACCTGCCCTTGCCAAACCCTCAACCACAAAGGATCCAACTCCACCGGTACCAATTATTACTACTCTCGCCTCGGCCAAGCGTTCTAGCCCTTTAGAACCAATTAATTCTATACTTCTAGACCAAAAGTTTACCACTTGGCACCCCCAAAAAAGTAAAAACCCCACAAATGCCGTGCTCGCCGTGTGTTTTAAGAACCTGCTCTCTGCAGGTGGGTACCTCCCCGAACATCTTTTACTTCCCCTGCACTAACCAAAGCCAGTTATATTGGGGCCTGTAAGCAATGCACGGAGGTCAGGTTCCCAAAGTGTTGGTGTTGGCTCAAAACTCCACGGCTATACACAAACATTGTAGGGTAAGCTTCAAACACTAACCTCTGTCAAGGATGATATTATCATATAGTTTCTGGTTTTTCAAGTCCTAGGATTTTCCATTGGTGTTTATATTTGGTTCTTTTCTTATTGTTCTTAGGTGTAATTCTTGTAATTGCTCTGCTGCCACTTTCGATGGTGCCTCTGTCATCAAACAGGTACCACTCTGGGTTTTAGGGAAAGGAATACAATCGCGAATAGTTTCCCTCCCAGACATTAGCATTATCATACGGTCTATACCAAAGGCTATTCCCCCATGGGGAGGTGTACCATATTCAAAAGCCTCTAGCAAAAAGCCAAATTTCGAGCGGGCACTTTCCGGAGAAAACCCAAGTAAATCGAACATTTTCTCCTGAATATCCCGGCGATGAATTCTAATACTACCCCCACCCAGTTCAACACCGTTTAAAACAAGGTCATAGGCCAGGGCTCTAACTTTTTGAGGTTCTTTATCTAAAAGCTCCCAATCCTCTTCCATAGGCATGGTAAAAGGATGGTGTACTGCTACATAACGTTTTTCTTCTGGACTATATTCTAACAAAGGAAAGTCTGTAACCCAGGTAAAGGCAAACTCCTCAGGATCATAAAGCTTTAACCGTTTGCCCATTTCCAGGCGTAATACTCCAAGAGCAGTAGCAGCTACTTCTTCTTTGTCAGCTACAAAGAGAAGGAGATCTCCACTTTTACCTCCCAATTGATTTACTAAGCTATCAAGTTCTTCTGAGGTAAAGAACTTAGCAATGGGAGAACGGATACCATCTTCGTTAATTGCCATCCAGGCTAAACCTTTGGCTCCGTAGACAGCAGCCAGCTTGGTTAATTCATCTATTTCCCGACGTGAAAAATTACCACATCCAGGCACACAAATACCGCGTACTACTCCACCTTCAGCTACTGCATTTGCAAAGACTTTAAACCCTGAGTTTGCTACCACTTCAGAAACATCTGTTATTTCCATACCAAAACGGATATCGGGTTTATCTGTACCATAGCGTTCCATAGCTTCTTTATATGTTAATCGCTGAATAGGTAAAGATATTTTTTTACCTAAAACTTCTTGGAAAATATAAGCCATCATCTCTTCTACTAAGCTCAAGACATCTTCTCTCTGAACAAATGACATTTCCATATCAAGCTGGGTGAATTCGGGTTGCCGATCAGCCCGTAAATCTTCATCACGGAAACAACGAACAATCTGATAATACCGTTCCGTCCCAGCAACCATTAAAATCTGTTTAAACAGTTGCGGAGACTGGGGTAAAGCAAAAAATTCCCCTGGACGAAGCCGACTTGGAACGAGGAAGTCCCTTGCCCCTTCTGGTGTACTACGGGTAAGCATAGGTGTTTCCATTTCCCAAAAGCCATGCTTATCCAGGAAATCCCTGATAGCTTTTGTTGTCCGGTAACGTAAGTATAAAATGTGCTGCATTTCCGGACGGCGTAAATCTAAATAGCGGTGACGTAAACGTAATGCTTCATCAACATCAATATCATCTTCAATATAAAAAGGCGGTGTTTTTGCTTTATTAAGTATTCGTAATTCATGGACGATAATTTCGATGGATCCGGTAGACAATTTAGGGTTTGCTGTCCCCTCCGGTCGTAACCTTACCTTACCGCTAACTGCTAATACGTATTCATTACGGACTTCTTCAGCTTTTTTAAAAGTTGAACCAGATTCCGGATCACAGACAACTTGAATTAAACCTGAACGATCACGTAAATCAATAAAAATTAAGCCACCATGATCCCGGCGCCTATGCACCCAACCCATAATGGTTACTTCCTGACCAACCTCATTAGCTGTTAATTCACCGCAGCCATGGCTGCGGCTTAGGCCAGCTATACTCTCAACCACTACCATCCACTCTCCTTTTTCTGCCGACAAAAGTCAACTACTTCTTCCAGGGGTACTTCCTCTTGACTACCAGTTTCTAAATCTCGTACTAAAACTTTACCCCTTTTGAACTCTTCCTCACCAAGAATTAACGCTATCCTAGCCTTACAGCGGTTAGCGTATTTCATTTGCGCTTTTAGACTGCGTTCAAGATAATCTTTATCAGCCTTAAAACCTGCTGCCCTAAGATTGGCAAGTAACCGCACAGCTTCCTTATTTAAGTCTGCTCCAACAGTTACGACCATAACTTCAATTTTATTAATTTGTGGTAAATCCTTACCTTGGGCTTGAAGGGTTAAAAGTACACGTTCTAATCCCAGCCCAAAACCGATCCCCGGTACAGATTTACCACCCAAATTCTCTACTAATCCATCATAACGGCCACCACCGCCAATGGAACTCTGGGCACCTATTCCCTTAACCATAATCTCAAAAGCCGTTTTAGTATAATAATCTAAACCCCGAACCAAATGCTCGTCCAATATAAAATCAATACCTAAGGTTTCTAAATAACCCTGAACCCGTTTAAAATGATCCGAGCAGTCCTCACAAAGGCTTAAAACTACCGTTGGTGCCTTAGCTACAATCTCCTGACAGACTGAACTTTTACAATCAAAAATCCTTAAAGGATTACGTTCAAACCGACCTTGGCATGTGTTACATAATTCCTTAAGATACGGTTCTAAATAACCCTTTAGCTCTTCTCGATACTTAGCCCGACATTCAGGACAACCAACACTGTTTAAATGCAATTCTAAATCTTCAAGTCCCAGGGCTCTATAAAAATTCATAGCCAGAGCAATAACCTCTGCATCAAGACCCGGATCCATAGAACCAAAGGCTTCAACCCCAAACTGGTGAAACTGCCTTAAACGGCCAGCCTGGGGTCGTCCATAACGAAACATAGGGCCTAAGTAAAAAAGCTTTACCGGTAAACCCTGAGCATCCATTCTGTGTTCCAAAAAAGCCCGTACCACTGAAGCCGTTCCCTCTGGCCTCAATGTGAGTTCACGACCACCCCGATCTTTAAATGTATACATCTCTTTCTCGACGATATCGGTTGTATCCCCAACACCACGATTAAAAATTTCCGTGTGTTCAAAAATCGGGGTGCGAATTTCACGGTATCCGTAAAGGTAACTTAATTCTCTTGCAGTAGCTTCTAAAAGATACCAACCACTAATATTTTCTGGCAAAATATCTTCTGTACCACGTGGGCGAGTTATCAACATAAAATCCTCCATTAGCTAAAAAAAGGGTTTTCGGCCTTCTCTGTCCCAATTGTAGAAGATGGACCATGGCCTGGATATACTTTAAGGCTTTCATCTAAAGTAAATAGTTTTTTTCTAACAGCATCAATTAAATCCCTATAGGAACCTCCCGGAAAATCCGTACGTCCTATAGAACCGGCAAAAAGAGTATCCCCTGTGAAAACTTCATTTTCCCCTTTAAGGCAGATGCCACCGAGAGTATGTCCGGGGGTATGAATAACTTCAAGGGTAATAGTTTTACCAATTTTAATAATTGAGCCTTCTTCCAAAAGACGATCCGCTGCCGGGCTAGTTATACTGGCTCCCGCCATAACGGAAAGATTTCGCTTTGGATCAGTGAGACAAGAGGCATCTGCACTGTGAATTAAAACTTCGGCCCCTGTAGCCTTCTTTATCGTACCGTTGGCACTTATATGGTCGAGGTGTCCATGGGTATTAATTATATATTTTATTTTAAGGTCAGCCTCCCGAGCAGCCGCAAGGATTTTCTCCCCTTCAGCCCCTGGGTCAATAACTGCCCCCTCTTTAGTTTCCGGACAGCCTATAAGGTAACAATTGGCTGCAAGTGGCCCTACAACCAAGGTTTTTAAAAACACAAAACTACCTCCCTAATAAGAAAATTATATCATATTAGTTAAAATTTTAACTAAAAAAGTCTTTTGCTATCTAAAAGCATCGTCACTGGGCCATCATTGTCTAATGACACTAGCATATCTGCCTGGAATCGCCCGGTAGCCACTCGGAGACCCTCTGATGCTAACCTCTCAACAAACTGATTATATAACTTCAGAGCCTTATCAGGTGGCGCCGCCGAACTAAAACTTGGGCGTCTCCCTTTTCGACAGTCTCCATAAAGGGTAAACTGGGAAACAGCCAGAATTTCCCCTTTAACATCCCTTACTGATAAATTCATCTTACCTTCACTATCACTAAAAATTCGTAAATTAGAAACTTTATCTACTATATATTTAACATCAGCCTCCCCATCGTCATCAGCTATACCCAAAAAAACCACTAAGCCTTTTTCAATTACTCCAATTTTCCTGTCGTCTACCGTCACGGAGGCTTTTTTTACACGTTGTACTACTGCCCTCATAACTTATCACATACTTTGCAGTTTAGCATAAAATACCACTCCACTCTACTACTAAGAACTATAATTACTATAATTAACCGTACACTACCCTCTTAACGTCTGTTACAAGACGAATACGTCGAATTTTGTCCATTATATATTGTAAATGCTCTGGACTTCTGATCTCCAGTTTTAAATCTACTAATGCCTGATTATTTTTAACCGCTCTTGCATGGATAGAATTTATTATCGTTTTTGTATCATTTATCGCAGTTATTATATCCATAGCAAGATTAGGTCGATCTACAGCGAAAACCTCTAAGTGTACCTGATAGGTACCTTCGACATCTGTATCCCAGGCAACTTCAATAAATCGTTCTTTTTCCGTTTTTAAGTGATACTTTACATTTAAACAATCAACACGGTGAACACTAATGCCCCGGCCTCTGGTAATATATCCTATTATTTCATCACCGGGTAAAGGCTTACAGCACTGTGCCAAACGAATTTGAAGGTTATCCAGCCCTTTAACTCTAATACCACGAGAAGGTTTGCCATACTCTTGCCAAGGTTTAATTGTCTTAAATACATCTGAATCGGAAGATCTTTTTTGCTCTTTTTGCTCCTTAATGCGTACTATTACCTGCTGAGGATTAATAATCCCCTCACTTACCATTACGTAAAGATCCTCAACCGTAGCAACATTTACTTTTGGTAAGACTTCTTGAAGAATAGAAACTTTTAGATCCTCTTCTGGGTCTAAACCCTGCTTTTGACATTCTTTTTCTAGAAGATCCCGTCCTTTATTTAAATTCTGTTCTCGGCTTTTTTTTCTAAACCACTGACGAATTTTATTTTTAGCCTGGGTACTTTGAACTATATGAAGCCAGTCACGACTTGGCTGACTACCTTTAGTAGTTATAATTTCCGTAATGTCACCTGTTTTTAGCTTATAATCTAATGGCACAATCCGACCGTTAACCCTGGCCCCCGTACAGGTATGACCGACATCGGTATGCACTTTATAGGCAAAATCAATAGGCACTGAACCAGCTGGTAATTCTACAACATCACCTTTAGGAGTAAAAACATAAACACGATCAGAAAAAAGATCTATTTTAAGAGTTTCCATAAATTCGCGGGGATCACGCATTTCCCTTTGCCAATCAAGCAATTGCCTAAGCCAAGTTAATTTCTGTTCAAAATCCCGGTCACTAGCACTACCCTCTTTGTATCTCCAGTGGGCAGCAATTCCGTATTCCGCTGTACGGTGCATCTCCCAGGAACGGATTTGAATCTCAAAAGGATCTCCATTGGGTCCAATAACAGTAGTATGCAAAGACTGGTACATATTTGGTTTAGGCATAGCCACATAGTCTTTAAACCGCCCAGGAATAGGCTTCCATAAAGCATGAACCTGACCAAGGGCGGCATAACAGTCTTTAATGGAATTTACAATTATTCGAACCGCTATAAGGTCATATATTTCATTTAATTCCTTATTCTGCTTGACCATTTTATTGTATATACTGTAAAAGTGTTTCGGTCTTCCCTGAATATCTGCCTTTATTCCTGCTTCTTCCATTTTCTCCTTAAGAAGCTTTACAACTTCTTCGATATACGCCTCACGTTCCTGTCGCTTCATATTTATACTTTTAACTAATTCATAGTAACGCTCCGGCTCAAGGTAACGTAAAGATTGATCCTCAAGCTCCCATTTAAGGCGGAAAATTCCCAGACGGTGAGCCAGTGGGGCGTAAATTTCCAAGGTTTCACGGGCAATATCCTTTTGCTTTTCTACCGGGAGATACTTTAAGGTTCGCATATTATGCAAACGATCAGCCAGTTTAATAAGAATGACCCGAATATCATGAGCCATTGCCAAAAACATTTTACGTAGAGTTTCTGCCTGCTGTTCTTCTTTGGTTTTGTATTCAAGACGGCTCAACTTAGTAACTCCATCAACCAAACGAGCTACTTCTTCCCCAAAAAGCTCCTTTATTGTATCCAGGCTAATAGGGGTGTCCTCTACCACATCATGAAGTAAAGCAGCTGCAATGGTGACAACATCAAGCTGTAATTCTGTTAAAATACCTGCAACATTTAAAGGGTGAGTTATATAATCTTCTCCTGAACACCGTTTTTGGTCCTTGTGAGCACTGGCTGCCAAGCTATAAGCATCATCCACCAGTTTCAAATTTGCATCGGGTCTATATTTTTTAATAGCTTCTTTTAGTTCTTTTAAATCCACTGGAACTCACCTCCCACCTTTAAGCTGCTGCCATAAATCCCTGGCTAATTGTTCTTCAGTTAAAAGCTGTCGGTAACGTCTAGAATCATATAAATTCTGCTTGCTGGTTACCTTCACAGGATGAACAAATAAACCTTTATCTCTTTTTAGTACCTTTACTAATCCCAGTTCTTCTAAAATAGCCAGGTAACATCGTTGATGATAACTTTTCTTATTAAATATGTAAAGTCCACCGTTAACGTTAACTTTTTGGCATAGTTCACGATAAAAAGCTGCTATTTTCCGGCGTAAATCTTGTTCCGACTTTTTCTTATTTTCATGTTTTATGTAAACCTCAGGCAATCTGTCTGTTAGGGGTAGTGCCAATTCTACCTCCTCTTGGCTCCCAGGTAGATAATTAAAAATAACTACATCAGCAGGAAAAAACCAAGGTGGTAGTTCCCTCCTGGCTATCATTACCTGAAGATGACCGGATAAAGCACTTTCCCGTACTAAAAGAAAATGAAGATAATCCACATATGTATCTACTGTTATACTTACCCCAGGTAACTTTTCCCTTAACAAAGAAGCTATTTGCCTCGCCTTAAAACCGTCAGCTTCATATAAAAGAATTCGTTTTCCTTGAGATGCGAGTTCAGTCAATAAAGGCATCATCTCAGTAAATGATTGCCACATATGAGTATTATTGACAGTTTGTAATAGTTCTCCTTCATCTTTTTTTGAGTTCTTGTCTATAGTCACTAGCGGTGAGTATACATAAGGACTGCCTTCACCTTCTTGTTCTAAATAAAAGGGACTGCAACTAATTAGGCCTGTCTTTTTGCTTAAAATCCTTTTTTCTCTACTAGCTCCCACCCAAGGACCTAAAGGTGTAAGGGATATTGCTTCTTTAAAATTTCGTTTTATACCGTAATAAAGCTGACGTACAGCCGTGCTTGTGGCTAATATAAAATTACAAGGTGAATTTTTCCCTAGAAGTTTTTCTTGCAGTTGTCGAGACCAAGTATAAGCTAATTCAGTTTCCCCGGTCGCTGCCACTAACTGTTCTCCATGCATGTTAGATATTTCAATTTCATTAGAGGAAGGTCTTATATCAGTTAATAAGAGCTGAAGCTCTTCATTGCCATTATAAATGTTTTTATCTAGATAAAAAACAACATCAACCGGTTTGTTAACTGTTAAGCCTGGAGGCAAATGCTGGTTAAAACCAATGCCCACCAATTCCCTTCCTTGCCCTTCCAAGCTCAACTTTAAATGATTATGGTCTTTACCGACCTGAGTAGCTTTTTTTATGTAAACACGCCTGGATATCAAAAGGGGGCGAGGGTTTCCTTCACCAAAGGGAGTTAGTTGTTCTAACTCCCTAAATAAAGGCCAATCCAACTGGCTGAATAAAACTTCTGCTTCGGGCATGAGTTTTTGGGGAATGGGTTCTTTACCTAGAACCTCCTCTATAGCTTTATTAAAAGCAACTTGAAAATGGGGTATTTCACTTGCCGAAATTTCCAACCCAGCTGCTTGGGCATGTCCACCGAATCCTAACAGATGGTCTTTGCACCTAGTTAATACCTCATGTAGATTGACCTCTGGAATACTCCGCCCTGATCCGCGCCCTGCATCCCCTTCCAGGGCAATTACAATAACGGGACAATTATATTTTTCCATCAGACGTGTAGCAACAATACCGATAACTCCTGGGTGCCACCCTTGAGCTGCTAACACTAAACCCCGATTACCTTGGGCAATTGCTGCAGATGCCATTGCTTCCGCTTCGGATATAATATTATCCTGTAGAAGTTTGCGGGTAGTATTTTCTTTCTGTAAATGTTGGGCTAATTCAAGAGCTTGTTGAGGAGAATCAGTAATTAAAAGCTCTAAAGCAGTACTAGCCTCACCCAAACGTCCGGCAGCATTTAAACGGGGGATAATGGTAAAAGAAATATCCTTGACATCCCATTCCTCAGACTTTAATCCAGCAATTTCAGCCAAAGCTTTTATCCCCGGTCTGTTCCCTGAAGTCAAAATTGGTAACCCCAATTGAACTAGTAACCGATTTTCACCTAGAAGGGGAACGGAATCTGCAATAGTAGCCAACGCAACTAAATCAAGGAGCCAATCAGCTTCTATCCCATTTTTAGAAGATAATCCATAAAGACTTGCAAGGGCCTGGGCCAGTTTAAAAGCAACCCCTGCCCCACACAGTGGTGGTAGAGATGAGCCTAGTAAAGGATTAATAATTGCCGTTGCTTCTGGTAATGCCTCCCCTGGACGGTGGTGATCTGTGATTATTAAATCTAGCCCCTTTTGTTTAGCATAGATAGCCTCTTCTATGGAAGTAATTCCACAATCGACTGTTACTACCAAGGAACAGCCTTTTTCTTTAGCTATATTTAAGCCTGCCTTGTTCAGCCCGTACCCCTCTGTCAAGCGATTGGGCAGGTAAAATTCAGTCTTAACCCCCAAACGACTAAAAATCTCTATCATAATTGCAGTAGCTGTTAAACCATCAACATCATAATCACCATAAATTAAAACTTTCTCCTGGGTCTCCACTGCTTTAATTAGTCGTTCAAGTGCTTCTTTTAACCCTGCAAATTCTTCAGGTTGTATAAGCTTTGCTGAATCAGGTGATAAAAAAGCCCTGGCTGCTGCCGCCGTTTTTATACCACGATTTATCAGCACCTGAGCTGTTATAGGTGAGATATTTAATTCTCTGGCTAGATTGAGCCTTTCCGTCATGGAAACCGGGGGTAACTCCCAAACAACCGACGTCAAACTTCTTGCTTCCCTTCGTTTTCTAATTCCTCAGATTGCTTAAGCTCATTTATGGTATCCTGTAATCTTTTATTTTCACTTTTAAGTTGCCAGATTTCCCGACCCAATCGTATTTGACTAACCAGTCCCAATAAAAAAACAAAAAGCGCCCCAAAGGCTGCTGAACCCAAGATAACTAATACCAGAGAGATATGTCTAAATTTCCAGATTATAAAGTTTATTTCAACCAAACTGGTATTTTGTACAGCAAATATTGCTACCAATAAAGCAAAAATAAACCCCAGTAGGGAATATAATTGCATAGTTCTCCGTCCTCCCCTCAACATTTTTATAAATTAGATAACTTCTCCCTTTATGAATGCTTTTCCTTCTCTGGGCAATTTTCACATAGATAACAACCCTTTGCTGATTCACATGGCTCAGCATGGATTAATACATCTGCATATGGTAAAGCTGACTCTATTTCATGCCCTATATGATCACACAGCTGGTGTACGTGGTCGATATTATTATGTCGTGGTACAACCAAATGTAAATCAATTAACCGTTCACGACCGGCCTTTCTGGTACGTAACTTATGAAATTCTACATATTGATCATTATGATTGGCGATTATATCCTTAATAATTTGTTCCTCTTTTTCCGGTAAACGAACATCTATTAAAGGTAAGAATGCCTCCTTGGTCAAATCATAGGCTGCCTTTATAATCATAACCGCCACCACCAAGGCTACCGCAGGGTCAAGCCAATCCAGACCAGTTAAATGCATGATAAGAAGCCCCAACATTACGCCAACAGAAGTGTATACATCAGTCCGTAAATGCCAGGCATCTGCTTCTAAGGCTAATGACTCTGTAGCGGCTGCTACTCTAAAAAGATAAAAGGACACTAAGTAATTAACAAGACTAGATCCAGCCATAACAGCCATACCAAGTAAAGCCCCATGCACTTGGTGACCACCTGTAATTAATTTTTGAACAGCTTCATAAACTATCCAGATTGCTGCTAGAAAAATAAGCATTGCCTCTATTACTGCAGAAATATTTTCAATTTTTCCATGACCGTAAGAATGAACTGCATCGGGAGGCTTACTTGCCATCCTTACAGAAAAAAATGCAATGATAGCTGCTAATAAATCCAAGCCAGAATGGATAGCTTCCGAAATAATACTCACCGATTGGGTTGTATAACCAATCCCCAATTTACCTAAAACTAGAACTATATTGGAAAGTATTGAAACTCTAGCAGCACGAATCCTGGTATCCAATGGCCTACATCCCCCTCTGGATCAAAGTAAAAAATTACACTTTTTCCCAACAAGATAAAGTCCTAAAATTTGACTTAAACCATTTTACAACTGTATATAAGAATAGGCAAGGATTATATTAGATACCTTGGAGGTGATAATATTTTATGCTGCTATGGTCGTAGTTTTAACAGTTTCCGCAATGGCAGCTCTGGCTATGGACGATATAGGTGTTCCGTTATTAAACAGTATTGTTCCTATTATTACCATTATGGTGCTCCAAGTTGCCTTATCTTTAATTAACCTCAAATGGGAAAAAGCAAGAGGAATAATCTGTGGTAAGCCAACTATTGTCGTAAAAAACGGAAAGATAGTTGAAGAGGAACTACAACGCTTGAGGATTAATGTTAATGACCTTTTGGAGCTACTTAGAAACAAAGACTATTTTAATGTAGTACGCCGAGCAATTATGGAATGAACGTAATAGCTTGTTGAGCTTAATTATTGATCATCGAGAAATTAATAAGATTAATACATCATTTATTAAAGTACAGGAGTATATAAAATACCATAACCAAGCCCTGGCTTCTGGCGAACTTTTGGTTTTAGAAAAATCCCTGAAGCATTTTTCCGAAAAGGGAGCAGTCAGTTTGAAAAATATATTATAACTTAAAAAAAGCCAAATAATCGGCTACCAAGTATAATACCAGGTAAGAGGAGAGCAATTTCTTTTAAAATAAATATTATTAATAACCTGGGAATTGCTGACCAAAGATTACGATCATTTAATAAGCAACTTCCCAATCCACCAATTCCAGCACCAATAATAAGTCCCCATAATGGAGCTATTAAAACACCAAACAAGATTATAAAAGCTAAACTTCCTAAAAGTAGCTGTTTTCCATTACTAACTGACTGTTGGTATATTGTATTCCAATATTTATCTATTCGTTCCACTAAAGCCAAAAAAACAGCGCCAATAGCTAAAGTTACCACCATATGAAATACTTCAATTCCTGAAGTACGTTCAGTAATAACCCAAGCTATTGCTACTATAAAACCAAGGATAAATAAGCCACGCCAAGGTCGTACTATAGAAACTGCTAATATTAAAACAATAGCTAAACCACTAATAAATGAAATAATCATATAGTTAGTATAAACAAAAGCTTCCGGCTCAATTACCGGAAGCTTTTATATATTTAAGTTAATGAGCATTACGTACTCTAGATTTGCCGGATACACTCTGACGTCGTCTATTCCTGGCCATATTTCGAAAATCAACCCAGAGAGGGCTGGCTATAAAAATAGAGGAATAAGTACCGCTAATTACACCAATTAGCATAGCCAAAGCAAAAATCCTCGTAGTTTCCCCACCTAAAAGCATTAAAGCTAATAATGCTGCTGCGGTAGTTAAACTTGTATTAAGTGACCTGACTAATGTCTGATTAATACTGCGATTAACCGTTTCTTCAACTGTTTCTTTATTACGCTGTTTAAAATTCTCACGAATACGGTCAAAAATAACAATTGTATCATTAATTGAGTAACCGATGATTGTCAAAAGAGCTGCTACAAAGGTGGAGTCAATTTCCCAGCGGAATATAGCAAAAAAGCCTAAAGTTATAAGAATATCATGGATTAAAGCTATAATAGCTGCTATACCAGATAAAAATTCAAAGCGGATTGTTATATAAATAACCATCAATACCCAGGCAATAAGCATGGCCTTAATACCCTTAACGGTCAATTCGTGTCCAATAGTTGCTCCTACTTTATCATTTCTTTCTACGTCAAGGTCACCTAATTTACTTCTTAGATTACTGATTACATTATTAACCTGGTTCTCATCTAATTCAACGGTTCTGATTATAAACTGGTTATTGTCCGATTCCTGGATAGAACTATTACCCATCTTAATATCCTCTAAAACTCCACGTACCTGCTCAGTGTTGACCTCTTGATGGAACTTAACCTGAAGGATATTGCCCCCGGTAAAATCAATACCAAAATTAAGGGGAGGATGTTGGATAGTCATGGCAATAAGCCCAACAATAATTACAAGCAGCGAAAGGGCATACCACCATTTACGTTTACTTACAAAGTCAATATTAAATCTCATTTTTAAGCCTCACCCCTTGCTGCTGCAATTTGCCTTTCACTAACTCCAAAGAGCCACAACTTATTAAACCCTGGAATTTCAACAATTAAACGTAAAAGGAGTTTGGTTAATGTAATTGCTGTAAACATACTCGTCAAGATACCTAATGATAAAGTAACAGCAAAACCACGTACCATTCCACTACCCAGGTAATAGAGAACTATAGCGCCAATAATTGTGGTGGTATTACCATCGAAAATCGTTACAAAGGCCCTTTTAAAACCAGAGTCAATTGCCGCCCTTAAGCTCTTACCATTTCGCAATTCTTCTTTTATGCGCTCATAAATAATGATATTAGCATCTACTGCCATACCTACTGACAACAATAAACCTGCTATACCGGGCAGCGTAAGAGTAGCTTTTAAAGCCCATAGGGCTGCCAAAACAATAATACTATAAGCAATTAATGATATATTAGCAATTAGTCCTGGTAAACGATAGAAAATGAGCATATACAAAGCTATTAAAGCTAAACCGACAATTATAGCAACCTTACTTTTTTCCAGAGAGTCAGCACCAAGAGTTGGCCCTACCGCTCTGTGTTCGATGATCTCTACGGGTACCGGCAAAGCACCACCACGTAACAGTGCAGCCAGGTTGGCAGCTTCCTCATAAGTAGCAAAACCGCCTGAAATTACACCTTCGCCTGCGGTAATAGGTTCCTTAACATATGGATTAGTAAGTAACTGCTTGTCCAAAATGATAGCTATAGATCTCTTAGGATCATTCTCACCATACATATTTACTAACTTAGTAGTTGCATCAGCAAACTTTTTAGTACCTTCTTTATTCAATTCAAAAGCGATCTGAGGTTCTTGATTAGCCTGATTAATTATAGCCTTAGCATCTTTTAGGTCTTTACCTGTTAATACTAATTCTCCATCAGCAGTTATAAACTCCAGTTGAGCAGTTTTACCGATTATTGAGATAGCTTCCTCAGGATTATTAACACCAGCTAACTCAATAATCAAGCGGTCTTCGCCTTCTCGTTGGATTACGGGCTCACTAAGACCTATCTCGTCAACCCTACTGCGCATAACCCTTTCCAAAGCTATCATATCTTCATTAGTAACTGCATGTTCAGGAGTACTTTGGGCTTGCATAAGTACATGGACACCACCACGTAAATCAAGGCCCAAGTTCATGCCATTTATTAAGGGCCTAAAGGCCCCGATTCCTATCGCTAAAATAGCAATAAAAACGATAGCGAACTTTAAAAAGCCGCCTGATCTTCTTCCCCCTGCCAAAACTCTAGCCTCCCTCATGAAACTATGAAACTAATCAATGCAACCATTATACCCCTGGCGAAAGTTAACCGTCAATCGCTGTAAATACCACCCCATCCATATATATCCAGTAAATTTACTTATTCCTCCTGACCTGGTACATAAGCTACTGCAGCTTTATCAACCTCAATAACTACTTTATCGGCAATCCTGACCATTAAAGTATCATCTTTTACCTTCGTTATTCTGCCATGTATGCCACCAGATATAACCACGCGATTATCAACCTTTAAGCTAGATAGCATTTCCTGGCGTTTCTTTTGTTCCTTTTTCTGAGGCCTGATAATAATAAAATAGACAATAACAAAAAAGAACGCCATGTAAAGTAAAGAGCCCATAAACTGATCCATGAAACAACCTCCACTCTTTCTAAATTTTGGTGTAAGTTATATCTCTAGACTTCGACAATAGGTAAATAATACCTTCCCCTTTTAAATTTTTCCCGAATTATACCTGGTATAAAAGTCAACTGCCATTTCTTCAAACTGGTCATTAGCTATAGCCTCCCGCATACGATGCATCAGTTTAATTAAAAAATATAGATTATGGATAGTGGTCAATCTCATACCCAGTATCTCATCAGCTTTTAACAAATGACGTATATAAGCCCTACTGAAATTACGACAGGCATAGCAATCACACTCTGGGTCCATTGGACGAAAATCACGGGCATAAGCAGCATTACGAACCACGAGTCGACCATATGTAGTGAATACCGTACCGTTACGTGCTATACGCGTAGGTAGAACACAATCAAACATGTCTACCCCTCTTTTTACCCCTTCAATAAGGCAATCCGGAGAACCAACACCCATTAAATAACGGGGCTTGTTTTCCGGTAAGTGTTCTTGTAAATCTTCCAAAACTCTATACATAATTTCTTTAGGTTCACCAACACTTAACCCACCAATACCATAACCGGGAAAATCAAGGGAAGTGATCTCACTGGCACTACGACGCCTTAATTCTTTATCCATTCCTCCCTGTATAATTCCAAAAACAGCCTGATCTTTACGATGATGATTTTTAAGGCATTCTTCAGCCCACTTACTTGTACGCCAAACCCCCACCTCAACTTCCTCTCGAGAGGCTGGATAAGCAACACACTCATCAAATGCCATGGCGATATCTGAGCCTAAAGCTTGTTGGACTTCCATAGATTCTTTTGGTCCCATAAAATGTTTTGAACCATCTAAATGAGAACGAAAATAAACTCCTTCTTCGGTAATCTGGCGTAAATCAGATAAACTAAAGACCTGGAAACCACCACTGTCAGTTAAAATTGGTTTGTCCCAATTCATAAAACGGTGCAATCCTCCAGCTTCACGGACAATATCTGCGCCGGGACGGAGATAAAGATGGTATGTATTTGAAAGGATAATTTCAGCTCCGAGCCCTTTAACTTCTTCTGGGGTCATGGTCTTAACAGTGGCCTGGGTACCAACAGGCATAAAAACAGGTGTTTCAACTGTACCATGAGGGGTTGTTAATCGCCCTAGTCGTGCCCCTGTCCAGCGATCCCGTTTTAATAACTCAAATTTTACATCATACAATTAACTGCTTCCTCCTGACAACTATAAAATCAACATAGCGTCACCAAAACTAAAAAAGCGGTATTTTTCATTGACCGCCACTCTGTAAGCAGCCAGTGTTTTCTCAAGCCCGGCAAAAGCACTAATAAGCATAAGTAATGTTGACTTAGGTAAATGAAAGTTTGTAACCAGACAATCAACGGCTTTAAACCGATAGCCGGGATAAATAAAAATATCTGACCAACCACTATCAGGTCGAACTATACCATCATCAGCAGTCACCGTCTCTAATGTCCGGACTACCGTCGTCCCAACGGCTATAATCCGCCCACCATTGGCCCGAGCCTTGTTTATGGTATCTGCTGCCTCTTTAGTAACCTCGTAATACTCAGCATGCATTCGATGTTCTTCAATATTTTCTACTTTAACAGGTCTAAAGGTACCCAGACCCACATGAAGGAGTAAGTAAACAACCTTTATCCCTTTATCTTCGATTTTTTTCAGAAGTCTTGGGGTAAAATGCAGCCCGGCTGTAGGTGCCGCTGCCGACCCTTCTTTACGGGCAAAAACTGTCTGATAACGCTCAGGGTTAGAAGTTTTTTCTTTAATGTAAGGTGGAAGAGGCATCTCACCCAAACGGTCCAATAATTCCTCAAAGGAATTTTCCTTATAGAAAAACTGTAAAACCCTGCCCCCGGAACTAGTGGTTGCTATTGCCCGGGCAGTTAATTCACCTTCACCAAAAACTATTTCCGTACCAACAGGGACCCGTCGACCTGGGCGGACTAAGGCTTCCCAAGTGTCTTTATCTTTTCGAGTCAGTAACAACACTTCAATTCGTGCCCCTGTTGCTGCTCGACGCCCCCAAAGGCGAGCAGGTATTACTCTCGTTTCATTTAATACCAAAACATCCCCGAATTTTAGATAGTCAGGTAAATCATAAAAATGGCGGTGGTCTAATTTATTTTTTTGACGGTGCAGCACAAGGAGCCGCGAGGCATCCCGCGGCTCCACTGGTTTCTGAGCAATTAATTCCGGAGGCAACTCATAATCAAAATCTTCAGTACGCAAAACTATTTATCACCTACTAAAAAATATTTAAAACAGTTAAATCTAAAGTAAAATATTTCCTTAAATATTGTGCGATGTTTAATTTAAATGTATACTTTTTCTATTTTTCTTCCAAAATATTTCTTCACTATCCCCTTTATTTCCTTTTTCTTAGACATCTTTATTTATGATAAATCTTAGCTTTTCTTAAAATTATTTAAAGCTAAGGATTAGTACAAGTAGATACCAATGATAAATTATATATATTATTTCGCCTTACCTCTAATAAATCAGTTACACCTCTCGCAACCGTATAACCTCTGCGATGATTAAAAGCAGGATCTGCTCCATGACCGTGACCTGGCTTTTTATCTTCCTTTTGCTCTTTATTTCCTGGTTTTTTAACAAGATCCTGTTCTCCTTTAATATTTCCACCACTAACAGCTACTTTAAGAATAGGCCCTAACTGTTTTTCTTTTTTCAAAAGGTCTTTTTCTTCTTTTAATTGATTAAGCACCTGTTTCCAATCGCAATCAGCATTTTTTAATGCTTTAACAATGCTTTTTTCCTTTAAATCATCTACCGTTAATGGAACTCCTTCTGCCAAAGCTTCCAACATAACACTATATTTACCGGCTGAAAGGCCTAATTCTGTTGCATGCTGGCGTATGTCAGGGGGTACAGTAGCTACTACCACTTCCGCTTTAATCCGGTTTTTATCTAAAACACCCTGAGCCTCTCTTATTAATTTTTTGCCTAAATCATCAACATCAATATCAGCCAAATTCTTATTTGTATCATCAGCAACTGGAATAACAGTGACCATCATGGCACCTTGGTCATCCTGTTCGTCAGGCTGGTAATAACCCTGACGCACTGATTCTTGAGCAATAATTTTCACTGCCTTTAGAACCCTCTCATTACATAAGTCCAAGCCTGACAATAACTTTTCTCCGTCTTTATTCAAACCTTGGGCACTTATTACCCTATTCCTCTCATCTACAGCAAGCTCAACACTTGGATTAATATCTACATTAACATAATAAGCTAGTTGGCCAGGTGCTGTTGAATTGAAGATATGATTAGCCAAGGGTATAGTCAAACACAATAATAAAATGGCGGCTACTGTTACAACCTGCCAAGTTAGTAACCCTCTTTTTTCTACGGGTAACATAATTTCTTCACCCATTTCAGGCATAACCCCGGCTGGTTTTACAGTACGCCATTCCCCCTCTGGTGTTAAAACTATAACCCTATCTCCCTCTCTATCCATAACTAATCCTCGTTCAGCTTTAAGCATCCTGACCCCCCCACTTATACTGTCCTATGTAATCTGTTAAGTATTCGTAATTACCCATGAGCATAACTGCTATGGCAATGATATATTTACGGTGACGCTCAAGGGTTTTTCGACTAACATCCACTTCTTTTTGTAAGGCTTTTAAGGGTAAAGCTTTACGTTCTTTAAGAAACTTCTTTAAAAGTGGATTTGCTACTATCACCCTTGCAACTGCTGTGGCTCGGTCACGAGCATCTTGATGTTGGGGACTAGCTTTTACTAAGTCTTTCAAAGTTATACCATAAGCTACTAAGTCTTCCTTATACCGCTTAATCTCCTGACTCCGATCCGCAATTTCATCAACCAAATTGATTTTTTCTTCACCCAATGGATCGGCAGTAACAGCTGTTTCACCTGTTATAGCATCTAACGATAGCGACCCCCTGTGTCGCTTTTCACGACGAAAGTAATCAACTAAGCGGCGACGAATAATGGTTTCAGCTAAGGATAAAAAAGTGGCTCCCCCATTGGGCCGGTAACTATCTATGGCCTCATTAAAAGCCATTAAGCCAACACTGGCTTCGTCATCTTCACCCAAGCGAATAAAATGACCTGTCACCTTAGAAACAACAGATAATATAAAAGGGGTAAAGCGACGAATTAATTCCTCCCTAGCCGCGGCATCCCCGCTTTTGGCCTTTTCTAACAGGCGATTGGGGTCTGCTTCAGATCGCAATGACCCTCACCTCTCTGGTATATATTTCGTTGGTTTGTAAACATTTTTGACTGGATGCTAGCGGCGAAAAAGTAAGTTCAAAATAATGGTAAGAACAATACTAAGTAATATGCTACTGAATATAGGAAAATAAAAAGTAAAATTTCCTTTTTGAATAAAAATATCCCCTGGTAAACGTCCAAAGGAAAAAAACTTTCCTGCAACTTGTATTAATAAGCCTAGAATAACAAGTAGAAGGCCAATTCTCAAAATTATTTTGCCTAAAAAACTCCAGTCACCCATTTTATCCTCCTTAAAATAGTGTTCCTGTCCGTTCTATCTTTAAATGTTCGTAGGCACCGGAGGTTGCCACCCGACCCCGAGGTGTACGTTGAATAAAGCCGAGCTGGAGCAAATATGGCTCGTAAACATCCTCAATTGTACCGGGTTCTTCACTGATAGCCGCTGCCAAAGTATCTAAACCAACTGGGCCGCCATTAAACTTTTTAATAAGTGTTAAAAGCAAGCGCCGATCAGCACTATCTAACCCAACCGAGTCAACCTTTAGTAACTCCAATGCTTCTCGAGCCACCTCTTTTGTAATAACACCTTGAGCTCGAACAGCGGCATAATCTCGAACCCTTTTTAACAATCGATTAGCCACCCGTGGTGTTCCCCGAGACCGGCAGGCTATCTCCTGTGCCCCTTCAGGTTCTATAGATACCTTTAATATAGCTGCTGCCCGTGAAATAATTCTCTCCAATTCAGCTGTCTTATAAAACTCCATACGCGAATTAATACCAAAGCGATCTCTAAGGGGAGAAGAAACTAGACCTGCCCTGGTAGTAGCACCAACCAAAGTAAACGGTGGTAAGTCCAAACGAATAGAACGAGCACTGGGGCCCTTACCCAAAATAATATCCAGAGCAAAATCCTCCATTGCCGGATATAGAATTTCCTCTACTTGACGGGATAACCTATGTATTTCATCAATAAATAATACATCTCTATGCTGCAAATTAGTCAAAATAGCAGCTAAATCGCCTGGGCGCTCTAAAGCTGGCCCTGAAGTAATCCTTAACTTGGCTCCTAACTCATTTGCAATAACTCCAGCCATGGTAGTCTTCCCCAAACCAGGTGGACCATATAAGAGAACATGATCTAAAGCCTCTCCTCTTGCACAGGCAGCTTGAATAAAAATGCTTAATGTTTCCTTTACATGTTCTTGCCCAATGTATTCACTTAAGCGTTGGGGTCTTAAACTGCCCTCAATTTCGTTATCTTCTCTTTTTAAGTCTCCTTCAATCAACCTGTCTTTCGTCAATTAATACCCTCCCCCTGGCCTAAAACCTTAAGAACTGCCTGGAGGACATTTTCTGTTGTAGCCCCGGGCCCTAGTTCACTTCTAACCGTATAAACCACAGGTCCTATTTCTTCTTTACTGTAACCCAAAGATAAAAGAGCTAAGAGGACTTCATCATTGCCACTTTCTTCAGACCCTGTTGTTCCTGCATTTGCTACAGACTTAACCGGGAGTCCCGACTTGGCTAAAGTATCCTTAAGTTCCAACAATAGCCTTTTGGCCTTCTTGACCCCTATACCAGGTAAAGCAGTAAGAAAACTAACATCTTCATTGGTAATAGCCTGGCATAATTGCTGAGGATCAGCTGAAGATAAAATTTGTATGGCACCCCTGGGACCAACACCACTTACTCCTAATAAAAGAGTGAAAAGCTTTAAACTGTCTTGTTGCAAAAAACCATATAGTTCCAGGGCGTCTTCTTTTACAACAAGATGAGTATAAATGGTAATTTCTGTCCCTGGGTCAGGCCAGGCGTAATTTGATGGTGTACGTATTAACCAACCAATACCACCGGTTTCTAATAAAACCCCTTCGGGAACAACTTGACAGAGCTTGCCACGTAAAAAGCCAATCACCAGTTTTTCGCCTCCTGTTCCTTCTCTTTCCAGGAAGCAAAAGACGCATGGCAAAGGCCTATTGCCAAAGCGTCAGCAACATCATCCGGTTTAGGTATAGTTTCCAGGTTTAACAATACCTTAACCATACGTTGGATTTGGTCTTTAGGAGCTCGACCAAACCCGGTAACAGCCTGTTTTACTTCCAAAGGTGTATACTCTGCTATTGGAAGACCGCTATGAGCCGCTGCCAGGAGAATAACTCCCCTTGCTTGCCCTACTGATAATGCTGTACGAGTATTTTTATTAAAGAAAAGCTCTTCAACAGCTATAGTATCAGGTTGATGTTTCTTAATTAAATCCTTTATTTTATCATAAATAGTCACCAAGCGTAGACTAGCTTTATCTTTTGCTTTAGTACGAATACAACCATAATCTATCGCTTGAGGGCGACCGGAAGTTACCTGCACCAAACCATAACCAACAATGGCTGTGCCAGGATCAATACCCAAAATTAACATTCCTTTCCCTCCTGAACACATATTTCGACGTATGGAATAACAGTTCCTTTTTTTGACCAAAAAAGAAGACATGCAGCTTGCAATTCTTTATGGATTAAGTTTTTGGGGAAACAAAAAATCAGATGTTTAGTAACAAAAATTTCTACAAAAAAGGGGCTATCCCAAATGGGACAGCCCCTCAGCCTAGCTTAGAAAAAATCAAGGCTCTTTTCTACTTATATTCATCTAAACTATCTAGTGCTTCTAACAATTCATTTTCAGAATTAAATTCAGCTTGACCATTCTTTATTCTATTTTGCCAGTCAACAGGTAGAGAATCTATTTTATAATCAGTTACTGTTAAAAGTTTCCCTTGACTACCATTTGGACCCTCATAAATAACTATATATCCATCCTTTACAGCTAAGTGTCTTTTGGAAGTATTCTCTTGACTTTTACTTTTTTCGACTTCGTCTTGATTTATGGTTTTATCATTATGTTCCTTTTTTAGTTCTTTTTTAGCCGGTACAGGCAAAGCCTCATCTTTACCAAATAAACTTTCTAGTTGATTTTCTATATAAGACTTAGAGGGCCATAAATGTAAATCTCTAAGAATAGTTTTTTCCTCATATAACATTAATTTTGAACCATGGTAGGCTAATAAACTCGCTGCAATAAAAATAAATAATCCTATTATAGTTAATATTTTTCGGCCAACAATGTTCAAAAGGTGGCACCTCCTTATAATGCTTAGGATTTACCACCTTCTATTATTTACCAATAAAAAATTAAATATACTTTTTTATATCTCAACTTGTTCCATTATTTCCGAAGGAATATCAACATTTGTATATACTGCCTGAACATCATCATTATCTTCTAATTTATCAATTAAACGTAAAACCTTGGCAGCTGTTTCCGGGTCTTCAATTTTTACTTTGGTTTGAGGCACCATTTCAACCTCAGCACTTGCAATTTCTACACCACTTTCCTGTAGTGCATTTTTAACTTGTTCCAACTTATCTGGTGCTGTGTTAATCTGTAAGACCTCAGAATCGCTGTCATCAATGTCTTCAGCACCAGCCTCAATTGCCTGAAGGGTAATTTCTTCTCGAGCCTCACCCTCAGGAACTTCAACTATAATTACCCCTTTAGGGTCAAACATCCAGGCTACACAACCACTTTCACCCAAATTGCCACCACCGCGAGAAAAAATGTACCTAATTTCAGATGCTGTGCGGTTACGGTTATCAGTCGCAATATTTAATAGCATGGCTACCCCTTCAGGACCATACCCCTCATAGGTCATTTCTTCATAAGATGCACCTTCTAATTCTCCAGTACCACGCATTATAGCTCTTTTAATATTTTCATTGGGCATATTGGCATCCTTGGCCTTAGCTATAGCAGCCTTTAAACGCATATTACTCTCAGGATCACCACCACCCATACGAGCAGCAATGATAATCTCTTTAGCAATTTTGGTAAAAAGACGACCGCGTTTTTCATCAACTTTTGCTTTACGATGTTTTATATTTGCCCACTTAGAATGTCCGGCCATCGTTTTGCCCCTCTCTCTTAATTCTTTTTATATGACTAAGAGATTCTACCATATATAAATATCTTTTATCAACAATTTCCCAACTCTCAACTAAAACCCACCTACCCTTTTGGGGATTTAACAACTTTTTCAGGTTGATTGCAAATTTTACCTTGGAACATAACCCGCACATTATGTTAACCTGGAACGAAATATATAATAGATTTGTCATAAACATATCCTGAAATTAATGTATTTATCGGAAATTCCTGCATTTTTCGCTTGATATAGGTAGGTTTAAAAATTCCATATTTAAATATTTTAATACTTGTTTAAAGGAGGTGACCTTTCTCAATAGGGTCAATTAAACATTAATGATTTAATATAAAGGAGGATTATTATATTGAAGAAAAAATGGTTTAATATACTAGCAGCAACAATAATAGCTGCTTCTTCCCTTACCTTTATACCAACTAAACAAGCATCTGCTTATACTTATACTTACATTTATAAATACCAGCAAAATACTCAAAATCAATATTTCTCACCTTTTTACAGATGGTGGCAATTACGTTTCATAACATCACCCGAACCGAAACTAACACCAACACCTGAAAAAACAAAACCGACTCCAGAACCTGCTCCACAACCGGAACCAAAACCAACCCCTGAACCTGCGCCACCAGCTGATAATAATGTTTATCAGCTAAGCAAATTTGAACAAAGGGTTGTTGACTTGGTCAACGATAAACGTTCCGAGGCCGGGCTCAAACCTTTAAAAGTAGACTTGGAACTGGCCAAAGTAGCTAGAATCAAAGCTGAAGATATGCGTGATAATAATTACTTTAGCCATACTTCACCTAACTATGGTTCTTTTGCTCAGATGTTGTCCAAATTCGGCATCCAGTACCGTACTGCCGGCGAGAATATAGCCGCCGGACAAAGAACTCCTGAAGCCGTAGTAGCTGCTTGGATGGGTAGTGAGGGCCATCGTAAAAATATTTTAAACCCTAACTTTAATTTTATAGGTGTAGGCTATGCTAAAGGTGGTAGTTACCAAAACTACTGGGTTCAAGAATTTGTAGGAAGGTAAGCAACTTTAAATTAAGGAAGAACTTGATGATTCTCCCTTCTCCCTTTAAACTATAAAATAACGGGCTATACGCCCGTTTTAAAATTTGGTTCCTATTCTACGAGATAACTCATATCTTTTTAGTAAATAATTCGAATATTTTCCCTTAATTTAAGGTAATGCCTTTTTGTTAATAATTTTTGTTTGAAAGAGGTTCTCTTCTTTTTTCTGCTCTTTTGATAATTGTTTCTTGTTTCACAATATAACGTTCATGATGTCCCTTACTAATTTGTCCAATTTCATCATATGCAGTAATCTCGAATACTAAACGATTTTCATCCACTTCCACCAAATCTGCTTTTACTGTTACGCTCATTCCCTGATATGTGGGTTCTTGATGAGTGACTTTTAATGTTTTACCAATAGTTATAAAACCTTCAGGCAAAATAGGATCAACTGCTTTAACAGCAGCTTCAATCATCAAAGCTGCTAAAGATGGAGTAGCGAGGAGTGTTTTCAAAGCACCACTTCCATAATTTAAAGCAGTATCCTCACGAGATATAGTTTTTTGAACAGATCCTGACAGGCCTACCTTTAATTTTGGTATCAACAAGGCACTCACCCCTTAAGTTAAATTTAAATATCTACATTTTTATATTATCATATATTTTTCTGTATTTAAAGAAAAATATATATTATAAAACTATACTAAACATAATTAAATTACAGGAAATTTAATCCGCTTATAATTCACTAAAGCATATATGGGAGACTGGCTCTAATACATTTTTTTATTGTATACATCTGTTCTTAGTACAAATGTGAAGTTCCCCCTGGGGCTTTTCCGAGGCATTGAAAGGAGAACAGTATAACAGAATAAAAGAAATTTAAAGTGTGGGGTAGATAAGTTGAGGGACAGCGGTTATTGAGGGAATAAATGTAAACCCCCTCCCACTATTTTAAAGTAGTGAGGGGGTATTTTTAATTTAAGGAAGTGAAGATATCTAAACTTCTAAACCCTCTTCTTTAATCATTTGAATATCTTCAGAAATTTTATTTCCTACCGTAGTTAAGTAATTACCTACTAAAGCCGCATTAACACCTGCTTTAAGACCTTGTCTTTGCAACTCTCCCAAAGCACTACGTCCCCCAGCATAGCGAATAAAGCTATCTGGGATGATAAAGCGGAAAACAGCCATGGTTTTAAGTATTTCTTGGGGTTCAAGGGGTTTTAAGTTCTCCAATGGAGTACCTTTAATGGGATTAAGAATATTAATGGGGATAGATTTTACCCCTAGCTCTTTTATTTCAAAAGCCATATTAATCCTATCTTCAAAACTTTCACCCATACCTATAATTCCACCACAGCATATGTCAAGACCTGCTCTAAGAACATTCTTTATAGTATCTATCCGTTCCTGATAAGTGTGGGTAGTACATATCTTTGGGAAATAATCCCGACTTGTTTCTACATTGTGATGGTACATAGTTACGCCTACTTCTTTAAGCTGTAAAGCCTGCTCATAACTGATAATCCCCAACGAAGCACATAACTTAAGATTTGTTTCCTTCCTTAAAACTTTATAAATAGTTAATACTTTTTCCCAGTCTTTTTGTAATATACCTTTACCACTAGTAACCAGAGAAAAACGATGGGCTCCACTAGCCTCGTTTTCTTTAGCTAATTTCAATGCTTTTTCTACATCTACCAAAGGGTATACTTCTACACCCGTTGAATAGTGGGCAGACTGAGCACAAAACTTACAGTTTTCAGAACATTTACCTGATTTGGCATTCATAATAGTACATAAATCAACTTTATTACCTGTAAACTTCTCACGAATTCTATTAGCTGCCCCAAAGAGTTCTTCCAGGTCCTCGGTTTGATATAATTCTATTGCTTCTGAAAAAGTTATCTCTTTTCCAGCCATTACTTTGTCTTCTAATTTTTTTATGAGATGGGACACAAAAAGCAGCTCCTTTCCCGAATTATATTATGTTTAATCTCTTCCCTATTTGGACTATTTTTGTTAAGGCATAGTTCAAATCATCTTGACTATGGGTTGCCATTAAACTAAGCCTTAGTCGGCTCGTCCCCGGGGGTACTGTGGGCGGCCTGATGGCTGGGATATAAATACCCTCTTCCAGTAGCTGGTTACTGAATTGTAAAGCTTTTTCAGAGTCACCAACTACAATAGGTATGATAGGAGTTTGACTGTCTAAAGTTTTAAACCCCGCATCGTGAAGTTTATTCTGGAGCCAATTAGCATTGTTGAGCAATACTCGTCTGGCTTCAGGTTCTCTCTCTACGATTTCTATAGCCTTTATGGCTACAGCAATAGTGGCAGGTGCTAAAGCCGTAGTAAAGATAAAACTTCTAGCCTTGTTTCTTAAGTAGTCAATAAGATATTGTTTACCCGCAATAAAACCGCCTTCACTGGCTAAAGCTTTGCTCAAAGTTCCCATTTGTAAATCTATTTTGTCTTTTAACCCAAAGTAATCACCTGTACCTGCTCCCTTAGGACCTAAAACCCCGGTAGCATGGGCATCATCTACCATGGTTAGAGCAGAAAATTCCTCGGCGATTTTTACAATATCATCTAAAGGAGCAATATCTCCATCCATACTAAAGACACCATCGGTAACAATCAAAATGGGGTTGCCTTGAAATTCTTTTACCTTCTTGTATAGGTCGTCCATGTCACAGTGCTTATAAACAACTATTTTGGCACCGCTTAGTCTACAGCCATCAATAATGCTGGCATGATTCAATTCATCACTGAAAACCACCCAGGATTTATCTGCTATACCGGCAATGGCCCCAACGTTTGTCATATATCCTGTATTGAAAACTATTGAAGCTTCAGTACCTTTAAAACGGGCTATTTTTTGTTCTAATTCTTTATGTAATTGATAGCTTCCGGTTGTGAGCCTTGAGCCTCCTGACCCCACCCCATATTTTTCAATAGCTCTGATAGCAGCTGCCTTAAGACGATTATCATCACAAAGACCCAAGTAGCTATTAGAGGCCATTAACAAAACTTTACGACCATCAATGACTGTATGGGGCTTCTGGGGAGCACTTAAATACCTCATTTCTCTGTATAAACCTTGTTTTTTTATTTCTTCTAAATAAGCAATAATTTTTTCCATAATCTCAATCTCCAAAATAATCACTTAATGTGAAATTTCCCTGGTAGGGTTTGATTTCATTAATGATAGTTATTTGGTTTTCCAGCCAGTTTAGACAATCTTCCACTGTGGCCTTAGTTGAATCAAAGCAAAAAATCCGACCGCCTTTATCCACACCAAACGGTTTTAAATGAGTAAACCTGATATAACCTAATTTTTCGGAAGCCATATATCCTGCAGTATAATCAGGATCATCAGACCAGCATATCTCTGCAATAATCCCTGGTGCTCTAGCCACTTTACTGGCTAAAGCCACCGCCTCCTTTACATGATTATTGTTAATCCCTTCTTTCTCCAACATGGAATTTAACCGGGGGTATAAATCGTAAGCCCAGTCCATACCAGTTGCCCTAACCCCCCGATTAAGGTCAGGTTCTAAACGCTTTAACGTATGTATATCAACTAACATAGCTCCTCGAAGAGGGGGAGCCTCCATAAGAAGATTTAAAAGAGCCTCTGCTTTTTGAGAAGACAGGCCTATTAACTTCAGGCATTGTATCACGCCTTTTCGTCCCTCTAGATAGTCCTTTACTTCCAAAGTTGTTATAGGTAAAGAGGAAATGTATTTAACCTCTGAAGTCCTCACTTCTTCCAATGAGATATTAATAAAATCAGCCTTCCCCTTACTATGATTTAAGGAACGGTCCAAAAGCTTGGCAATTGACCAAAGAATATCTCCTTCCGGAATAATCCTCTCAGCTCCGGAGATGTGTTTCCCGCCTTTTTTGTGGCTACCGCCCTGGGCAGCCCTCATCTTAACGTTATATAATCTTTCTTTCATAGCTAAAAATCTCCCCAAGATACTGTTGTGATGCCCTTTTCAGCTTTTTAGTCAAAGGCCAGGCAGCCAAAGCTGTAAAAATCATTCCCGGCAGGCTGGCCAGAAGTAAAGGGATTAAACCTTTACCAATTAAAAACCATACCACTAACCGGGCAGCTGCCGAGCCTAAGGGCCCGGCAATAGAGACTACCCAAAACCTTGGCCCAAAAAGAGCGATAACTCCACCTGCTACGATCCTAAAAGTCATGGCAATAAGTACCCCAATAATGGTTTGGGTCCCTAAAAGAAGACCAAGAATACTAGCCACTATTCCTGCACATATGTATCTAGTAAAACCAAATACAGCCGCAATAGCCACAGCTAGAGGGGCAGATAGCTGAAACTCTGTGCCAGGAAAAGGGCTGGGAATTTTAAAAGCACCAGAGACAACTAAGATTACAGCCAACAGGCTAGTTAGGGAAAGTTCATTAACTTTTTTCAATGTCTTTGCTCCTATTGTTTACTTACTAGTAATGTCACAATTAACAATTGCCAATAAAAAGTATATTGTTTATACTTATATTAGTCAACACATAAATTACAGATAGGTTGACAATAAGTTTGTGGGGAGGCACTTTATGGCTAAGGGTTACTTTGTCGTAGGAACAGATACAGGCGTTGGCAAAACTGTGGTTACAGCAGGTTTAGTCGGCGCATTGAGGGCTAAAGGAATTAATGCTGCCCCTTTTAAACCGGTACAAAGTGGGGCAATGCGAACCCAAGAGGGTTTAAAGGCTTTAGACGTAGAGTTTTATAAAAAAGTAGCAGATTTGCCTGAAGATAAATTTAATACCTATACTTTGGAACCTGCTTTATCCCCCAGTTTAGCAGCAGAAATCTCCAAAGTAACTATTGAACCTGAACCCATATTAGAAGATTTCAACACCTTGAGTAAAAATTACGAACTAATACTGGTGGAAGGTGCCGGAGGCCTATATGTTCCCCTCCAAGGAACAACTTATTTGTTACCGGATTTAATCAAAACCCTTAATCTACCTCTGATTATAGTTTCCAGACCCAATTTAGGCACAATCAATCATACTGTAATGACCATTAAATGTGCAGAGCACCTGGAAATTGCAGTTAAAGGTGTAATTTATAACGGTTATGACGAAAAAACTGCTACTCCGTCTGAAAAGACAAATCCAGAAATCATTGAAAAAATTACTGGTGTACCTTGTCTAGGTGTTATTCCTAAAGGACGGGACATTGATGTTGATGCCGGAAAGACAAGCAACTGTTTAGAGTTAATCCAAGAACATGTTAATTTTGACTTGTTATTAAGTTAATATCCATAAAACATAATCTTAAAAGGTGGGATAAAGGTGAATATATGGCAAGAAAAAGATTTACAGTACATTTGGCACCCCTGCTCTCAGATGAAGGACTATGAAGATTTTCCACCCATTGTAATAGAAAGAGGAGAAGGCCCCTATTTATATGATATTGAAGGAAATTCATACTTGGATGCCGTCTCTTCCTGGTGGGTAAATCTCTTTGGACATAGTAACAAAAGAATTAATGAGGCCATTAGAAAACAATGTGAGCAATTAGAACATGTTATTTTCGCCAATTTCTCCCATAAACCTGCTATAGAATTGGCGGAAAGAATTGTAAATATTACTCCAGAAGGATTAAACAAAGTCTTTTTCTCCGATAACGGCTCTTCGGCCGTAGAGGTAGCTCTTAAGCTAAGCTATCAATATCATCAACAGCTTGGCCATGAGAAAAAGACTAAATTCGTTTCCATAACTGATGCCTATCACGGCGAAACTCTGGGAGCCCTGGCTGTAGGTGATCTTGACTTATACAGCCTAATATTCGAAAAATTGATGATGAGTACATATAGGACAAAAGGTCCCGATTGTTACCGCTGTCCTTATGGGCAAACTAGAGAAAACTGCTCTGCCGAATGTTTTGAGGGTATGGAAAAGCTCTTTGAAGAACACCATGAAGAAATTTGTGGAGTCATTATTGAGCCCCTAATCCAATGTGCAGCCGGTATGAAAATTTACCCACCTATCTACTTAAAAAAATTAAGGGATTTATGTACCGAATACAAGGTTCATTTTATTGCTGACGAAATCGCTGTAGGTTTTGGACGAACAGGGAAAATGTTTGCCTGTGAACATGCAGGCATCAGTCCAGATATCATGTGTGTATCTAAAGGACTAACAGCCGGGTACTTGCCCTTAGCCTTAACCTTGGTAACTGATGAAATTTATGAAGCCTTTTATGATGATTATACGAAATTGAAGGCCTTCATGCACAGTCACAGCTATACCGGTAACCCCATTACCTGTTCCGTTGCCAATGAAACCTTGAATATTTTCCGGGATGAAAACGTATTGGAAAAAAATCAAGAAAAATCTCGCTTTATTAATCAATTGGTAAGAGAAAAAGCTAAAAACCACCCATATATTGGTGAATTCCGACAGCTAGGAATGGTTGGAGCTCTGGAATTGGTAGAAGATAAGAAAACAAAAAAAGGCTTTGATTGGAAAAAACGAGTGGGATACAACATTTATAGAAAAGCTGTACCCAAAGGCGTACTTCTTCGTCCCCTGGGCAACGTCATTTATTTCATGCCACCTTATGTTGTAGAAGAAAAAGACATTGAACTAATGGTAAATACGGCTTTTGACTGCATCAATGAATATTTCGGCATAAACTAAATACCTTAAAAAGTCTTCGGACTTAATAAACCTAAAAATTTATTTAAACTTTAAAAAGTAGATAGTTATCCTTTAATAGGTAATTTTAGGGGCTATCCCAAAAAGTATCCCGTATCACTACAAAAGTGGTACGGGATTAATTATTTATAACGCAATTTCAATGTAAAAGTGGGGGTAAAAAATGATTGTAGGATATGTTCAGTAGAGGTCATGTATAAGTGCGGCAGTTTACCGTCATGCCAGGACTAAATTCAGCAACCTTCTTTGCAGTGGGCAACTGCCCTTAACATCCACCGTTTCCTAAGCACCTTAATCCCTCCTTATCCCTTACTTCACAACTATACTATGCTAGAAACTTTTCTATCATGTCTACTGGCAAAAAAGATATATAACCCCATCCAGTAGTAATAAGTTCAGAAATTAACAATGTCGTAGATATTCTCATAAACTATATTAAAAGTTTTTTAACTATACATAGACTTAAAAAACAGTTTGAACCTTAGCCTTAGTTCCTTAGAACCTAAGGACAGTAAAAAATAAGCCCTACTCCCCAAAAGAGGTGTCCATATATGGATAGGATAATCCGTATAGTAGCCTTAATCTCTTACCTGTTAGGTACAATAGTGGTAATAGAAGGCATAAAAAAATACTTTAAAAGCGACTCAAATATCCCAATCTACCTGGTTATGGCAATTATAATAGTTGGTCCTGTAGAAGACTTACTGAATGATATTATCAATAACAAAGAAATGACCCCTCAAGAGCAAGAGTTTTATATACAATTGATAAATCAAATTACCAGTATTGCCTTCTTAATTCTCTTGTGGCTTTCAATATATGAGTCTTAGGAGTATATAGTTGTCATATTGTTTAAGCCCCATAGTCAGGCCCCAAGCCAGTAAGTCACATAATGATCTCATCCAGTTTAATAATTAAACTTTTCTTCTTGAAAATTTGATGAAAATATATACATTTTTTGTTATGCAGAGCCTTTTCGTTTAAAGGGTGACAAATAATTAGTTCTTGGTTATTAACTCAATAAATTCTATATATGCTCTTAATGGAGACGATGTTTTAGTTAATTTTAACGTTGATGCAAAGTGTATCATAGATTTTCTTATCTTTTTTATCTTTAAAGCTGACTACTATTGCATGGGTGAAACAGGACAAAGAAGAATTAGTATTATGGGAAGCCATCACCGGTCTGCAGGTACACCCAGCGAATGCCGTTATCCGTGGTAACGAGAACAACCTGCCCACCACATCCCTGTTAAGCTATTTGTGGCAGTCCTATCTTTCAGTCCCCTTGTTACCGGGTCAATAGGTGCAACTTCGTATATTTTTGGCACCGCGCGGCCGTCGCCGTGTTCTTTCAGTCCCCTTGTTACCGGGTCAATAGGTGCAACTTATGCCGTAGCCAGCTTAACCCTTACGAATGCTTCTTCTCTTTCAGTCCCCTTGTTACCGGGTCAATAGGTGCAACGACTACCACAAGCCAATACTGGGCGCCGGCCGTAAGCCCTTTCAGTCCCCTTGTTACCGGGTCAATAGGTGCAACAAATTTAATATCTCAGCCTCCTCCAAAACATCCCCAACTTTCAGTCCCCTTGTTACCGGGTCAATAGGTGCAACGGGGTAGCAACTGTAGACAAGACCACCATTGCCGCCGACTTTCAGTCCCCTTGTTACCGGGTCAATAGGTGCAAC
>JASKKH010000006.1 GCA_030154265.1 Clostridia bacterium
CTCTGGTATCATGGTTTTGGCAAAAATACATTACCAAGAGAGGAGAACCCGCCTAATGTTATTATACAATCAACTGCAGCGTTCTGGTAACCCCCAAGCCGCAATCCAGATGGTTATTGGCTTGCTGGTGGCTCATTACAGTCTCAACTTTTTTATTACAAAACACCAAATGTTTTTAAAAAGTATTTTTAGTTCAACGTTTCAATATTATTTGATTAACATTATTAACGTGGGCGCATGGTCGGAAAAAGAATTACGTCCCTTATAGAAGAACTATTTGTTAATACCATAACAAGACGATCTATCCCTATTCCCATACCACCTGCAGGTGGCATACCATATTCAAGTGCCTGCAAAAAGTCTTCATCCATCATATTTGCTTCTTCATTACCTGCTTCGCGTTCTTTCATCTGTATTTCAAAACGTTTGCGTTGGTCTATTGGATCATTTAATTCCGAAAAAGCATTGGCTAATTCTCTTCCAGCAACAAAAGCTTCAAATCGATATGTAAGTTCTGGGTCTTCTTTTTTCCTTTTAGCTAAAGGTGAAACTTCTACAGGATAATCAATGATAAAAGTAGGTTGAATAAGATTTGATTCAACAGTTTCTTCGAATACCTCGAAAATAATTTTACCTCTTTCAAGATTAGGTTCTATTGTTAACCCTAGATTCATTGCTTCTTTTCTGGCTTCTTCTGCCGATAAATTGCTAAAATCTACTCCTGTATATTTTTTAATTGCTTCTAACATCGTTAATCGAGGCCAGGGTGGAGTTAAATCAAGCTTGTCCCCTTGATACTCAACAATGGTTGTCCCTAATGCCTCTTGAGCAACATAGGATACCATATCTTCAAGAAGTTTCATCATTTCTTCGTAATCTGCGTAAGCCTGATATAATTCAAGCATAGTAAACTCAGGATTGTGTTTAGTAGAAATACCTTCATTACGAAATATACGACCCATTTCATAAACTTTTTCGAGGCCACCGACCAAAAGACGTTTCAAGTGTAACTCTAATGCAATTCGTAAATAAAGATCAATATTCAAAGCATTATGATGCGTAATAAAGGGCCGTGCCGCAGCCCCACCTGCAATAGTATGCATGGTGGGTGTTTCGACTTCCAAAAATCCCTTTTTATCAAGAAAAGAGCGAATAGCTCTAATTGCTTTTGTTCTAGTGATAAATACCTTTCTTACTTCTGGATTTACAATAAGATCTAAGTAGCGTTGACGGTAACGAAGGTCTGTATCCTTTAACCCATGCCACTTTTCTGGTAGTGGCCTTAAGCTCTTGCAAAGCAATGTTATATCAAAGACTTCAATGGAAATCTCGCCCCGCTTAGTACGAAACACCTTTCCTTTGGCACCAATAATATCACCTATATCTAGTTTCCGAAACAACTCATTAAATTTTGCACCAAGATTATCAACGCGTATATAAAGCTGTATTTTCCCTTCACGGTCATGTAAATCAGCAAAAGCCACTTTGCCATGTCCTCTAATGGCCCGAAGGCGACCAGCTAAAGCCACTTCTTGTCCTTCTAAATCATCGAAACCATTACGGATTTCATCTGTAGTATGAGTCACATCAAATCTGCCGCCATATGCTTCAATGCCTGCTTGCTCTAGCTCCTTTAATTTTTCTAATCTAACTTGCATCAAATCATTTTCGACTTCCAAACCAAAATCCTCCTAGTCCACCTTTTCTATATTTAATATTTGAAAACGTAATGATCCTGCTGGAACTTGTATAGTTACAATTTCCCCAACACGATGTCCAATAAGTGCTTTGCCAATGGGTGACTCGTTAGAAATGCGATTTTCGGCAGGATCAGCTTCAAGAGAACCAACAATTTCATATTGAAATTCTTCTTGCTCATCTAAATCTTTTAAAGTAACTCTATTACCCAATGAAACAACATCATTAGGAGCATCGTTACCACTAATAACTTTAGCATTTCTTAACTTTTTTTCTAGAGTTAAAATACGCCCTTCAATAAAGGCCTGCTCATTTTTGGCATCTTCATACTCAGAATTCTCACTTATATCCCCATATTCAATTGCTTGCTTTAGACGTTGTGCTACTTCTTTTCTTCTAACAGTTTTAAGGTGTTCTAGTTCTTCTTCCAATTTTTTTAAACCATTTGCTGTTAATAGTGTTTCTTGCTCGGCCATAAATGTGTTCGCTCCCCTTATTTGCTCTTTTTATAAATAAATGCTATCTCAATATATGTTTTTCTTTACTCCTTTATGCAACAATAGCTAGGTCCAAATTACTATACAAGCACCGAAGATCCCCCTCCAGTGCTTGAATTCATCAGCTCGATTGCATTTATAGGTATTATATGGCCGTAAAAACACCATGTCAAGGCTTTTCCATTGATGGATTATACTGCCTTTAGCTTTGCCCGCTGCCGTATTGTTTCAACTTTTTCTTCTGAAACAGGAAGCTCAAAGCTCCGGAACCCAGCAACCTTAAAACCATGTTTCTTTGCTAATTTATTAATAGTATCAATTTGTTCTACAGTTAAGTCTCTTCCTAATGTAAAATTCTCTATTTTCCCTTCAAGAGCTAAAATCATTGTTTCTGCCATACAAGCATATGACAAGCCTGGTGGATAACCAAAATTCAAATTAAAATTCACGTTGCCAGGTACTTTAACTACACCACCGTCAATCACTAACACATCATCACGAACTTCAGCCACCCGCTTCGAAACATCTCGTGGTCGTGCTACATCACAAACCACAGCTCCAGGTTTTAAATCTTCAGGTTCAATAAAAGCATCTACTGAAGAGGTAACAGTGATGATAACATCAATCTTTCTTAAAACCTCCCTAGAATAACTGGTTGTTTTTACTTTTAAACCTGTAGTATCTTTAATTTCCCCAGCAATAGAATTTAATTTCTTTTGATTACGAGCTATCAAAGTAAGGTTATTACAATTCCGAGCTAAAATTTTAGCACATACTGCTCCAATTGAACCCGTAGCCCCAATAACGGCCACCTCAGCGTCAAATAAATTAATACCCATGCTTTTGGCAGCCTTTTCAGTAGCCTCAATTGCAGTAGCAACAGTATAACTGTTACCAGTTGTCACTGCAATGTCCAAGTTTCGGGAAACCGTAATCCCTGCATCTCCCACTACAGAAGTCATAGCCCCAAGCCCAAGGATCTCAGCTCCCATTTTTTGAGCTTTTAGCCCAGCACGTATAATCTTCTTTATTACATAATCCTCCGGCAAAGTGACCATTTGACGACTAGTTAATAAGCAAGCTACAAACCATCCCTCTGTCTCTGCATAAGTTGAACGTATTCCCGTGATATGCGAAGCTTTTACTGGAGGTAGGTAGCATAAAGCGCGCTCCATCAACTTTGGTGGTATATAACGAGCAACAGGAAATTTATTGGCAACATTTTCAATATTTAGAGGATGGATCATAAAGGCAAATCTGTGCATGAATTTTGCCCCTCCTCCGGGTAAGTTCAATAAACATTATTTTTTATTGACTAATCCAATATCAAGTAGTTAAATGTTTATAAATTGTTTCATATTTATTTAATTGAGATTAACAATTCTTGGAGTAAAATTAAGTTGATCTAGAACTTGGTTATAGTCTTCCGCAGTAACAGTTTCAACTTTTTTCCCAATAAAAGCTAATACAACGCCTTCCATAACATTTGTCCCAAAAGAGCGACCATTAAATTCAGGTGTAGTTGTTATTAAAGTCTTAATACCTCGACGACGAAGCTCTTCAACGTCAGCAGCAGTAACTGTATTTGTTATTATTGTCTTTCCCGATAATTTATCAGGTAAATAACGGCGTATAAAAAGAAAATCACCAGCTATTATTTCTGCCTCTTCATAATAACGTTGATGACAATTGACGATTTTCTCTTGTTCTTTACCTGTGGGATAAATAAGCTTAAAGGGTAAAAAGCCTATAATAGGCGCAATCATATAAGCTACCCTTTGGAAACTTTTTAAAGAACGCAGGGGTAAATTTAAACCAAGACCAAAAATTAAATCACCGCAAACAAGGTCTGCCCCCACAGCGTCAAGGGCTTCAGCCATACCAAACCTATCAACAGCACTAACCATTAATACCTTTTTACCAGAAAAATTTATAATACCTTTATCATTAAGATAATTTATGACCCTACGTTCTAATGTATCTTTTAACCCACCACCATCGACAATAGGGGTTTTCCGTGCTGCCCTTGCCACTTTGGCAGCATCACGTATCAAATAACGTCTTGCTCCCACTCGAATATAAAGGTCCATTCCCCCTAGGCCAAAAGCGTCAACTTGACCATCAAGATTTTTTATCATCTCGATCATTTTCTTCATATTACCATCAGTGCCAATACGCTCAATGCTAAACTTTTCACCTAATAATTCAGTTTCAACTTTGTGATTTCGTTTCGATGAACCTAAACTGATACTTACAACACGTTTCATTCTTTCAGCCCCTTGTTTCGCCCCAACCTACGAACTAAACTACGAAGTTTTTCTTTATTAATTTCCTGGTCTTCCTTTAAAGGAGAAGAGCCAAGAGTAAAGCCAATTACTTCCCGACCTAGTAAAGCTTCACTAATTTTAATCCTATAGTCAGAACCCATAACAATGACAATGTCATATTCACGAATTTTGGCTACCATTTCCATAAGCCAATTAAGTAATTCTAGTCCACTTTTATGGCGTACAAAATCCCAACGTTCAGCATCAGTTAGAAGAAAAATAAATTCGACGCCTTCTTTCCGTAAAAGCTGTTCAATTTCTTGTTTATTAGCAACGGGAAAACCTATAACTGCAATTCGTCGGCCACGACGTATTTCTCCTAAAGTTTCTAAACGAGATACAAAAGAACGATCCACGCCCACCTGCCGGGCAACTTCCTGCTGAGAAAAACCTTGACAACGTAATCCAAAAATTGTCTCCAACTTTAAGTTTATTTTTCTTAAGCTAATAAGTTTATCTCCAATTCTAATTAAATCCATAAAAAATCTGCCCCTTGTGCACAATCTGTGCAAGGCAGATTATAACAGAAATGATCTGGTTAAGCAAGATTGATTTTAATATTTAAGTGTTTCTATTAATGACTGTTATAATTGCAACCAAAATTGTTTAAAGTCTTTTTTACTTCTGAAGCAGTTGTTAATTTATTAAGAACTTGACGAAGTTTTGCTGCCCCTCTTAAACCTTTGATGTAGTGAATTAAATGTTTACGTATTTCTTTCACCGCCTGGACTTCACCTTTTAAATCTACAAGCAGGTCTAAATGTCGGCAAGCCATTGATAACCTTGTAGACACATCTGGTAAAGGTGGTATATCTCCCCCTTCTACCACAACACATGTAGCCTTGAGAAGCCACGGGTTTCCAATTGCACCTCTACCTATCATGACAGCATCACAATGGGTTTGTTCTATCATAGCTAAAGCATCAATAGGTGAGGTTATATCACCATTACCAATAACAGGTATGTTTATGCTTTCCTTTACCTTTTTTATATAATCCCAATTTGCCTCCCCACTATAAAACTGGTTACGAGTACGCCCATGAACTGCTACAGCAGCCGCGCCAGCTCCTTCAACAGCCTTAGCAACTTCAACTACATTTATGGAATCTTCATCCCAACCAAGACGCATTTTAACCGTTACCGGAACTGTCTCAGCAGCCCTAACCATGGCTCTAACGACTGCCTCTGCCTGTTTAATGTCCTTCATTAAGGCTGCCCCTTCCCCATTCTTGACTATTTTTGGTGTTGGGCAACCCATATTTAAATCAACAATATGTGCCCCAGACTCAACAGCCATATATGTAGCTTCGCCCATGATTTCCGGCTCCCGACCAAAAAGCTGAATAGCTACTTTACCTGACTCACCATCTAGATTAATGAGTTCCCAGGTTGCTTTATTTTTATATATAAGCCCCTTACCACTGACCATTTCAGTATAAGTTAAAGCAACACCTGCTTCTTTTGCTAAATATCGAAAGGCCTTATCTGTATAACCAGCCATCGGTGCAGTAAAGACTGGATTTTCCAGTTTAACTGAACCAATTCTAACTATTGCGTTCATAAACTAATCGTAAACCCTCCAAGGTTAACATGGGATCAACCTTGTCAATAAGATTTGTTTCTGAACTAATTAAACCCGATAATCCTCCGGTAGCTATAACAACAGCTCTCTCTCCAAGCTCATTTTGCATTCTGTTAATAATACCTTCCACCTGACCAATAAACCCATACGTAATCCCTGATTGTATACAGGCTACAGTATTCTTGCCAATTACTTTTGGGGAACTTACCATCTCGACTCGTGGGAGTTTTGCTGCTTGTTTAAAAAGCGCATCAGTAGAAATACCAATCCCAGGAGCTATTGCCCCCCCTAAATACTCTCCGTTTTTAGATATAACATCAAAAGTTGTAGCTGTTCCAAAGTCAACTACGATAGCAGGTCCACCATAAAGCTCATATGCTGCCAGTCCATTGACAATACGGTCAGCACCTACTTCTCTAGGATTATCAAATCGGATTGGTATTCCTGTCTTTATCCCAGGACCAACTATTAACGGTTGGCAATTTAATTGTCTGTTGCACATTATAGTCAAATCTTGGGTTAATGTAGGTACTACTGAACCAATAGCTACAGCTTTAATGTCTTTAACATCGATACCCTTATAATGAAACAACTGCCTTAATATCAATCCATACTCATCTGCAGTTTTTTTGCGATCGCTAGCTATTCGCCAATGACATTTTAAGTCTTTATCTTCAAAAATACCAAGAACAATATTAGTATTTCCTACATCTATAGCCAATAACATTAATTTTTTCCTCCTTTCTTTTTTCAATTATTCCACAATATTAGATTTTTTACTCTAAAACCTAAAAAAAAAAGTCCCTTACTGGACCCTTTACCATTTGCAATAACCTTTTAATAACCATTTGCAACCATCACATATACGGTTGGCCACTCTTTGATTTAGTTTATTCAAAACTAACTTTTGGGCTTCAGCCACTGAAAGCTTTGCCCCTACTTCTAAATTAAAATACTCTAAAACCTGATTGTCTCTTTTTACAGCATTGTTACAGTTATCGGTATTAAGATTCGGGCAAACCTCACACCAAAAATCATAGTCATCAATAATCGTTAAAATTTGTTCCGAATGTCTTTGCCATAAAGTAAGACTTTCTTTTAATCTTTTAACAAAGTCTTCACTATAGCCGTATCCTCGGAATTGATGAGCACAAAGTAAATGGTGAGCGCGAATTTTCATTTAGTTGCTCCCCAAACCTGAATATTTAATATATCCAGCTTGTTGTAAGGCATTCCTGACTCGGTAACTAACAGCTGCTCCTAAAAGTATTTTGGCTATATCTAGAGCAATATAGGGGGCTACCCCTAGGAGGAAACCTTTAATCGGAGTAAGCTGTAATACATAAATTAGTTGTAAAGTCCCAAACAAATATACAACCATTAAGCAAACAAACATACTTATTACTAGGCGAAGATAACCCACTTCTTTTTTGCCCATTTCAAGGATTAACCCCATAGCGTAAACTCCCAGGACGAAGCCCCAAAGGTATCCGCCTGAAGGTTTAACAAAAGCAGCTAATCCCGAACCTCCTTGAGCGAAAACAGGTAAACCTATAGCTCCCATTAATAAATAAACAATGATAGCTAATGTTCCTTTATTTCTACCCAAGATAGCTCCAGCCAAAACTACACCTAAGACCTGTCCAGTTATCGGTACCGGGGAAAAAGGTAATGGGATTGATATCTGAGCTAAAACAGATATCAGTGCAGCGAATAGCGCTATTAATGCTAAATCTTTTGTTTTCAAACTATATTCCCTCCTGACAATCCTTTAATTCCACCCACAAACTGAAATTTATAGAGCTTACGAATAATTATGTTAACAAAATAAAGGTTATAGGGTTAACATTGGAAATAAAAAAAAGATAGTGAGCCTTAGTTGATAGGGCGTAAACTAACTTCCCCCGAACTAAAACGTCTAATGTCATTTCCTTCCCCTTTAACTAACAAAGCTCCTTCAGCATCAATATCTAAAGCTACTCCCTTAAATACTTCTCGCCAGGAATTTATCTGAACCTCTCTACCCAGAGTCACATTGGCTTCTTTCCAAGCTTTTTGAATTGGAGCAAAGCCTTCTTCCTGCCAAAGCTCATAACCTTGTTCTAACCTATACAAAATCCTCTGAAATAGAGGTAAACGTTTCACCGGTCTATTTAATTCTAATAACAAAGAAGTAGCTATTGGCCTAACTTCTGGGCTAAATTCTGTTTCCTCTAGATTAACATTTAAACCAATACCAACTACAACATAATTTATTGCTTCTATCTCAGCTTTAATTTCTGTAAGAATGCCACAAACCTTACGGTTTCCAATCAATATATCATTTGGCCACTTTATACCTGCAGGTAACCCTGTTTCATCACGTATGGCCGCCGTTACAGCAACAGCCGCCATAAGAGTTATTTGGGGTGCCTGAGCAGTAGCTATTCGGGGGCGGAAAATTACAGAAAACCATATGCCCTTTCCTTTTGGGGATAACCATGTCCGTCCACGCCGTCCCCGGCCACCTGTTTGACATTCGGTTATAACCACAGTACCTTCCTGTGCCCCATCATCTGCAAGTTCTTTTGCTATTTGATTGGTAGACCCTACTTCATCATAATAATATAGTGTACGCCCTAACCATGAAGTCTTTAAACCTGAAGCTACTTCATCGGGGTAAAAACAATCTGGAATCGAAACTAGACGATAACCCCGGCGGGTCTGAGCTTCAATCTCGTAACCTTCCAAACGAAGTGCCTGAATATGCTTCCAGATTGCAGTCCTAGAGATATCTAATATACGGCTCATTTCTTCTCCGGAAACATATTCACCCTGGTGATTACGTAAAAACTCCAAAACTTGTTGTTTGCTACCTTCATTTCCCATATGTTAATTATATTCTTTAGCCCGCAAACCTGTCAACTGATTATTTGGGGCCTAAGTTAACATTAATTAGAACTATACACTATCCGCAGACTCTTCTCCAATTTCGGCTATCTTATTATTACTATCTAAAAATAAGACCTTGGGCTTATGGTATTTAACTTCATCTTCATTGAAAATTCCATAACTAATTATTATTACAATATCTCCTGGTTGAACCAAACGAGCTGCGGCACCATTGAGACATATAACACCGCTTCCTGGAGGTCCTGGAATCACATAAGTTTCCAAACGGGCACCGTTATTATTATTTACTACTTGAACCTTTTCATTAGGTAAAATGTCTGCTGCTTTCAGCAAATCGCTGTCAATGGTGATACTCCCAACATAATTCAAGTCAGCTTCTGTAACTGTAGCTCTATGAAGCTTACTTTTCATCATTGTTCGCATCACTACTATTACACCTCCAAAACCAGATTATCAATTAAACGAGTACTTCCTACCCAAACTGCTAAAGCCAATAATATCTTACCATTTATCTCATCCAAGGGTTGTAAAGTTTCAGCATTATTTATAGCTATATAGTCAATCTTTGTCTCAGGATGAGCTAAAATCTCTTTAGACATGGCTTCCTTTACAACTTCTACTTGACGTTCCCCTGAGTGAATAAGTTCTTCCCCAAGTTTTAACGCTCGGTAAAGAGACCTTGCGCTTTGACGCTGCTCTGGACTTAGATATTTATTACGGGAACTTAAAGCTAACCCATCCTCCTCACGATAGGTTGGAACCGTAACAATTTCTATTGGAAAATTCAAATCTTCTACCATGCGTTTAATAACTGTTGCCTGTTGATAGTCCTTAAGACCAAAATAAGCGCGGTCAGGCTGAACAATATTGAAAAGTTTACTTACTACTGTAGTCACTCCACGGAAATGTCCTGGTCTTGAAGCTCCACAAAGAACCTCCGTTAAAACCTCTACGTGAACATAAGTAGCAAAATTAGAAGGATACATTTCTTCTGCCGAAGGGAAGAATATTGCATCAACCCTGGCTCCTTCAGCAAGCTTCTTATCTCTTTCTAAGTCCCTTGGATAACGTTCAAGGTCCTCGTTGGGTCCAAACTGTGTGGGGTTAACAAAAATACTCATAATAACTATATCATTTTGAGCTCTGGCCTTTCTCGCCAGACTTAAATGCCCTTCATGTAAATAACCCATAGTTGGTACTAAGCCAATACTTTTGCCTTCTTTTTTAGCTTGAGATACATAATTACGAACAGCCACAATATTCTTTAGTAATTCCATTATTGTTACCCCTTAATCTGTTTAACTTAAAGTTTTCCTCTTTATTTCAAAAGAATTTAATTTCTATCTAAGAGCTGAAGTAATTGTGCTTCAACTTCAGAGTCAATAGTTCCTTTTCTACTAGCTAAGTTAACAGTGTACTGCCCTAACACCTGGTAAAATTCCTTTAAATCAGGAACCTGCTCGTCCATTACTTTTAAGTGTTGTTTTATTGTATCAGTATCTCCCCTACTGATAGGACCGGTAAGAGCTTCAACTGTGCCTTTTTTCTTGATATTGTTCAATGTACCATCGAGCAAAGGACTTAATGCTTGTACAAACATATCAGGTTCCATACCAGTTACTTGCATCATTTTATAGCTTAAATCCACTAAACTCACCAAGTAGTTAGAAGCAACACATGCAGCAGCATGGTAAAGGGGTTTTTCCTCCTTTTTAATGATAAAGTACTTTCCCCCAAGCTCATTAACCAGTTTCTTCCCCAAATCAAGTGCTTTTGAGTCACCTTCCAGGCTAAAAACTGAACCCGGTATGTTTTCTACAGCTTGCTCAGCATCTGCACAAGACTGAAGCGGATGCATTGATAAAACCATAGCACCGGCTTTTTTTGCTGGGCTTAAAACAGCGGATGTCAATGAACCACTCATGTGAATAACTGTTTGCCCTGGATAAAAACCATTATGTTCAGCCACCTTAGCTGTAACTGGGCCAATAGAGGTATCGTTAGTTGTAATAAACACTAAATCTGCTTCTTGGGTCAATTGCTCCAGTTTCTCAAAAGCTAAGCATCCTAATTTTGTTGCTGCACGTTGGGCTGATGCTAAAGTGCGGTTTGCCACACCAACAATTTCATACCCTTGTCGTTTCAATAATATACCCATGCCTGTACCCACAGCACCAGCACCAATGATGCCAACTTTCATAAATACTTCCTCCTATAAAAACAAAAAACTACCGACAGGTTTGCCGGAAGTTTTTATTTCCCCCTGCTAACCCGTCCCGGTCTCTTGGATCCGTGCGGTATTTGTTTAAAAAACTTACTTAAGAGTGCACTCCAAGATAATTGGTAGCGCCAGATGTTATTTTAACATCTCTTCCTGTCATATGACAATATTTCTTGTCCTGAAAATTTGTTTTTGGCCGCCTCAATTGCCAATTCCCCATTTGGCAAAACAAGTTTAGGCGCTATTTCCGCCAAAGGAACTATTACAAAAGCCCTTTCTAGCATCCGTGGATGCGGAATCTTCAGATCAGGTTCATCAATATTCAAATCCTCGTAAAGTAAAATATCAATATCTATTATTCTAGGGCCCCATTTCTCTCTGCGAACACGCCCAAGTTTATTTTCAATGGATAAAACGACTTGTAACAATTTCCTAACAGGTAAAATAGTCTTTATACATACAACTCTGTTTAAAAACCACCCTTGATCCGTTTTACCAACAGGAGAAGTTTCATACCAAGACGAACAACGTTCAATTATAATATCTTCAGATTGAAGGAGTTCTAGTGCCTTTTTTAAATTCAGTTCACGATCCCCCATGTTAGAACCCAAACTAAGGTATGCTGTTTTTAAATCACTATTATTCCCTTGCACATAAATCATCCCCAAATTATAACTTCACTGTACCTAATTGAGCATTTTTAACCATTTGACTCAAACGTTTTAGAGCTTTATGTTTATCCAGCTGACCAATTTTAGCTGCGGCAATAGATTTTTCTAAAACATTTATAGAATGGTCATATACTTTACGGTTTACTGGATATGGGTGACCATCCTTGCCTCCATGGCTAAAACTATACCTGACAGGATCCCGAAAACTTGCTGGAGCCCCAAAGGCTACCTCAGCTACCATAGCTAGCGCACGAATAGTTTTGGGACCAACACCTTCAATATTTAAAACGGAAGCAAAATCCCTGGGTTCAGCTGCATATACCTTAAGTAAAACTTTATTAAGATAGTTTGCCCGAGGTACATCATGTCGCCAAGGCAAAGCCAAAGAAGGTAACTTTTTTTCAACAATATTATTAAATTCCGCTACTACTTTTTCCGGAGTTTCTCCAACTAAGTCAGTTATTACCTGTCGTGAATCTTTACTTTCCTTAGCAACCATATTCAAAACTGTACCTTGAGAGTCACAACAAACAGCAGCATGTGGTTCACAAACAAAATCCTTAACCCCTTCACTTAACCAATGATAACGACGGGCAAGACGACTGGTTCCATTCATTCCCTGTTGAATTACAGCCCACTGACCTTTAAAAGTAAACATAAAAACATGATGGTAGAGCTGATAACCGTCTTGTAAGGCAGTATTATCTATTTTTGCTGACATCCTGCTGGCATAAACTAAATCCTCGGGGTTTAAAGTAGTTAAGGCCAATCTATCTGTTGCCTTTTCTATCTCTACTGGCGTATTCCGTGAAGTACGCCCCTTACCCCCTGCAATTACCAAACCAAGGTCTTTTTCACGTCCTTTTAAACCCTCTTTAATTGCACCGCAAAGTGTTGTTGTTAGGCCGGATGAGTGCCAATCAAAACCCAAAACACAACCGAAAGATTGAAACCAATAGGGGTCACTGAACCTATTTAAAACTTCCTCAGGCCCAAATTCTTGAACGATAACCTCAATAATCGCCGGTCCTAAACGACGCATACGATCAAACAACCATGGAGGACAATGGCCTCCATGAAGGGGAAGACTGGCTGTCCCTGTTCTCATCAAAAATCATCCCTTTAAATTTTTATCTAAAAAGATTGTTCTTTTTCTAATAAATTCATAAGAGCTTTTTTATAAATTTCAAGAATAGAAGTAGTATAAAGAACTATACGTACTTCATTAAAAGAGCTCGGATTTTGAAGCAAAAAAGTCTTTATTGTATCAAGGGCAATACGGGCAGCTCTTTCTAAAGGAAAACGATATGCCCCCGTACTTATTGAAGGAAAAGCAATACTCTTGATTTTATTTTTCTGGGCAATTTTTAAACTATTATAATAAGCATCACTTAACAGCTTATCTTCTCCTTGATCGCCACTACGCCATATAGGTCCAACCGTATGAACTACATAGCACGTAGGTAATAACCCCCCGGTAGTAATTACGGCTTGTCCTGTAGGACAACCACCCTGTTCTTCGCGAATACGCCTGCATTCTTCAGCAATAGCTGGACCACCAACGCGGTGAATTGCCCCATCAACGCCGCTCCCACCCCAAAGGCCTGTGTTAGCGGCGTTAACAATTGCTTCAACTTTTTGGGTTGTAATATCACCTTTGAGAAGTTTCAACTTCGTACCAGCAATGGTTACTTCCATCCACAACCCACCTTTTATCTAAATATAATATATTTATACCATATTCTAGAATATTTGCTTAAACATACTTTAAAGCCATAAAAATAAAGTAGCCGGTTGAAACACCGGCTATTTTAAAATAAACAGATTTTATTATAACTTACTCAGATTTTTCAGAAGCTAATTCAACAAATTTTGTATATTCGGGTAAGAAAGCCATTTCCACAGTGCCAACAGGACCATTGCGGTGTTTAGCAACAATAACCTCAGCGATTCCTTTTTTTTCTGTATCAGGGTCATAATATTGGGGACGATAAAGAAAAAGTATTACATCAGCATCTGCCTCGATAGCACCACTCTCTAAAAGGTCTGCCATAACTGGTTTTTTATCCTGACGTTGTTCAACACCACGATTTAACTGAGATAAAACAACCACAGGAACATTCAATTCCCGTGCTAAGGCTTTCATACTACGAGATATTAAAGCAATTTCCTGTTGTCGGCTATCTACTCTTCGGTGGGCTTGCATAAGTTGTAAATAATCCACAATTACTATTCCAAGGCCGTTTTCCGCCTGTAAACGTCTTGCTTTGGCTCTAATCTCCAAAGCCGATACAGCCGGAGTATCATCTATATATATCGGAGCTTCACCAAGAACACCTGCAGCATTTACTAGACGAACCCAATCGTCTTCATCTAAGTATCCTGTACGCAGACGGTGCTGATCTACCATTGCTTCCGCAGCTAACATACGCTGAACCAATTGTTCCTTTGACATTTCTAAACTAAAAATTGCTACCGGTATATTATTTTTTACAGCCACTCGCTGAGCTATATTTAGGCAAAATGATGTTTTTCCCATACCAGGGCGGGCAGCACAAATAATTAAATCCGAAGGTTGAAGCCCTGAAAGAAGACGATCCAAGTCTTTAAAAGTTGGTACACCAGTTACTTCTCCCTTATGGGCACTAAGTCGTTCTAACTGTTCAAATGTTTTTAACAATACGTCCTTTACCTTTATAAAACCACTTTGCCGTCGTCTTTCTGCAATCTCGAAAACTAATCTTTCAGCTTCATCAAGTATTTGTTTGACGCTGCCTTCTTCATTATAAGCCAATTCGGTTATTTTAGCTGCTGCCTGCATCAAACTTCTTAGAGTAGCTTTTTCGGTAACTACACGTGCATAATAAGAAGCATTGGCTGCGCTTGGAACACTACTGGTTAAGGAAGTTAAATAAGCAGCCCCACCAACTACTTCAAGTTCTCCCTTTCTTCTTAATTCTTCGGTGACAGTCAATAGGTCAACAGCTTCATTTAGCTCATTAAGGTGAAGAATTGCTTTATAAATAAGACGGTGGGCTTCTTTGTAAAAATCTTCTACTTTTAAGATTTCTAAAACAGAAACCAGGGCTTCACTATCCAACATAATAGCGCCAAGGACAGATTGTTCGGCCTCAACACTGTGTGGAGGTACCTTCCCAAATTCTTTATCCATAATAAATTAGGCTCCTACACTAGGTTTGTAACCATGACCTTCGATAGGTTCAACCAACAAGTACTCTAAAGCCTCCGCAACTGTTTCTATGGGTTTAACCTCAATGCCTTTCATTCCTTCTGGTACTTCAGCCGCATTTTCCTTGGGAATTAAAACCATCTTCATACCCGCTTGTTTTGCACCATATATTTTCTCCAACACTCCTCCAACTGGTTTAACTTTACCTTGAATAGATATTTCCCCTGTAACTGCAACATTTTGAAGTACAGGTCGCCCTTGAACAGCACTAATAATAGCTATCGTAATAGCTAAACCAGCAGAAGGGCCATCAATATTGGCTCCCCCTACAATATTGACATGAACATCATAATCAGCTAAATCCTCACCTGTCAGAAGACGGAAAACTGCTGTTGCATTAAAAACAGAATCTCGAGCCATACTACCAGCAGTTTCGTTAAAACGGATATTTCCTTTACCGGGCTCTCTTGCAGGGAAGGCCATAGCCTCTACCTCTAAGACAGAGCCTACAAAACCTGAAACAGCTAATCCCATTACTCTACCGACTTCTGGTTTTTTCTTCGCTTTAACAGTAACATAAGGTGTTAAACGAGCACATTGAATTACTTGTAAAACATGAGAAACAGTAATAAGTTTTTGCCTACGTCCTCTTTTCTTCTGCTGTTGGTAAAGACTTAAGCCAAAGGCTTCGGCTAAAATATTAACAGCTTTACGCCCCTCAATTGTATATTCAGATATTATTTCTGGAACTGCAGGTTCTAATTTAACTCCTAACCTTTCAGCTGCTTCTTTAATAATAGTCTGGACATCATTTGGGGTAAGGGGGTCAAAAAACACTTCAGTACAACGTGAACGTAATGCTGGATTTATTTCATGAGGCTCTCTGGTAGTAGCCCCTATGAGAATAAAGTCAGCCGGAGCCCCTTCTTCAAATAATTTTTTAATATATTGAGGTATTGTTTCGTCATCAGGATCATAGTATGAAGAATCAAATTCTACTTTTTTATCTTCTAACACCTTAAGAAGTTTATTTAAAAGTAGCGGATCAACTTCTCCAATCTCATCAATAAATAGTACTCCACCATGGGCTTCTGAAACCAAACCTAATTTGGGCTCTGGAATACCACTTTCAGCTAAATCACGTTTAGCTCCTTGATAAATAGGATCATGAACCGAACCCAATAATGGGTTGGTTACTTCCCTGGGATCCCACCGCAAAGTGGTGCCATCAACCTCTACAAATGGTGACCGTTTATTAAATACGGAACTGCGGATTTTTTTAGCTTCTTCTAAAGCCAAACGAGCAGCTGTCGTTTTTCCTACTCCTGGTGGACCATAAATTATCATATGTTGAGGGAAAGGAGAAGCCAATTTAGAAAGTATGGCCTGTACTGCTGTACTTTGTCCAACAATATCTTCGACTCTCTGTGGCCGCAATTCGTTTAAAGCATTACGTGACAAGTTAGTTTGAGACATTTTTTCCAAAATAGCCAGCTTTTTTAATGTTTGGGCATTCTCAGGGCCACTGTTTTCTTTTAGTACATGTCTTCTGATTTCTTGCATATACTCCTCATGGCGTTCCTGCATTTTCTCAGCTATTTTCTGCTCTAACTTTTCTTCAACTGTCTTTCTAGCCACGAGGTCAGCTATTTCTTCTTGTATTGATTTCAAAATTTGCGGAATTTCGTCTTTATCTGGCACTTGATTAATAGTTGGGTCTTCATAAACCAATTTCTCCAGAGCTAAAACTCTTTGAGCAATCTCTTCGGAACGTATTAAATCCAGAGCTTCCAGTTTACTAGCTTTTAAAACAACTTTATCAGTACCATGAAGATCACACAAAACTCCATAAAGAGCTTCAACCTGACGCTTCATTAAATCTACTTCATTAGATAATAATAATTTTCCGTTATCACCATTAACCTCTTGTGCCGAGTTTTTTGCCATGGATTTAACTCCCCTCTGCCACCACCTGTACAACAAGGCACACTTGAACGGTAGGATGTAATTTTACCATAACCTCATAACTACCTAGAGCCTTGATCGGATCCTTAACCTCTATTTTACGTCTATCAACCTCTATATGAAAAGTGTTTTTAATTTCCTTAGCTATTTCTTTGTTGGTAACAGAACCAAATAACTTACCTGCTTTACCAGCACGAGTAATAATCTTAATGGTTTTACCTTCTAATAATTCCGCCTGGCGTTTAGCCATTTCTAATTCTTTCTGTTGTTTCTGTTCTTGACGTTTCTTTTGCTGATTTAACTCTTTGATACGGCCTTTTGTAGCCTCAATAGCCAATCCCTTTGGTATTAAATAGTTCCGTGCATGACCCTCTGCAACCTCTACAACTGCTCCCCTGTTACCAAGCTTTGGAACATCTTGGGTTAAAATTACTTTCATTCTACTCACTCCCCTTGATCTACTGATGGTTGATACCGTCTATAACTAAAAAATGGATCAAATAATCCAAAAATTATAAAGAAAATAATTGCAATTGGCAAATTTATTAGAGTAATAGCTATAAGACCCCATTTAAGTATGTTATTAAATTGAAAACGATATAATATATAACTTGTTGCTGCTAGACCATTGCCCACAAGTAAGGGAAGATAGATATAAAGAATATTTATACCTATTTTGCTAGCAAAGTCAAAACCGTAATAGTCTCCCAATTGCCATAAACCTAGTCCAGCTATAACACCCCAATTAGCAGACCAAGGCAATTGCCAAAAACGAAAAGGGGGTAATTCTCCTTTTCGAAGTTCCAATCGTTTCAAAACTTTTTCGGCTACTATATAATTTATGAATGCAGCAAAAAAAGAGGCCGAAATAAAAATACCCGGCATCAGTACTTTAACTAAATTAATGGTTTTTGCTAGTGTTATCTTAATTTCTTCCGCATTCATTCCCTGGCGAGCCATATGTTCTAGCATACCAGTTTGCTTATAGAATTCCAAAGTATAGTTAAACATTTCATCTAATTGCTGAAATATACCACCCATATGAATACCAGTTAGCATAAAAATAATAATGAAACCAAATAATAAAGAAGTTAAGGAAACAATCGCTCCTATAACAACTTTTTGTCCGGGACGTGCATTAACTTTAAATAAATATCCATAAACCAAACCTAAAGACGCAAATTGAGAAAATAATAATAAAGCATTAACTGGCCCGGTAAAAAACGATATAACTAAGCCTGCAACAAGTGTAGCCATTAATCCTACACGAAAATCTCTACGAACAATCAATACAATAATAGGTACTGTCCAAACAATACTAGTCAGTAATTGTAAGGGAGGAACAAAATATCCACTCAAAACTAATACTACCGTAAGGGCTGCGATAAGGGCCCCCTCGGCTAGGGCTGCTATTTTCCCTTTTGTCTGCATATTACCACCCTGGTCATAATACTTAATTTTTAATCCGTCTAAAGTTCCTTGCCCTAAAAAAATAATACATACAGAAAAGAGGGAGTTTACCTCCCTCCCTTTACCCATTCTTATTCAATGGTATATGGTAACAAAGCAATTGCACGTGCCTTTTTAATAGCCCTTGTTACCTGACGCTGGTGATTAGCACAATTGCCAGAAACGCGGCGTGGTAATATTTTGCCTCTTTCACTTATATAGCGACGGAGGCGTCCAACATCTTTATAATCAACCTGTTCTATTTTGTCAACACAAAAGCTACAAACTCGCTTCCGACGTTTCTTGTCACGACGCAAATTTTATTACACCCCTTTAAATTTAAAAAGGCAAATCGTCTTCGCCTAAGTCTACTTCAGTCCCAATATCACTAAAATCTTGTTCGGCACTACCTATACCGATATCACTACCCGTTCCTCTCCCCTCTTTGGGCCAATCAAGAAAACGCACTTCATCAGCTATAACATCAGTGACTTGCCGTTTTTGCCCCTCAGGGGTTTCATAAGAACGTGTTTGTAAACGGCCTTCTATAGCTACTAGACGACCTTTATTAAGGTGATTAGCGCAAGTCTCTGCCAGTTTGCGCCAAACTGTTATGCGAATAAAATCGGTTTCCCGTTCGCCTTGCTGATTTGCATACTTCCTGTCTATAGCTAATGTAAAATTAGTTACAGCCACTCCACTAGCTGTATAGCGAAGTTCCGGATCTCGTGTCAAACGCCCGATTAAGATTACCCTATTTAACAATTTTGCCCACTACCTTTAGCTTACTTCTTTTTCAGTATTTGGTTTCTCTTCCAACCTTGTAATAAGGTACCTTAGAATATCATCATTAATTCTTAATAAACGTTCTAATTCTTGAGATACGTTTGGGGCACCTTTAAATTCAATAATTACGTAATAACCTTCTCTATATTTGCGAACTTCGTAAGCCATTCGCTTTTTGCCCCACTCATTTACCTGGACAACCTCGCCACCTTGATCAGCAATTAACTTAGTAAATTTTTCTATTAATGCTGCTGTAGCTTCGGCTTCCAGATCGGGCTTAATTACGAATACACTTTCGTAATTCCGCATACTGGAACACCTCCTCCCTATGGACTTTTGGCCCCACTTTTGTGGAGCAGGAAGCTTAAGAAATTATAACATACATATTTCCCCAGGGCAAGGCTTCCATTTGATACCAATAAAATACAAGCTTAACTAATATATTTATTTTTATGTCAGTTTCCGACAATCTTCACTACATATTTATGTTAAACTACTATTGATGTAAGAAATTGATTCGAATTAGAGGAAAATGTCAATTTTTAATGTGAGGGATAAAAATGTACCGTGTTGGTATTATTTGTTGTAAATATTTTTGGAAAGAGGGGTGCCCAGGATATAAATCACATACCCTTTGTTTTTTAGCCGCTGAAAAAAAACAAGGACCTTTAGGGGAACTTGGGGAATTTAAAATTGTAACTATGAAACCTTGCCCAGGCTGTCCCGGTACAGGTCGTATAAAACTGGCCTACCAAATGATTAAAAATGATAAAATAGATCATATTGTGTTTCCATCATGTTTGTTTTTTAACAACCACTGTAGTACAGCATCCCAACATGCAGCCATAATTGAAGAAAAAACTGGCCGACCGGTATTAATGGGAAGCTATGTAGACGCTGATAAAGCCCGTTCATCCAAGACAGTAATTACAAAGCCAGATAATATCCCTAGTTTAACTGAGTGTCATCAACACCTTCTTAACCTGTCTTATTTAAACTATCTTTATAAAAAAAATCCCGTGGGAAGCAGATCTCAAATACCGCTTCAATCTTTCCTCAGGATGGCCTAGAGAGAACCTTTTTAATACTTTTCTCTGCTTTTGTCCGAGAAATAAGAATTAATCTACCACATCCTAGACAGCGAAGGCGGAAATCCATCCCTACTCTTAATATCTCCCATCGGTCACTCCCACAGGGATGTACCTTTTTCATTTGTACAATATCGCCAATCCTATAGTCCAAAATTATCCTTCTCCTTTATTTTCCTTAATTAAAAACTATTTTTAACAGCAAGTACTTTAAGAGCCATCTTAGCAGCCAACCTAACTTCCTGTGAATCATCGTCTAGACATGCTGTCAAAGCTGGTTGTGCTTCTTTATGTTTTAATTTGCCTAAAGCACGAACGGCTGCGGCTCGTACTCTGGGAACATTATCCTTTAATGCAATTATTAAGATTTCTCCTACCTCCTTAACTTCCATCTCACCTAAGACATTGGCTGCGGCTTCCCGCACATTATCAGAACCTGTTCTTAAGCAATTCTCCAAGGCAGTTAGAGTTTGACTATCCTTAAAAAGTCCTAAAATCTCAATAATCCGTACAGTTACTTCTTCGGGGCTTTCTTCAAGAAAATGAAGTAACGGTGGGATGCTAGTTGTCCCAAATGCAAGTAGAACATCAGCAATCCTGGCTGGAGGCAACCGTTTGGGTTCATTAAGTCCCGTTATTAGTAACTTTAGACAACGCGGATCACGTAATTTAATTAATGCTTCAGTTGCTGCCAGCTGTACTCCCTCATCCCGGTCTCTTATTGCCTCTAATAGAAATCCTAGAGCTCGGGTTTCTTGTAAATTACCAAGGATTGTGGCGGCAACAACTTTTTCTTCAACATTACCTTGCTGCAAGTATAATAACCACTTGTCAACCAAACCTTCTTCATTCACCATTATAATTAACTGTTCCTTAGTACCTGAATCTAAAAGCGACCAAACCCCATTTAGTAATTTGGCCAAATCAATAACTTCTAACTGTTTTAACCTTTTTTGTAAGCGCCCCCCTAATTTGCCATTACAACGTTCTAACTCAATTGTTAATTGCTGTTGTAGATTTTTATGACACCTACCCCACCCAAACAAAATTACCAACTCCTCCCAAGTAGGATCCTTTCTAAAACGTCTGAACTACCTCAAAAGAAAAGCACCTGGCTACTAAGAATGCCATAAGGTGCTTTAAAATTTAACTTATATTTCTACACGATATTAACCTTTTCCTTCCAAAAAATTCAACTAGCCATAAAAGCACTATATGCTTTATATGCCATGTAAACATCAACTTTACTAGATATCTCAAGAGGAGCATGCATAGATAACAATGGCGGTCCACAATCAACCACGTCCAGACCAAAATAGGCTAAAAATTTGGCAATTGTTCCACCACCGCCAACCTCAATCTTACCCATTTCTCCACTCTGCCAAATCACTTGATTATGGTTTAAAATATCTCTTATTTGTCCCATATATTCCGCGCTAGCATCATTAGCATCATATTTGCCTTTCGACCCGGTATATTTGTGTACCACCACACCGTGTCCTAAATAACATGCATTATATATATCATAAACATTTTCATAAGTGGGATTTACACCAGCAGTTACATCAGCTGAAATAGCTTTAGAGTTAGCTAAAATTCTATTGACATTAGTAATATTGGTCATACCATTTCTGGCTGCTATTTCTGTAATTGCATATTCTAAAAAGCGAGATTGGGCACCGGTGTTTCCTGTACTACCAATTTCCTCTTTATCAATTAATAAAACTAAACTTGTATGCTTTGGATTCATAAGGTCAAAGATAGCCTGTAAAGCTGTATAACCACATATCCTGTCATCTTGGCCATAGGCTCCTATTAATGAACGATCAAAGCCAAGATCTCTTGCCGGGCCAGCAGGAACTAATTGCAACTCAGCTGTAATAAAGTCTTCTTCTACTAAGCCATACCGTTCATTTAATAATTGCAGAATTGCTAAACGTATTTTATTTTTAACTTTATCATCACCTTGATAGGGTAGGCTTCCAACTAGCAAATTAAGTTCCTCACCATCCACAGCCTTATCTAAGGATTTTTTTAGCTGTTCCTTAGCAAGGTGAGGTAACAAATCGCTAATAGTAAAAATCGGGTCACCACTGTCTTCACCAATTACTACATCTATACGGCGACCATCACGAAGCATAATAACCCCATGCAAAGCTAGAGGCAAAGCAGTCCACTGATACTTTTTAATCCCTCCATAATAATGGGTTTTAAACAAAGCCAAACTATTTTTTTCATAAAGAGGCATTGGCTTTAAATCTAATCGGGGTGCATCAACATGAGCACCAACCAGTCTTACACCTTCTTCTAGTGGTGCTGTTCCAACCACTCCCAACAATAAAACTTTACCACGCCATTCAATAAAAAACTTGCTGCCAGGACTTAATATACTGCCAACAGGCATTTCAGTTAAGGAAAAAAAGCCATTGCTCTTAGCTGCTTCAAGAGCAATCCTAACAGCTTCTCGTTCAGTTTTGGCTTTACTTAAATAATCCTTGTAACCCTCACAAAAAGAAAACACCTTCTCTTTTTCACCAATATTTAATCGTTCCCATGCACTTTTCTTAGAGATAGATAATCTTTCTTCCAGATCTTTCCCTGCGCTATCATTTTGACTAATCTTAAACGCCCCCTTTTTAAAATGCCAATTTAAAATATTTTATGTAATAACCCAAAAAGCCAATCATAAATATCGCAAAGAAAAAATCCTATTTTTGAACCATAAAACTGTCGAGCTAAAGGTAAAACTCCAGGAACCGTTGTCATTGTTGGTAAAGCAAGTAGAGAACGTAATAATCCAAATACTATAGATAGAAAAAATACCTGGCCAATAAAACCTAAAAATAATCCTAATAATCTACCAACCAACCCTAAAGGTGTATGGTCTATACCCATAGTTAGCCAATAAGCTATTCGTCTAAGAATATATATACTACCATAAAAAATAACTATGAGAATTATTAATTCTAAAATTAAAAAGACTATTTGTTTAGCAAGAATCTGCCCAACTGTCCCACCATTGATCTCCATGAGACTACCTAACAACTTCAGTTTAATAGGAATGGGTAAAGGAATATTATTAAAAAAAGCTTCTAACTGCCGGGTAGTAGAAATATTAAGAGGTTGTTTAAGAATAGTCTCAGGTAAAGGAAGATGAGGGGCTAACCATCTTCCAATTTGCTCGGTGACATTCCCAGTTTGATCTATAAATTCAGTCAAGGGACGAACATATAAGGCCGTTAATAACCCACCAACAAGATAACTTATCCATCCAGCCAAAAGGTTTAATACACCTAACCGATAACCTCTCCAACAACCCCATAACAAAAGCAAAGTTAGGATTAAATCAGGATAATTAATCAAAAATGATATATCCCCCATTCTTCTCATCCCTTGCTGTTCTTTAACTTACTTAAAACTATGCTCTGCATCAGGGAATTTTCCTTCACGTACTTCTTCGCGGTATTTTTTTAGAGCTTGAATAATTTCTTCATCTAATTTAGCATAACGTTTAACAAATTTAGGCTTAAAACGATCAAATAGACCAAGTAAATCATGATATACCAGAACTTGTCCATCACATTTAGACCCTGCACCAATTCCTATTGTTGGTATTGGCAGCTCAGAGGTTATCTTAAGAGCCAGTTGTTCTGGTACACATTCTAAAACTAATGCAAAAATACCAGCATCGACTAAAGCTTTTGCATCTCTCATAATTTTCTCTGCGGCAGCCTCATCTCTACCCTGAACACGATATCCTCCCAGTTGAACGACTGTTTGAGGAGTTAATCCTAGATGACCCACAACCGGAATACCTGCATTGACAATAGCTTTAACTGCAGGTACCATCTCTTGTCCCCCTTCGAGTTTTACTGCATCAGCCCCGCCTTCTTTAACTAAGCGCCCTGCATTATAGACAGCATCGTTTATACTTGCCTGATAAGACATAAAAGGCAAATCAGCAACAACAAACGACGCTGGATTAGCACGTACAACTGCCTTTGTATGATGTACCATATCATCCATTGTTACAGGTACAGTGCTGTCATAACCTAATACAACCATACCTACCGAATCGCCTACTAAAATCATATCTATACCTGCTTTATCAGCTAATAAAGCTGAAGAATAATCATAAGCAGTAACCATTGTAATTTTTTCTCCCCGTTCTTTCATAGCCCTAAGCTGGGGTAGACTAACCTTAGCCCTTGAGCTCATCTTGAACATCCTCCCTACTTAAATATGTCATTGTCCACTGACTAACCATTTGTGTACATAGTATTTGACACTGATATATTATTAATGAAAAAATTTCTAAACCACATTATAACAAAAAATCCCCCTTGTGGGGGATTTATATTAGGTTGAACTGGTTCAGGAATTTCAAGCGGTGCTTCTTGGGGATGGGGAACGACATTCGGTTCTGGGGCTTCCTTTGGCCAATCGGGAGAAACAATACGGTTTAACATCATATTGCACCCCTTTTTTAAAACTATTTTCCCCAAAAAGAATTTAGATATGTCATTAACGCAACCAATTTAAAAACTGGATGATAAGTGCTGCAATACCGCCAGCCATAAGTGGCCCTACAGGAATGCCTCCAAAAAAAGCTACCCCAGCAATAGAACCTATAACCATACCAATCATCATTTGAGGATATTGTTTAAGCAAGTCAAGACCTTGACAATTCATATGTGTTGCAATAAGTCCACTTGCTATAGCAATAATACCAGGTAGGGACGTGAATGAGCAAAGCACTTCGTGGGGTTTCACTTGGCCGGAGGCGAAGGGAACTAATACCGAAATTACGAGAAAAATAAGGCCAGCTTCAAGTGCACGGCGTTCCAGTAATGGATACAGTTTTTGGGAATTCGTAAACTGAACCAATAATAGGATTGCTGCTGCTGCTGATATCACATTTGAACGGCCCAAAATGCCTAACAACATGAGTAGTATTAAGATAACCGTCCCCACGGTCATATTAAACGCCCCTTGCTCTTGGAAAAAAGTTAGTATTGATATGGTTATATGCAGTTATTCCAATTATATGCAAAGGGTTTGTAACATTAGCGGTTATATAATTTTATCCTCTCTTTTTATAATTCCTTTATCATAAACTGGTACAACATTGACCAAGTTTTCTTTTGCACAATATATTAGATCTTCTTCCATCCCCTTTTCAATTAAGGTCTTACCATGATAACAACTTCTAAATACTTCAACCGGACTAATATTTTTAAATCTATAGTATTCCATTGCAGCTAGAGCTCCATCTCGTAAATCAAATTCACCATTATCAAGGAGATAATTAACAATTAACCCTGCTGTAAAAAAATCATCTATAGAAAACAGTTCTCTGGTACCAGCACAAATAATCCCTATATCTCTGGAAGTTGCAGCAGCACGTTTAGCGACAGCTTGGGCATTAACGATAGCTCCAAGAAAAATTTCCTTACCATTTGATGCACGACGGATAGCCTGAGTGCCATTGGTGGTAGTCATAATTAGTCGTTTGCCTTTAATTTTTTGTTTTATGCATTCTAATGGAGAGTTACCCAAATCAAAACCTGGTATTTTAACTGAATTCCTTTCGCCTCCTAATAAAACCCTCTTATCTTCTAAACGGGTCCGCATGGCAATGGCTTCCTCAGGTGTCAACACGGGAATTACTTCTAAACAACCCTCAGCTAAAGCCATTGTAATAGTTGTTGTTGCACGAAGTACATCCACTACAATAATTGTTTTATTATGTATATGTTCATCAGCGACACTTTTAAAGGTCGGAAAAACTTCTACTTCCAAATTAACGCCTCCAGTTCAAACCAATTAAAAAAATTTTATTCGTTACTCAACATAAAAATCCTGCCATCTAACTTTTAAAAATTATTTATTAATACCATAAAATATTAGACAAACTCCTAAAAATATAATTAGTAATTTATTGATAGGAAATTTACTTGCCAAGCCAAATATGCCTAAAGCCATAACTATAGTCATAATCGTTGGCCCAATTAATGCCAAGACTGCATTAATTTTTAGTGCTGTCTCAACTCTATTAGCTCTTAACATTAAAAAAGCTGCCGTTAATTCGATGAGGCTGGATAAAACGCGCATTATCGCCATTGCCAAGACATGTTTGTCTAAAAAAAAGAAAAACATGGCATCTCCTCCCGTTATTTTTTATGCTTTTTGGGGTGAAAATAGAAGTAGCCATATTAAGGAGGTTTCCTAATTTGAAATCATCAATGAAGATTCCTTTTGCCGTAATAAGTGCCGTGCCTCTTATAATGGTCTTAGGTAACTCTATGTTAGTTCCTTTATTACCTGTAATCAAAAACAGCCTAAATGTCAGCCTTTTTCAAGTTAGTCTCTTTATTACTGTTTTCTCCTTGCCAGCTGGATTAGTTATTCCATTTGCTGGTTTCTTATCTGATTATTACGGGCGTAAACCTATTATGGCACCAGCACTTATTATTTACGGATTAGGAGGTATATTAGCTGGACTATCAGCATGGTTATTAGCCTCGCCCTATTATTTCATCCTCGCAAGTCGTATACTTCAGGGTATTGGTGCGGGAGGAACCTATCAATTAGCAATGGCACTAGCTAGTGATATATTCCAAAGTAATGAGCGAACTAAAGCTTTAGGCTTGCTTGAAGCTTCAAATGGTTTAGGTAAAGTAGTTAGTCCCATAGCTGGTGCAGCGTTAGGGTTAATAACATGGTTTATACCTTTTTTTGTTTATGGAATTCTTGCAATTCCAATTGGAATAGCTGTATGGCTTCTTATTAAAGAACCAACCAAAAACAAACAAGAAAAAATGGCCTTTAAAGCCTATGTTCGTGATTTAGTTAAAATTTTCAAATCCAAAGGCTTAGCTTTAATAAGTTCTATCTTGGCTGGCATGATTGTATTGTTTATTTTGTTCGGTGTTTTAAGCTACGTCTCAGACGTTTTAGAAGCAAATTATGGAATTGAAGGAATTCGTATTGGTCTACTTATCGCTTTACCTGTTGGCGCTATGACATTAACTTCATATCTTTCTGGAAGCTATCTTCAGAAAAAAATTGGCAATATCCTTAAAATACTCGTTGTTACTGGTTTAATTGTAGAAACAGTGGCTTTAGTGGTAATGGCCTTATTTGATAATATTTATGTATTCTTCCTTGCACTTGTAGCTATGGGTATAGGGTCAGGTATTGTATTGCCGGCCGTCAATACCTTAGTAACAAGTGTATCTGACAAGGAGCGAGGAGGAATTACCTGTATATATGGCTCTACTCGCTTTTTAGGTGTAGCTTTAGGCCCCCCTGTTTTTGGTTTAACAATGGGTTTGGGGAAATTACCCATATTTTTTGGAGCAGCAGTATTAGTAGGGGTTATCACATTTTTAACAATAGCATTTATTCAAACTGAAAAAATGTTACCGTCCAACTTATTACATGGACATTAAAAAAGGACCCGATATGGGTCCTTCTCTAATCATTTAATTCTTTTCGCTCACCGGTGGCTAAGTAAATCGCCTCTTCAGCTATATTGGTAGAGTGATCAGCTATTCGTTCTAAATATCTCCCTACAAAAAGAATATAAGTTGCTTGTTGAATAGTTTTAGGAGATTCCATCATATATAACAATAATTCTCTAAAAACTTGATTATATAAATGATCAACCTGATCATCGGCTTTAGCCACAGTATAGGCTAAATCTACATCTTCTCGAACATAGGCATCAAGAGATTGTTTGACCATTGTTTGAGATAGCTCCGCCATCCGAGGTATATCAATTAAAGGCTTAATAAAGGGTTGATTTGTAGCTATAATTCGTTTTGTAACCCGAGAAATATCTACTGCATAATCAGCCATACGTTCTAAATCAGTAATAATTTTAAAACCACTTGCTATTTTTCTTAAATCTTTAGCCATTGGCTGTTGAGTAGCAAGAAGTTTTAAACATTGATTTTCAATGTCCAATTCCATATCATCAATTATTACGTCACCATTAATTACTTCCGTTGCCTTCTCATTATCCTGTTTAATAAGGCTTTCAACCGCTTTTGAGATAGTCTGCTCAACAATACTACCCATTCTTAAAATATTTTGTTGTAAATCCTTTAATGAATTCTGAAAACTTTGTCTTGTGGTAACAGCCATATATTATCACTCCATAGAATTCTTTAAAGTAAATATCTTGCTCTTATAACATTTAATAAAATGGTTTTATTCTGAATTATATATACTTTTCTAACCAAAACGACCTGTAATATAGTCTTCAGTTTTTTGATCCCTGGGTTTAGTAAATATAATTTCTGTTTCGTCATATTCAACCATTTCCCCATTAAGAAAAAACGCCGTATAATCTGAAATACGCGCTGCCTGCTGCATATTATGGGTAACTATCACTATAGTATATTTTTCTTTAATAGTTTGAATTAGCTCTTCTATTTTAAGGGTAGATATTGGATCCAATGCTGAAGTAGGCTCATCCATTAGTACTATATCAGGTTCTACTGCTAAAAGGCGAGCTATACACAGACGTTGCTGCTGACCCCCTGATAATCCTAAAGCCGATTGGTGTAGACGGTCAGAAACCTCATCCCATAAAGCAGCAGCTTTAAGACTTCTCTCAACAATTTCATCTAGCTTTGCTTTCTTAGTTATACCATGAATACGTGGCCCATAAGTAACATTATCATAAATTGACATAGGGAAAGGATTAGGACGCTGAAAAACCATGCCTACCTTTTTGCGTAAATTTACTACATCAACATCAGGATCATATATATTCTGCCCTTCTAAAAATATTTCTCCAGAAACACGAGCCCCTTCAATTAAATCATTCAATCGGTTAAGAGTCCGTAAGAAAGTAGATTTTCCACATCCCGAAGGACCAATAAGTGCAGTCACCTTGTTTGCTTTAATTTCCAGATTAATATCTTTTAAAGCCCAATTATTACCATAGTAAAAGTTAAGGTTATTAATTTTCATTTTTATATCATTCATCCAGTTCACCCTCAATCTTTGAGCTGAAAGTCATACGTTGATATAAATAGCTAAATATGAACTGATAGAGTAGTTATTCTATACAATCAAGCCAGAGGATAGTATATCGTATATCTAACGTTTTGGTAACTAGTTACTGCATTCCATTTATTAAGATATCCCATTAAAATTATAACTTATGGTTGTTAAGCAACTATTAGTTAGATGTTAAGTTTCTATTAACTTATATGGTCAAGAAATGAACTGTATAAGCAAAAAGAATTCCTACTGTGGCTCCACCTAAAACATCAGAAGGATAATGCATACCAACATAAAGACGACTAAAACCCGTTAACCCTGCTGCTGTTATTAAAGGCAGGGTAAACCCAGGGAAATTAAGCGCGAATACAACCGCTAACGAAAAACTAGCAGCAGTATGCCCTGAAGGAAAAGAGAAATCCTGCCAAGGTTTGGCTAAATAACGAGTCCCTGGCAGGGTAAGATAAGGGCGGTGACGTCTTATCCATCCTTTACTATAATGAACAACAAGGTGACTCCCTAATAACGTAAAAAGTGCTTGACATCCAGCCCAACGAGTTTGTTCCCGCCCCATTATCACCATAGTAAGGGAAAGAATTATTACAAAAGCAGCACTTCCTAAGAAGGTAAACCATGGCATAGCACGATCTAAAAGTGAACACTGTAAACGTTGGTTTACATAACAAAAAATATGGCGTTCCCTTTCATAAAGCCAATGTCCCCAACGCCGCAGCCACAAGCTCAACTAGTCCTCTCCCCTTCTTGAAAGTAAAAATATCTGATTTTAAACTAGTCAATTATCAAAACTACGTCTTACAATTGCATCAGTCATACGACTGACCCTTACCATTTCCTTTACATCATGAACGCGAACAATATCAACACCCTGAGATATTCCTAAGGCTACAGTTGCCGCTGTACCTTCTACACGCTCAACGGTATCTAGATTTAATGTTTTTCCTATAAAAGATTTACGTGAAGTACCTAAAAGAACTGGTTTGCCCAAAACTTTTAACTCTTTTAAACGTGACATTACTTCTAAATTTTGTTCTAAATCTTTCCCAAAACCAATACCCGGGTCAATGATTATCTGGTCTGGGGCTACCCCACTATTCTCAGCCAGCTCAATACTTTCACGTAAAAATGTAAGAATGTCGAACATTAAATCGTTATAACAAGTATTATTTTGATTATGCATGATAATAATAGGACAGTTATACTTAGCACAGACATCCGCCATTTTTTTATCTGCACGACAACCCCAAACATCATTGATTATGTCAACGCCTAAATCTAAAGCACGTAAAGCAATATCAGCTTTATAAGTATCAACTGAAATAGGTACTTTAATTTCATTTACTAAGCGCTTTAGAACAGACTCCAAACGTCGCCATTCTTCTTCTGCTTCAACAGGTACATGACCTGGACGTGTAGATTCTCCTCCTACATCGATAATATCTGCACCCTCAGCAACAAGTTTGTGAGCATGTTCTACTGCTGCACCAGCATCGTAATAAAGACCACCATCAGAAAATGAATCTGGTGTTACGTTAACAATTCCCATTACATATGTACGCTTACCTAATAATAAAGAATTTCCTCGTTGACATTTAATTTCTCTATATCCTTCCATCTCCCATTTGCTTAGAGATGCTTTAATAGTAGTAGCTAATTTCCCTAAACCAAACCCTTGTTTATGTAATTTTTCTGACAATATCTCAAGTTGACGTTTTGTGCCAAAAAGTAGGACATCAGTCTTATCTATAGACCAGTCTGCTACCCCGGCTGCCATAGCTGCTTCTCCGCCCCGAGCCAATATTTCTTGCTTTAAAATATTTGCTGCCTTCGATGGTACATCTTTAAGCTTTATACTATAGTTAAAAGCCTTGGGTAACATTAACTTAATTCCGTATTCGTCAACGCCAATTTGCTCCATTAATTTTTGGGCCATCTTTTCATCTTTAATATCAATTATCTCTGCTTGATCTTGCCAAGACACTATCATGTCCTCCTAAAAACAATAAATTATCAAAAGAATTGATTTTTTAAATTAATTATATCACTAAGGTATACATAATAAAAACCCCACCCCCAAAAGGGTAGGGTTTTTTATTTTTAGAACAAGCCGGTAATAACTCCCTCTTCATTAATATCAATATTACATGCAGCTGGGCGTTTGGGTAAACCAGGCATAGTCATTATTGCCCCTGTGATAGGAACAAGAAAACCAGCTCCTGCTGATAACCTTACTTCGCGTACTGTTATAGTGAAATTACGTGGACGACCCAATTTTGTCGCGTCATCCGATAAGGAGTACTGGGTTTTTGCCATTACAACAGGTAAATTCCCATAACCCATTGCCTCATATTGTTGGATAGCCTTGTCTGCTGCTGGTGTATAGTTAACCCCATCTGCACCATAAATCTCGGTTGCAATTTTGTTTATCTTTTCCTTAGTACTTAACTCTAAATCATAAAGCACTTTGAATTCTGAAGGTTTATTTTCAATAGTGCTGAGTACCTTTTTAGCTAATTCCAGGCCACCTTCGCCACCTTTTGCCCATACTTCTGACAGAGCAACTTCAACACCTGCTTCGTCGCATAATTCGTAAAGCAATTTAAGCTCAGCTTCAGTATCAGTTGGAAAGACATTAATTGCTACTACAGCCGGAACGCCAAATTTGGCAATATTTTTAATATGTTTATCCAGATTTTCGAATCCTTTTCTTAACGCCTCAAGGTTCTCTTCAGCTAGTTCTGTTTTAGGAACTCCACCATGCATCTTTAACGCCCGAATAGTCGCAACTATAACTGCAGCATCAGGTTTAAAACCAGCATAACGGCATTTTACGTCAAAGAATTTCTCTGCCCCCAAGTCAGCTCCAAAGCCGGCCTCTGTAACTACATAGTCTGCTAATTTCAATGCTGTCTTAGTAGCAGTAATACTGTTACATCCATGAGCGATATTAGCAAATGGACCTCCATGAATAAAGGCAGGTGTATTTTCTAATGTTTGTACCAAATTAGGTTTAATTGCATCTTTCATAAGAAGAGCCATGGACCCATGTGCTTCTAAGTCTCCAGCTGTAACTGGTTTACCTTCATAAGTATAGCCAATAACAATGCGGCTAAATCTCTCTTTTAGATCCATTAAATCGCTTGCCAAACATAAGCAAGCCATTACTTCAGAAGCAACAGAAATATCAAATCCTGTTTCTCTAGGTACACCATTAACTTTACCACCAAGGCCAATAACTGTATATCTTAATGCACGGTCATTTAGATCAATTACTCTACGCCAGGTAACTGTCCGGGGATCAATATTAAGCTGATTACCTTGTTGAAGATGGTTATCTATCATAGCTGCTAATAGGTTATTAGCATATGTAACAGCATGAATGTCACCGGTAAAATGTAAGTTAATATCCTCCATGGGCACCACCTGAGCATAACCACCACCGGCAGCACCACCCTTTATACCAAAACTAGGGCCTAATGAAGGCTCCCTTAAACAAACCATTACTTTTTTACCTAATCTAGATATTGCATCGGTTAAGCCTACACTGGTAGTTGTCTTTCCTTCTCCAGCCGGAGTAGGAGTAATAGCAGTTACAAGTATAAGCTTTCCATTTGGCTTGTCCTCGAGACGCCGATAAACATCCAAGGATATTTTAGCTTTATAGTTACCATAAAGCTCAACTTCATCACTATCAATGCCTAAACTTTCAGCTATGTCCATTACATTTTGCATTTTAGCAGCTTGTGCAATTTCAATATCAGCCGGAATGTTTGCCAAAGAAAAAACTCCTTTCCCTTAAAATATTAATTTAGTTTAAAATAAATTCTGTATATTTAAGCATAGAAAAATTAAATAAAAATCTAATTAACTACTCCCTGCTTTTTCGATTACAGGCAGGCAATTTATCAAGTAACAGTACTTCTTTGCTTACTTCTAACAAAGCCTCTAAAGGAGGGTTATCCAAACTTCCTCCTGTCACAACCACATCAAACCTCTTGGCTACTGCTTTTATGTTTTCTAATATCCTTAACAAAGGGAAGGCTTTCCAATCATTGACCTCTATTACAACTGCAGCTTTTTGGCTAATGTCTTTCCCCTTGGCAGAAACTACCTTTTGCCCTTTTTGATTAATTACATAAGCCAGGTGATGAGCTACCCTAACATCATCTGTACTTAAATAAAGAGTATAATGAAAAGACATTTTACTTCCCCCATCTTCTTCTATTCGAGGAGAAAGCCCTCTTTAGCCAAGGCAGATTCAATGTTGTCTAAAATTTGTCTGCTGGATGCTTCAACTGTATGTAAATGAACCCCACTATCAGTTAGGGTATATAATGGTTGAGCACCACTATTTTGTAAATCTCTAACGTACTTTTGAACGTCGTACCTAGACGAAAGCATTAAATAACCCCGAAGTTCCCCATACATGGGATGCTCAATTGATACATCAATAACCTTACCACCATAATCAACCATCAGAATCAGCTCTTTTTCCAAGCCTTCTAAATCATGTCGGCAAGCAAAAGTACGCTTAAAGCAATCACTACTACCAGGAAGTAAATAACCCTGAGGAGTTGCTAGTATTTCCACTCCAGCTGCACGCAGAACAGCTATATCCTGAACTATTACTTGCCGACTAACGCCCAAAATCTCAGCTAAATTATTTCCTGTCTGGGGGACTTTACTATTTAAAAGTTCTTTTATTTTCCTGCGCCTTTCCTCAGTTTTCATAATACACCGAAACCCCTAATCAACAAGGAATAGGAAATTAGTTAGTACAATTTATTATAAACTTATTGGTAAAAACGGTTAATACTTTTTAAAAATAATTTTAAAAAAAAGGCCAATTTGGCCTTTTTATTCCCCAATTTCTTCCTGGGTAAAATAGATATCAATTTCACGTGATGCACTTGAGGCAGAATCAGCCCCATGAATAACGTTTTCCCCTATTTCTGTTGCATAATCACCTCGGATTGTCCCCGGTTCTGCTTCTATAGGATTGGTAGCACCCATCAACTTTCTCAAACCGGTTATAACATCTTTCCCTTCCAAGACCATAGCAACAACAGGTCCTGAAGTTATGTGATTAATTAGTTCCTCATAAAATGGTTTGCCCTGATGTTCTGCATAATGTTTTGCTGCCATTTCACGAGTCATCTTTAACATCTTTAATGCAACAATTCGATAGCCCTTATTTTCTAAACGATTTAGAATGGCTCCAATAAGACCTCTTTGGACGCCTTCGGGTTTAATCATGCAAAAAGTTCGCTCCACTACCATACTCCTTTCAGATTTTGTAAATATGTTAACTTTATTAGCAGATCGTTAGAACCACCAGATTTATCATTATTTTTGGGTCCCTTCATATCTGCTGGTAAGCTATTTCCATCTCGCTTTTCTGAATGATGGTGGTTTTGTTTATTATAGCTCTCAATAATATTTGTAAATTCCTCTGCTTCTAGAGTTTCCCTTTCCATTAATGCTTTAGCTATAAGGTGTAATTCTGTTAAATGTTTATTAATTAATTCTTTAGCTTTATTATAGCTCTCATCAATAATCCGACGGGCTTCTTTATCTATTGAGAAGGCTACTGCTTCACTATAGTTACGGTCTCTTGCAATATCTCGGCCTAAGAAGACAGTCTCTTGTTTTCGCCCAAAGGTTAAAGGCCCCAACTCTTCGGACATACCGTACTCAGTTATCATTTTTCTTACTAATTCAGTGGCTCGCTCTAAATCATTTTGAGCTCCAGTGCTAATTCCTTTTAGAACTATGTCTTCAGCTACCCTTCCACCTAAGAGCATTATAACCTGATCAAGTATTTGCGACTTCGTCATATAACGACGGTCTTCTTTAGGTAAAAGTAAAGTATATCCACCCGCACGACCTCGAGGAATTATGGAAACTTTATGCAATGGATCGGTATGGGGTAAATAATGTCCTAGAATAGCATGACCAGCCTCATGATAAGCTACCAGTCTCTTTTCATAATCGCTAATTACTCGAGATTTCTTTTCCGGACCAGCAATAACTCGCTCAATTGAGTCTTCAAGATCTTCCATTTCAATACTGTGCTTACCTCGACGAGCCGCTAACAATGCTGCTTCATTAACAAGGTTTGCTAGATCAGCACCTGTAAAGCCCGGGGTGCGTCGTGCTAAAACATCAAGATCAACGCTATTACTTATTGGTTTACCACGAACATGAACCTTTAATATTTCTTTTCTTCCAGCTACATCCGGAACATCAACAACAATCTGGCGATCAAAACGTCCCGGCCTTAAAAGAGCTGGGTCAAGAATATCTGGCCTATTTGTAGCTGCAATGATTATAATTCCTTCATTAGCATTGAAGCCATCCATTTCTACCAATAATTGGTTTAGGGTTTGTTCACGTTCATCGTGGCCACCCCCTAGTCCAGCTCCTCTCTGACGACCAACAGCATCAATTTCATCTATAAAAACGATACAAGGTGAATTTTTCTTAGCCTGTTCAAAAAGGTCTCGGACACGGGATGCTCCAACTCCGACAAACATTTCTACAAAGTCTGAACCGCTTATACTAAAAAAGGGCACACCAGCTTCACCAGCAACAGCCCTGGCTAGCAATGTTTTTCCTGTCCCCGGTGGCCCGAAAAGAAGAACCCCTTTGGGAATTTTAGCGCCAAGTTCATTAAACTTACGTGGGTTTTTAAGAAATTCAACAACCTCTTCTAATTCTTCTTTTACCTCATCAGCCCCAGCTACATCTCTAAAAGTAACTTTACGTTTTTCATCTGTATGCAGTCGAGCACGGCTCTTACCGAATTGCATAACACGTGAACCGCCACCCTGTGTCTGTTGCATCATAAAAAATACCAAGCCAGCTAATAAAAGGATGGGTAATATGCTACTTAATAATCCCATCCACCACGGTGGTTGAGGCGGTTGTTGGGTCTTGGTAATAACACCTTTTTCGGCGAGCCTTTCCGTTAGTTCTGTAGTGGCTGGTACATTTACTATAAACTTAGCATCGTTTTTCAATATACCATCAATCTTTATAATACTGTCCTGAGGTGTTAGAGTAACTTCTCGAACCTGACCCTGATCGACAGCCTGATAAAAACGGGTTAAATCCCATTCCTCAGCAGGCCGCTCAGGTGGTGTCGATAATTTAATAACCGAAACAGCAAGCAGCACTATCAAAAGATATATAGCCAGGTTCTTAAAAATTCGGTTCAAAGGGTTAACCTCCTCTTTCCCCACCCTTCACTTATAGGTATATATTGTAACACAGGAAAAATATGAATGCAATTTACGATATTTTAATTTTAATAATTGTTAATTAGCTCTAAATGCAGTACCACCCTGGTAAGTGATGATATTTTGAAATCATCAGCCAAACGTAATCCTGCAACCCAGGCTATCTTGTCACCGCTAATTACAAGTGGTACTGAATGACGTTTTGACATTGGAATATGGCTATCAACGAAAAAATCTTGTAATTTCTTTCTTCCACACATACCTAAAGGACGAAAAACATCGCCTGGCTTCCAATCACGAACTAATAAGGGCTTATCTAGCTTTTCCCAATCCAACCAGGCTTCGTCCTGCCTACATTTTCTAAAGTTAGATGGAATATTACTAAACTCAGCTTTGATGGCTTTACCCAATTCAGGTAATGGTGTTATACCAGGAACCTTTAAATAATATAAAAAAGGTTTAATTTTTAATTGTGATGAAGTTTGTAAATAAATCTCTCTCCTATTAACTTCAATTCTTAAATCGCCTGGCCAGGTTATAACGCTACATTTATCCACCACCTCACGTGCCTCTTCAACCTGCTTAAAGCTGACTTTTCTTCCCAAGTTTGCAGCGGCTAACCGTAAAACTCGGCGCTGCAACCCAGGTGGCAATCCCAAATATTCCTGTCGATCCAAAACTAGTTTTCCGTTTTCTTCTCTTTTTTTAACATTTGACAAGGCCTTTTTAGCTAAATTACTTAAAACTTCTTCGTCTTCCTGTAAAATTATAGCAGTTCTACTTAGAACATTTATAATAGCTGGATTATACTCCTTAGCCAATAACGGCATCAATTGATGACGAATTTTATTACGACGAAAAGCTGGGTCATTATTTGTTACATCTTCGCGTGGATTTAATCCTAAATTTTTGCAGTATAACTCAACTTCAGACCTGCGAACAAAAAGTAATGGTCTTATTAAGCGCCCACTTTTAGGAAGCATGGCTTTTAGCCCTGTTAGGCCACTGCCACGTAAAAGATTCAATAAAACCGTTTCTGCTTGATCATCTGCCTGGTGCCCTACCGCAATTTTTGAAGCCTTAACCTCAGTAGCCACATGTTCAAAAAAACTATACCGTACTTCCCTAGCAGCTGCCTCTAAAGACAAATGGTGTTCCTTTTGGTAAGATAGAACATCCTCGGTTTTAATCGTAACAGGTAGAGACCATTTAGCAGCCAACTTTTGTACAAATTCAGCATCCGCAGAAGCTTCCTGACGTAACCCATGGTTTAGGTGAGCCACATGTATTTTAAACCCAAATTCCTCTTGTAAAGATTTTAAACTATGTAGTAAAGCCAATGAATCGGGTCCCCCGGAAACCCCGACAACTACTTTATCCCCAGGAATTAATAAATTGTATCTCTGAATTATCCGCCGGACCTTGTCCAGCATTATTCATTTCTCCTCCGGAATAACATCCATATAAATTAATATATGCCATATTTTCGGCATTAATGTTCTATTTTCCTGCTCTTCATTGGTGAGTTTTTCCTTAAACACTATCTTTTATACTTACCCCACCTTTTCCACCCTAGCCACAACAACAGTCATATCATCTAAAGGCTTACCGCTAACTAAAGCGCTGGCTTGCTTTAGTAAGCGATCGGCTATCTCCTGCGGTCTTGCTTCGCCAACCCTCTGCAAAGCCTTAGCTAACCACTTCTCTTTTTCATTTATATCACGATGCGCCTCTAAAATTCCGTCACTAACCATAACCAGCAAGTCCCCATCTTGTAATTCCTCCCGAAGGGGTTCTAGTTGTAAATCCTCCAAGATACCTACTGGCAGAGAGTGACTACGTAAAATATTTATACTACCATTCCTATGTATAAAGCTAGGACAAGCTCCCAATTTATAAAAATAAGCAGTTCCAGTGAAACAATTTAATAAAGCTATATCAAGAGTTGTATAGGATTCTTGGGATGATCTAAGTAAAAGGATCATATTAACTGTCCTTAAAGCAAATTCTGGCGAAAAACCAGCATCTAATAAATCTTGTAGCATTTCAATTGCCGTTCCACTTTCATTAGCAGCTTTCCGCCCAACCCCCATACCATCACCTAAAACTAATAAATGTTTATCTGGAGCAATAGGAGCGATTGAAAATGCATCTCCGGTTATATCAGCCTGGTGTCTGGGAACAGCAGCAATACCCACGCTAACTTTCAAAGAAGGTTTTTTTCTATTATCCTTATTTTGTTCGACCCTTGATGATTCTTGTGTTACCATACTACCAAGTATCTCAAATGTATTAGCTAACCAACTGTTCAAACCATCTTCCACTGATTGCACTTTAAACTTATTTGCTTGTGTTGTTAAAGCTGCAAGCAATTCTCTACAGCGAGTACAACGAGAAGATAGCCATTCTGGAATATCATTGCTTGTTAGTTTTCCCTGACTACTATTTAATAACTCTTGTAACGTGGTCAGCATTTGTTCCCCTTCAAGTTGCCAACAAACCTTAGCTGCCGGGCAACCATTACATACAATACGAGCAACCTGTCGAATTACTGTTTGAGGACTTTCATTATAACCACTATATTTAAGGTGCCTTGCTAAACTCTTTAAAACCTCACTTAATTTTTCTTGTTTAGAACTATCTGTAGTCTCAAGTTGCTGTTTTGTAGTTTGCGATAGAAATTCACTAAGATAGTTTGTTAATGATGGAGGTGTAATTAACAAAGATAAAACCACAATCACACTTTCTTTTAAAACTAACAAAACATTATTTGGCCCAAGAAAATAATTAGCCAAAACTAAATGTGATAATAAATACCCACCAATTACTCCCGGTTTGCCTAAGCTTTTTAAAGAGCCAGCTATTAAACCTGAAAAAGCCATTAATCCAGCAAGAGATGGGGTAGCCATTTGCGACAGACTAGGTATGAACCCCAAAGCTGTTCCCACCGCTGCACCAATCCCTGGTCCCCCAGTAAGGGAAGCAAGTAAAAGAATATAGCGACTAACCAATCCCTGTAATGAAAAACCAGCAATTTTAAACCCTTGCAAACCAAGTAAAACACCTAGAAAAAAAAGTCCGCTACCAAGTAAACGTTCCTCTTGACGTTTTGAGTCTGATACTTCTAGAAAAGCCAAACTCAACCCCCAAGACATTATGGATTCAAACACTATCTCAACCCAACTATAGAATGAGGGTTGCCCTAACGTTAAATCTATACCGCGTATTAATATTATAGCCATTGGGACTAGAGTAGCCTGAATCAATGAACTACGTTGACGCCAAGAAGGATAGAATGTATAAGCTAAGCCTAAGATTAAAAACACTAACAGGCGACTATAAACCGAATTAGGGTTTGTAAACCATGTACTTAGCATAACCGCTAAAACAACCGGCCAAAGAATTCTTTGTCGTCTTGACCCAATAGCAATAATTATAGATGAACCAAAAGGATATAACTCTGCCAACAAAGTAGCTCTAGACAAGAAAAAAACAGCCATTAAAAAAAGCAAGTCAATGCTTAACCCGGTAGCTGTAATTGTGTTCCCTGTTTGCCGTTGATAAGGATAAATTCGAGTATGACTTGACATAAAAAGCACCACCTTTCCATCAAATACCATTTTCTATTATATGATATTTTATGTGCAATCTTTGTCACCTTAGGGCTATGACAACAAACGAATTTACAACAATATTTTCCTTTATTTTACTGTTTACTGACATAAATTTAAGTAAAATATCCCACTTATAGTTATCTATCTACGACAAAATATACACTCTAGAATATTTCAAAACCGTAAAAAGAATTGAAAATATTTTGTCGAAAATTATTAGAGAGGAATAAAAAAAGGAGAACCTTAAGGTTCTCCTTTTTTATGGTGACCCGTGGGGGAATCGAACCCCCGTTACAAGCGTGAAAGGCTTGTGTCTTAACCTCTTGACCAACGGGCCATGCATTATATGGTAGCGGTGGTAGGATTCGAACCTACGACGCTACGGGTATGAACCGTATGCTCTGACCACCTGAGCTACACCGCCATGCACACTATATTATGCATTAATATTTGTTTTTTGTCAAGAGTTTGTGTTGTTAGTTTAACATAAAACGTGCACCAGTAGCTAAAAGAAGAATACCGATAATTTTCCATAAGGTAAATGGTATTTTTTCAAGTCCAAACAATCCAAAATGATCAATTATTAACGCCGTAGTTACCTGCCCTACTATTATAGCCGTAGTAGCCCAGGCTACTCCTACGCGGGGAATACTAGCAACCACTCCGTAAGTAATAAAAACACCAATAATCCCCCCTAACCAGAGGTACCAAGGACTATGCCAAAGTTTTCCCAAACTTCCACCGTCATTTAAGCGAAAAAAAATAAGAGCAATAACTAGTAATGTAGCAGTTAAGTGAACTACCAAAGTAGCATGTAAAAGCCCAATAATTTTTCCTAAGGCAGAATTTAAGGAACCTTGAATAGCCATTGCCACACCAGAAAATAAAGCAATTAACAATGCAACCCACATATTTAAACCTCACTAAGTATTTTCTTAACTTAATGTACCCCTTTAATAAGAGAACTAAACATATCATCCCCTTCATTTTTAAACATAATTAATCACCAATTGGGGATATACTACTAAAGAAAAAAATCTAAAACTGGAGGAAGTCCTTTGTTGCGCACTAAAATTGTGTTATTAAATTTCATAATAATTTCATTAATTTTATTTGTTTTTACTCCAGCTTTAGCCCAAGCCCATCCCCCTTGTTCATGTAAGAATGATAGTAACGTAATAAAACTAACAGCCCCCCCGATAAACTCCAAAGAAATCCGAGGTATTCAGTTGCGTCTAGCTCAATTGGGGTTTTATTTCGGTCCAATTAATGAAACTTATGATAAAGCTACTTACCAGGCAGTTCTAAACTTTCAAAGATCACGACAAATAAACCCTACAGGTCAATTAGGAACAGATACTTGGTTAGAATTGACTAGAACTTCTGTTAAAGAAACCTCTTACGACAAAGGAGTTGAGCCTCCTCCAGGTTCAAACCTTAAAGTAGTTATAGATACTGAAAAGCTAGTATTATCCATAATGGTAGATGGTAAATGTTTTAGGCAATATCCCATTGCCATTGGTAAATTCTCAAGTCCTTCACCAGTTGGAGAATGGAAAATAATTAATAAAGCTTATGAGTCTGGTGGAGCTCTGGGAACTCGTTGGATGGGTCTAAATGTCCCTTGGGGAAATTATGGTATTCATGGTACTAATAGACCCTGGTCCATTGGATGGGCAGCTTCTGGTGGATGTTTTCGCATGTTTAATGAAGATGTTGAAACGATTTACCCTTGGCTTCCTGTTGGTACTCCAGTAGTTGTCAAAGGACCCTACACTATTCCCAATAATACTTTAAAGCCAGGTCGAGGTTCTCCAGAAGTAGTAGCTTTACAAGCAAAACTTCGCGAAAAGGGATTTTACCTTTTCGGCCCGACTGATGGTGACTATGGATTAATGACAGAATTAGCAGTTAAAAACTTCCAAATTTTTAACAGATTAAAAGTCACAGGAATTGCTGACATTTCAACTTTGAATGCTTTAGAATTTAACATTAAGTAAAAATTAAGGGCACCCTATAGGTGCCCATATTTTCTAGCTATTTAAAATGTCAAACTCTAAAAACCTCTTGAACCACGACCACCTCGTTTTGAGTCGGTATGTCGCTTTAAATCTTGGATTCGTTCATCGCTTTCCTTCATAAAACGTGCTAATTTATCTTCAAAAGAAGCCGACGTAGTCGAACGTCGGTTATTGCGTTGACGACGCCTCTCTTTATAATCAGGGTTAGCACGCTTGATTGATAAGCCTATTTTACCTTTCTCATCAATATTAATTACTTTAACCTTAACTCGATCTTTTTCTTTAATAAAATCCTTTACATCTTTTACATAGGTATCGGCCACTTCTGAGATATGCACCAAACCAGTTAAACCGCCAGGTAATTCAACAAAGGCACCGAATTTAGTGATACCACTGACCACACCTTCCAATACAGTGCCTATAGAAATGGACAAAAAGTATTCCTCCTGTTCTTGTAAAACTAAACTCATTATATGCAAGAGAATAGAATTTTGTCAATAACCTAATAAACCCTAATCACGAAATTCATAACCCGGCTCAGGAGGAACATAAGTTTTTATTTCCCCAGGTTCAGCAAGCATAACGACCTTTTCCCCTCGTTTTATCATCCCTAGTTCCTCCCTAGCAATTCTTTCAATACATTTGTCGGTATTTAAATCTTGTATTTGTTTCTTGAGTTCTGCTTGCTTAGCTAATAAAGCAGCTTTTTTATTCTCATACTCTTTTATTTGAAGGTTGGTTTGATATAAAGCGATACCTAAATGGGCAAAAGAACATAAAACGTAAGCCAAGATACATAAAATTATAATATTAGGCCATTTCCTACGTTTTTTAGCACCCTTTAATTTAGTCATCTTCTTCACCCTCAAAAATATTTAAAGCATCGCCAGTTAATACAATTACCACTTGGTATCCTTTAGAACGAGCTCGGTGATATAACGTTGATACACTGCTTACACTTAAACCCAACTGTTTAGCTATTTGCTCATTACTCTTTCCCATCTCCTTTAAAGTAACAACCTGACGTTCCCGGAAACTTAACTTCTCAACACCGCGGATTTCGATTTGCAATTTAATTCTTCCTCAACTTTATCCACATATTATCCACATATTGTTGACAGTCTTTGTACAATTTTTAATATATATTTCGATTTCCGGAATAAAAATCCTGCAAAAAAAGTTAATAACTAGAAATAATCTCTAACTTTTTATATTCTTTAAAACCAGCATACTAATTACTCAGTTGTTCCCGGAGGTGGTCCTCCCGGGGGACGCATACGATGCCATATAGCCTTAAAAGGTGCAAATACCCAAGAAAACCAAGATAAGATAAAGCGACCTGGTAAAAAAATAATGAAAAATGTTTTATTGAATACCAGTTTTGAAAATCTTATAACTTTAATTCCTACTCTTCCGCCAGCATATAACCCTTTCCTAAGAAAATTACCCAGAAAAAACATATAAAAAATTAAACCAAAACCAATTGCTAAAAAGACATAGGCACGAACATCACCCCAATTAATAAACATAAGAAGAATAAAAGTTATAATAGTTAAGAAAATAGAAAAGATAATATCTCCTATTTGAGTACCTATTGAGGTGGGACGGAAAAAATACCTGCCTACTCTATAACAATCAAACACAAATGCTAGAATAATACCCAAACCTATTAAGGCAATAAATATTTGCCACTGTGCCGTTACAGGTATCATTTAAACAGGCGCTGTATTATTCCTTTTCCCTTAGCGCCTTTCCCCTCACTATAAACAAAACTATTTACCTTCCCAGTAGCTTCTAAATTACCCGTCTCTAAATTCAAATTACTAATATTAAAATCACTACCCTTAATTGTTAGAATACCCAATGTTGTTTCTAGCATAATTTCTTCTTCATCATAATTTAATACATGGAGGACACCACTAACAACCAATTGTTCTCTGTTATTTATAGTTAGCTGGTGCTTATCATTAGTCATTACACCATCCCCCCTAATCTATATCTTATGATACCAGGGGATAAAAAAGTATAAAAAAAACCGGTCAAATTACCACTCTTTGACCAGTTCAACACCTTTAAAAAAGTATTTAATAATTTGCTCGGGATTTTTCCCTTGTTCAGCTAAAGCTCTTGCCCCCCATTGACTCATACCAACTCCATGACCATATCCTTCTCCCTTAAAAATAACCTTCCCATTACTAACCTTAATATCCGATATCAAAGTCGATCTGAGTCGTTTACTCCCTAACGCTAATCTTAAAGCCGGAGCTCTAACAGTTGTATTACCAATCTTTAATTTGGTAGCGCGCCCAGATGGGCCTTTAGACGTAATACCTAAGTCTGTAATAGAACCTGGATCCTTACCCGTAACTTTTTTAACTGCAGTTTTTAACTCATTAACACTAAAAGTAGCTGTCCAGTTTTTATTTTTCTGTGTAGTTATAGCCTTGCCAGGATCAGCTACACTTTGAATATAGGGAGTCTCTTCCTTATTAAAACCTAAACCTTCTACCGCAGAAGCAGCTGTCTGGGTGCCTCCATAAGAATAAAACCAGGAATTAATGTAATTACCCTTATACTTGATAACCTGGCCACGAGTCATTTCAACTGCCCGCCGTACATTGTCATTAACCTTAGCTGGATTGTATGCCTGAAATTCCTGAATATTAGTTGAGGCGTCAGTACCGTGGGCTTTAACGCCCCCTTCTTGTATTTTCTTCATAGTAAAAGTACGAGCCAAAATAGCTTGTGCCGCCAAAGCATTCACCGGCCAAGTAGGTTCCATTTCAGCTGCTACCACACCGGTTAAATAATCTTCTATCTTAATTTTCTTAACTTCTCCGGTCTCATGCATATATAGACTGATGGTTGGTTCCTCAGTAACTGGACGCTTTTCAGGAGCCTTGCAACCTCCTAAAGATTGGATTACAAATAAAATCCCAAAAACAACTGCTAAAAATCTTATACCTTTAATCATTAGTAATACCTGCCTTCTTAGTTTTGTCTTAGTATGAACAGGTATTACTGTTTATTATTCATTCTTACCTTCAGCCAATACCCTATAAGTATCTTTAGCATCTTGGGCACTTATATGTTCAGGTGTTGATAGAACTTCAATCGTTTGCCATCGTGTCCCTATCTTTATAGTTAAAACATCCCCCGGTTTTACGTTTGTACTGGCTTTAGCTGCACGTCGGTTAATCTCAATTCCTCCACCGTCGCACACCTCTTTAGCAAGAGTTCGCCTTTTTATCAGCCTTGAAACCTTTAGAAACTTATCCAAACGCATAACAAGACCTCCAAAACACTTTTAAAAACAAAAATCCCAAGCAATTTTTAAAAAATCAGGCCATTGCCTGATTTTTCATCTAACGTACTATTGTTGTTGTTGAGCCACCGCTTCTTTTAAAGCCTTTCCTGCCTTAAAAACCGGTACCCTCTTTGCTTGAATTTGTATCTCCTCACCCGTTCGCGGATTTCGCCCTATCCTTGCCGCTCTTTCTTTGGTTTCAAAAGTACCGAAACCAACTAATTGAATTTTGTCCCCCTGAGCCAGAGCTTCTTCAATAGTACTTAAAACAGCACCAACTGCTTTTTCTGAATCCTTTTTTGTCAGGTCGGTTTTTTCAGCAACACTAGCTATTAAGTCCATTTTATTCAATTCCATTTTCCCTCCTATTTATAGGATATCTGCGTCATGTATTCGCTAAAATCTAACAATCTCCTGCATTTTTTACCGTATTAATCATATTTCTTTGCTTTTTCCCACAAAAAATTCATTTCCTCAAGAGAAAGATCGTCAATATTCTTACCATCCTTTCTAACCTCTTTTTCTATATAATTAAAACGTTTAATAAATTTTTCAATAGTTGTGTTTAGGGCCATTTCCGGTTCAATACCAACCCATCGTGCCACATTAACAATAGAAAAAAGAAAATCCCCAAACTCAATTGATCTTTGTTGTGGTTTTTCCTTAATAACTTCCTCTAATTCTTTTAATTCTTCATAAACTTTAGATATCACACCTTGATAATGTGGCCAGTCAAACCCTACCCTAGCTGCTTGTTCTTGGACTTTTAGAGCTTTTAGAAGGGCAGGTAAACCTCGAGGAACACTTAGAACAGATGGTGAATTTTCTCCTTTACTCTCCTTTTCTTGAGCCTTAATTTTATCCCAACGTTCTAATACGTCATTTGCTGTTTTTAATATAGTATTACCAAAAACATGAGGATGACGACGTTTCATTTTATTACAAATTGACTCTATACAGTCAGCTAAATCAAATTCGCCATTCTCTTTAGCAATCTGTGCATGAAATACGACTTGCAGCAATAAGTCTCCCAATTCCTCACATAGTTTATACATGTCACCGCTATCAATTGCTTCGATAACTTCATAAGTTTCTTCTATCAGATAACGTTTTAGAGATAAATGGTCTTGCTTTCTATCCCAGGGACAACCGTTTTCCCCACGCAGTCGTAACATAATACCTTCTAATCCACCAATAGTTCGGTTACGCCCCTTTGGATATGGTTCCAAATAAATACTAGTTAAATGATCTATCCAGGTTATTCTATCGATTTCATACAAAGGAACTGTCTTTACACATTCCTCCTCAGGCCATCCTGCTGCCTTAATAACAGTTACGGGGTATTCGTCCGGATAAAGAGACATAAGAGTTAATTTTGTATCTGAAGCTATCTGTCTATTATAAACCTGAGTAACAATAAGTCCTAATTCTGGATTTAAATCATTTTTTGTAAGTGCTAAAGCATCCCCAATTGTTAATCCTTTTGTAGGATCCAACTTAAGAACAGCATATATAGCATCTAAACAACTCATGGCTGGTATTAGTTTAATTTTTATATCCTGTTTAGAGGCTTCTTCTAGTATTAAACTTACGCTTTTTTCTGCTACTAAAGGGTGTCCTGGTACTGCATAAACAATCTTATAATTATTAACATTTTTAAGTAAAAATGAGGTTATACTTTTATAAATTTCTTCAAAAGTACTGGCTTCTTCATAAAGATAATCAAAGCTCTCCCATTGAATTCCACGTCTTTCTAAAGCAATTTTTGCCGGGTGTTGATATGTACGTAAATATACCTTATCAGCTTCTTCCATAACTGCTAAAACATCTTCAGGTACTTGGGCAGGATTCCCCGGCCCTAAGCCAACTATAGTCAAACCTTGTACCATATTACTCGCCTCACAGGAAGATATTAACTTTGTTTTTTATTGTATCATAAAACCTAGGATATTAAAAAAAAACGACGCCTTATGCGTCGTTCATTGTTCCATTTGTTTAGCCAGGAAACCTGCGGCTGTCTCGGCTAACTTCATTTCCATGTCACCCATTTTAATTCCCTGATCACGGGAGCAAAGTATTACAGCACCTATAGGATCTCCTTCAGCAATTATAGGAGCAATAACTTGTGCTGTAAATTTAAAGCCCTCACCATCCCCTTCAATAGGATAATTTTCTTCAGTTGGAGAATTGAAAAGAACAGGTTTCCTTTCTTCCATTACTTTTTCAACAATAGGGCCTATAGGTTTATCTAGAAATTCCTTTTTGGTCGCACCAGCTACTGCAATAATATTATCTCTGTCAGCAATACATGCAATGTGGCCTATAGCTTCATGGAGTGAATCTGCATATTCCTTAGCAAAATCCCCCAACTCCCCTATAGGAGAGTACTTTTTTAAAATTACTTCGCCTTCACGGTCTACGAAAATTTCTAAGGGATCCCCTTCACGTATTCTTAGAGTACGCCTAATCTCCTTTGGTATTACAACTCTTCCTAAATCGTCAATACGCCGTACTATGCCTGTTGCTTTCACTAACCTCTATCCCCCTTTTACCCTCTACGGGTAACTATTTACTTGATTAGCTTTCACTGTTAGTATATAAACCTACCTGTTGGTTTATTCATTTTTTCCCTTGTCTTTCTATAACTGGTGTAATGGATAAAATACGGTTTCTTTGTAAATACTACACTGAAACGTCGAAATAAACTATTTAAAAAAAATTATTTTAAGATTTAATAGTTCAATAAATAAGGTTTTATATTTGCTATATTACTAAATTACCCACCTTTTTCGGATTTATCACTATCCCACAATATAAAATAGCCCATTAAAAAACACCAACTTTTTAAGCTTGAAATTGAGGATATAGGTTAAAATATGTTTAAAACAATTAAAAAAAGCAACAACCTTGTATTACTGCCCAGAAAATTTGCTCTGATAATCTAAACAATCTGAGCACAGTTGTTGCCATAACAAAATTAAGAAGCAACTTCCTTAACCAAATATTTTATTCTTGTAAGAATCTCTTCAAGTAAAACCAATAATTCTTTTTGGGACAAACCTTTAGTCCTTAAACTTATAGTTAACCCCCCAGTCGATGAAAAAGATAGCTTTCTAGGGAAATATTGGGTTAATTGTATTAACTTATCGCCCCTCAAGTTATTATTCTTACCAAACTTTAATTTAACCTCATTATTTTTCTGGTTGACGCCAAATACACCAACTTCTTGAGCTAAAATACGAACCCTACTTAAAATCAAAAGATTTTGGGCTGCTGGTGGTGGTGACCCATACCGATCATTAATCTCATTAGCAATATCTTCAACCTCATTCAATTTCTTAGCAGCCATAAGCCGATGGTATATCTCCATTTTAAGGCTTGTTTCCTGAATATATTCATCACTTAAAAATGTATCCACCGATAACTCAATAGGTCCCAAGGAAGAGTTAGCTTGATGTTCCTTAGGTTTATTCTCCTCCCGTTGGTTTTTTATCTTTTGCACAGCTTCCTCTAACAGCTGACAATATAGATTAAAACCAACAGCTAACATATGCCCATGTTGCTCTGGTCCTAAGAAATTACCAGCACCACGAATTTGTAAATCTCGTAAAGCAATTTTATAACCTGAACCTAAAGCCGTAAATTCTCTTATGGCTGCTAAACGTTTTTCGGCAACCTCCCCTAAAACTTTGTCAGGGCGATAGGTAAAATATGCATATGCCATTCGATTTGAACGCCCAACTCTACCTCTAAGTTGGTAAAGTTGAGATAATCCAAAATTATCGCTTTCGTCAACAATAAGGGTATTTGCATTCTGAATGTCAAGACCATTTTCCACTATGGTTGTAGAGACCAATACATCAGTACGTGCCTCAATAAAATCCAACATAACCCTTTCTAACTGTTCCTCAGTCATTTGTCCATGGCCTATTCCCACTTTTGCCTCTGGGACTATCTTCTGAATATGGGACGCGAATCTATCAATGTCATGTACCCTATTATGAACAATAAAAACCTGTCCTCCACGATTTAACTCTCTACGAATAGCTTCACGTATAATTTCAGCGTTGTATTCTAAAACATAGGTTTGGACAGGAAAACGGTCTTCAGGTGGTGTTTCAATTAAGCTCATATCCCGTACGCCAGCTATAGCCATATGCAAAGTTCGTGGAATTGGTGTAGCTGTCATTGTTAACACATCAATGTTATGACGCATTTGCTTTAATTTCTCTTTATGGGCAACTCCGAAACGTTGTTCTTCGTCAATTATTAATAATCCTAAATCTTTAAATTCTATATCACCAGAAAGTAAACGATGAGTCCCTATAACTACATCTACTTCTCCCCGTTTTAATGATTTAATAACAGAATTTTGCTCTTTAAAGGAACAAAAACGGCTTAGAACAGCTACCTTGACCGGGAAAGGGGTAAATCTTGCCTGAAAGGTTTTATAATGTTGTTGAGCTAAAATTGTAGTAGGTACTAATACAGCTACTTGTTTACCATCCATAACAGCTTTAAAGGCGGCCCTCAAAGCTACTTCTGTCTTGCCGTAACCAACATCTCCACAAAGAAGACGATCCATTGGTTTTGCCTTCTCCATGTCTCTTTTCACTTCAGCTATAGCCTTAAGTTGGTCAGGTGTCTCTTGATAAGGAAAAGCTTGTTCAAATTCCTGCTGCCAAGGAGTATCTGGTGAAAAAGCATGCCCCGAAACCGTTTGTCTTTTGGCATATAGCTCTATTAATTCTTCGGCCATAGCCTGAACGGCTTCTTGAACTCGATTTTTAACTTTATTCCATTCATTTCCACCTAATTTATACAACCGAGGTACATGACCTTCACTGGCAACATACTTTTGCACTAAAGAAACCTGGTCAACGGGAACATATAATCGATCCTTACCCGCATATTGGATAAGTAAATAATCCTTTTTTACACCACCTACGTCTAACTGCTGTAAGCCCAAATATTGTCCTATACCATGATGAACATGAACAACATAATCTCCCTCTTTTAGGTCAGTAAAAGAGTTTATATTAGTTCCTTTCTTGGCAACTTTAAGCTGTCTTGACCTTTTTGTCTGTCCAAAAATTTCTGTCTCACTAATGAGATTGATTTTCATCTCCGGCCAACTAAATCCCTGCCCAATGTTTCCTGCTACAATTACTACCTGACCCGGAATTAACTCATTATTTACTTCCGGTTGCACCAAAGCTTCAATACCATTATCTATTAAATGCTGACGTAAGGAGGTTACACGGTTTGGTTCATTAACCATAATAACTTGCCTATACCCTGCTTTCTTCATTCGCTTAATTTCCTCAGCAAGTAAATTGACTTTACCTTGAAAAGCAGGAATGGTTTGAGCAGATACACCAACAGAATATTGTGGTCTAATATTAGCTGCTTGTTTAGGCAACAAAGATAAATATAACCGTTGGTAGTTTTTTATGATATTTTCTAATTCAGATGTTTCTAAATATAGTTGTCCTTGAGAGGGCAATGCGGTACCAGCAGCTAGCATCTCCGAGAACATAGACAACCTTTGTTTTTCCTTTCGACGCATTTCTTCTATTAAACGCACTGGATCATCAATGACTAATAGAGGTTTTTGACTAAAATAGTCGAAAAGGGTGGCCTGCGAAGGATAAAAAAGAGCCTGTAACTGCCCTACTCCTTCCGGCCATCCCCCCATTTCTAGGTTCGTTATTATTTTCTGAACTCTTTCCTTTAGCTCTCGAGCTGCTTCGGGCTGTCGCCGCTTTAATTTTTTATATGTCTGAGAAAATTCAGCTTTTATAGCTTCTAGCCCCGGACTTAAATCAGAGGGTGGAAGAACCTCCTTGGCTGGACTTATAGTTGCATTTTTTAATTCATTGACGGAACGTTGGGTTGTTGGATCAAAACGCCGTAAAGAATCAATTTCATCACCAAATAATTCAAGCCGGACAGGAAAACCAGCTGGAGGGTAAATATCAATAATCCCCCCTCTTACTGCCAATTGCCCTGGTGCTTCGACTACTTCCTCGCGTCGATAACCCAGATTAATTAATTTCTTTAACAAATCTTCACGCTCAATAATCTGACCAATTTCTAATTTAAAAAGAGATTTTTTAAAAATCTCTAAAGGTATTAATTTACGGGATAATGCATCTATAGGTACTATTAATACCCGAACACAACCAGAAATCAAATCTGTTAATACCTTTAACCTTTTATTAGAGAGTTCAGGACTGTGGGCATACATCTCTACCGGCAAAAATCCGTCCGATGGAAAACTAGCAATTTCTCGTCTCAATCCAAAAGTATTTAGATCTGCCAATAAACGCTGCGCTTCCTCGTTCCCCGAAGTAATTACAATTAATGTGTGAAACTTGTTAGTCATCGAAGCAATCCATAATCCCTTTAGCCCTTCTGGCAAACCGTAAACCAGTGCCTCATTAACTCCCTGATTGAAGCCTTTTATGATATTATAAAATTGTGAATTATTTTCTATAATGTTTAAAATACCTTGATTGTTCATTGACTGCCTCCAATTAGCAGTATACCTTTTAGGATTAATAAAAGGCCCTCACCTAGGGCCTTTTATGTACTAATATTCAATAACATTATAGTCTGCCTAAATAAATAGAGTCAAGTTTTTAAACCCTAGCTAAGGCTTATGATGTAAGGTTAAAATCAACCTATTCCAAACCAAATGAGCTAATAGTCCCGACATCCAGGCAATCCCAGATTGTTCGGTAATATTATAGCTTACATAAGCCAATAGGCCAAAAAAGGTATGTCCTCCCCAAGCCGCCATAACGGGTCCAATGCTATGTGGTTTATTGACTATTTCCCATAATCCTTCAACCAAACCAAAAATAACATGAACAGCTATTATTGGGGTTTTAAAAATTAGAGCCAATCCTGTTTTTAATGTTTCCTCTACCACAGGCCCAAAAATAGCTAATATTTGCTTACCTCTAAACCCCAGCCTTATTAAAGCTTGATTAATAATCCAGGCCATTAAAGCTCCAAATAATGCCACCAGTATTGTTTTAAATAATATCACTTTAACTACCTATCATCGAACTTGTTTAAAAAAAGAAAACTTAGTTATTAAAATTATTCATGGCCTCTTTAATACTACCACCATCTAGGATAAAGCGAACCGCCTCAACAGCTTTTAAGAGTATAGGTTTAACTACTTCCCAGTCCTTGTCACTAAAAGGTTTTAAAACATAATCAATTACATCATTTCCATTTTCCGGCCTTCCGATACCTATCTTAACCCGCGGAACATCTTTTGTTCCCAAGCAGTTAAAAATTGAGGATAGACCACGATGGCCACCAGCACTTCCTCCAGGCCTTATGCGTAAACGGCCAGGAGCCAAGTCAAGGTCATCATTAATCACTAAAATATTTGCCGGAACTATATTGTAGTTATGAGCTAAGGCAGCAACAGCTATACCGCTATTATTCATAAATGTCTGGGGTTTTACAAGAATAACCTGATTATCATCAACTTTCCCCACTCCAAATATAGCTTGATGTTTATTAATATTGAGAGAAATTCCTAATTCATCTGCGAGTAAATCAATAACCATAAAGCCTGCATTATGCCGTGTCATCTCATAACGAGGCCCAGGATTTCCTAAACCAACTACCATCTCTACTGACAATTTCCCACCCCCAGTTTCTTCTTACTCAGCATCTTCTGTTAAAGTTTCTGTTTCTTCTTCAGGTTCTTCCTTCTTAGCTGTACCACGATTACTTAAAATTGTAGCAATAACAACATTAGGTTCGGTAATAATTTTTACCTCTCCTGGTAAGTTAATATCGCCAACCGTTAGGTTTTCACCTAATCCAAGGTTACTAATATCTACTGTTATACTTTCTGGTAAATGAACTGGTAAACTTTCAACTTCAATCTCACGTGCCCCATGCTGAAGAATACCACCTTCTTTTACCCCTTTTGCCTCTCCTTCTAATACTACAGGTACTGTAGATTTAATTTTCTCTTTAAGGGAAACCTGGTAAAAATCTGCGTGAATAAGCTGATTTCTGTAAGGATGTCTTTGAACCTCGCGAACCACAGTAAAGAATTCTTTTTGCTCATCGCCCTCAGTAATAAGCTTAATTAAGGCATTATCTCCTTCTCTATCCAGGATGCCTTCTAATTCTTTAGCCGAAACATAAATTGGAACATTACCTGCTTCTTTACCATACAGTATCCCCGGTAATCTCCCTTCCCGACGTAATTTTTGGGCTGACTGTTTCCCGACTTTAGACCTAATTTCTGCTGCAAGTGTCTGAGATTGCATGTTTTTCCCAACTCCTTTCAATATTTAATTTTAGCCTAATTGGGAACAGCATAAACCTAAGCCCTAATGAATAATCATGTTATAAGCGGGGAGGTGGATATTATGTTTTATACAAGTAAAAAGCTTATTGGAATGCCCGTTGTGAGTTTAGCTGATGGCCATCAATTAGGACGTATTAAGCGTCTACTTATTGATCAGCAGAATATGGTTATAGCAGCATTTAGCATTGATCGAAAAGGATGGTTTAAAGAACAACCTGTAATACCCTATAATCATGTTAAAAGTGTCGGTAATCACGCTGTTACAGTAGATCAAGCTAACGCTGTAGTTAAATTAAGCTCCCTACCAGAGTTAGATGCTTTAGCAAAACATCCTTTACCTCTGATGGGAGCTAAAGTGATAACTGAAGAAGGTACAATCTTGGGTACAGTTGATGATTTCCGTTTTGACCCAAAAAATGGTAAAATTCACTATTTAGATATTAAAAACGGTATATTACATGGAGCCAAATCTCTTGAAACCAGTCTGATTCTTACATGTGGCCGTGATGCTTTAATTGCAAGCGGTGATGCAGAAGCATCCTTACAAAAACCAAATAACTTACTTAGTAAGTTGCATGATACCTTTAATAATTTTAACCAAAAATTTAAAGGCGCCGAAAATATGTCTAGCAAGGTAACCAATAAAGTAACCAAAACCATTAATCATTATTGGAACCAATTACCTTTTAAACAAAAGAAAGAAGATAATCCTCTATTTGAAGATGACAATAAGAATTAATCAAAAAGCTTACTCACGGATAAATCTTCATGAATACGAATAATAGCTTCACCTAAAAGAGAGGCCACTGATAAAGATTTTATTTTTGGTATTTGTTTATTACAAATTGGTATGGTATTACAGACCACAACTTCTTCAAATGGCGATTCCATAAGACGTTCACAAGCTGGGCCAGAAAGAACGGGATGGGTACAACATGCATAAACTGCTTTTGCCCCACGTTTTAATAAAGCTTCAGCTCCTAGACAAATTGTCCCAGCTGTATCGATAAGGTCATCGATCATAATTACTGTTTTATTTTTAACATTACCTATCAGGTTCATAATTTCAGCAACATTTGGAGCTGGACGTCGTTTATCAATAATGGCAAGTTCCGCTCCAACACGTTCTGCAAAATTACGAGCTCTAGTTACTCCACCTAAGTCTGGCGAAACAATTACTACCTCATCAAAGTTCTTGCTATTAAAATAATCAGCAAGAATAGGAACAGCCGTTAAATGATCAACTGGAATATCAAAGAAGCCCTGAATTGCTGCAGCATGTAAATCCATGGTTAAGACACGATCGGCTCCAGCAGCAGTTATTAGATTGGCAACCAACTTGGCCGAAATAGGCTCTCGCGCCCTAGTCTTACGCTCTTGACGGGCATAACCATAATAAGGTATGACTGCAGTTATACGCCTAGCGGAAGCCCTTTTTAAAGCATCAATCATGATTAAAATTTCCATTAAATTGTCGTTCACCGGATTGCAAGTTGGTTGAATAACAAACACATCATCGCCACGAACACTTTCATTGATTTCTAAACTTATTTCACCATCACTAAAGCGTTTTACCCTAGATGCTCCCACGGGCACCCCTAAATAAGCCCCTATCTCTTGAACCAGTTTTGGATTAGCATTACCACCGAAAATTGTTAAACGTCCATTATTTGATTCCATTTGTCTTATAATAACCTCCAGGCTTTAGAAGAAGTCTAACCCCCATTTATTCGCCTTTTTTATTCGCTGTTTTTCGGCTTTTTCCTTCCTTAATTCTACTTTAATTTACTTTTATTTCTTTCTACTTAAATTTTTTTGTTTCTCTCTAGCTATAGCTAATGAATTACTAGGCACGTCCTTGGTTATTGTAGATCCTGCTCCAACCAATGCCCCCCCTCCAACCTTTACAGGAGCAACTAAATTGGCGTTACTTCCGATAAAAGCACCATCTCCTATTTGTGTTGGCCACTTTTTATTACCATCATAATTACAAGTAATAGTTCCCGCACCAATATTGACCTTCTTCCCTATATCTGCATCCCCTATATAACTAAGATGTGGAATTTTAGAACCTGTGCCAACAATCGAGGCTTTAATTTCCACAAAATCCCCAACCTTGACCTCTTTTTGTAAGACAGTTCCAGGTCTTAAATAAGCAAAAGGTCCAATTTCACAATCAGAACCAATTTCACTTTCTAAAACTACTGAGTTAATAATTTTACATCCTGTATCAACCTTACTATCACGAATGGTAGTACCTGGCCCCAATTGACAATGAGAGCTAATAGTTGTATTCCCTTCTATAAAAGTATTTGGATAGATAACGGTATCTGACCCAATAATTACTGTAGAGTCAATATAAGTTGTTTCAGGATCTATAATAGTTACTCCGCTAAGCATTAATTTGTTATTTATTCTTTCTCGCAAAATTTGACCCGCTATAGCCAATTGCGCTCTGTTATTTACCCCCAAAACCTCTTCGGGTTCATTCGTTACTACCGATTCAGTAATTAGATTATGTTGACAACACATTGCTACTACATCAGTAAGATAATACTCTCCCTGATCATTATCAGGCTTCAATTGTTCTAGAAATGTCCAGAGATAAGAAGTATCAAAACAATAAATACCAGTATTAATCTCATTAATTAGTTTTTGTTCCTCACTAGCATCGCGTTCTTCAACAATTCCTTTTATCTTACCCTCAACATCACGAATAATACGACCATATCCTGTAGGATTATCTACTCTGGAAGTTAAAATAGTAACCGCAGCTTCTTTTTTTTGGTGATGTTGCAAAAGTTTTTCTAAAGTTTGAGACTTAATAAGGGGGGTATCACCACAAAGAACCAGTACTGTGGCAACCGAACTAGCCTTTTCTCTAGCCTGAGCCAAAGCATGCCCGGTGCCTAATTGTTGTTCTTGTAATACATATATATTTTGCCGACCTAGGGTATCCACGACTAACTGAGCCTCATGTCCAACAACTATAATATTCTTATTAATACCAGCTGCCTCTGCTGCTTCTAAAACATGTTTAACCATAGGTTTTCCAGCCACTTGATGCAATACCTTGGGTATGTCAGAATGCATCCTTTTTCCTTTACCAGCTGCCAATATGACAGCCGCTACTTCTGGCATTGTAATACCTCCAAAATGTCTTATGATATAAGTGTTCTTCTGGCTAATTTCAGATCACTTTCTTTATCTATATCGATACCTATTTCCGGATACGGTGTAACAACCCCTACGCCCTTAACTCCTAAGAGACGGGAAAAATTCTCTTCTACATCTTCAATAGTTAATTGGCGTGTTAAAAATTTAATAATAAATTTTAACCCTATTAGATGACTTAATGCCAAAGGACTTTTGCGTAACCTAACTAACTCTTGCCCTTTACTAGCACAATTAACTAAAGCCTCAGCCTTAATCAAAGCCATATTCCCACCAGTAAATGTTCCTTCCCTCAGCCGAACGTAGGTACGCTTAACCCCAGGGTAACTGGCTTCACTACGTTCCCGACTAACAATTGGATAATAAAAATCAGCTTGTTTTTTCGTACACCGAACTAAAAAATCCTGTACAGCTACAGGTTTTAATAAGGGTATATCAGCCGTAACCAGGAGTAGCCATTTCTTTTTGGGAAAAGCGGCTGCTCCATTCAAGGCGCTATCCACTGTTGTTTCCCCCGGCGGCATTAGTAAAGTATCTCTAGGAAGAATTGTAGCCAATTTTGAAGGACCAACAACAGCTATCCTTCTGATACTTTTACAAGCCTTTAAAGCTTCAAGAACCCAAAGGATCATTGGTTTGGATCCAATTGGGGTTAGGGCCCGCTCTTCTTTATCACCAGCAAGGATAATGGCGTCTACCAACATCCTTTTCCCCTCTCTTAGGCTTTCTTGCCTTTATTTGAGCGCATTTCTTCCCTTATGGCCTCCATCATTCGATTCTCAGCATTCTCTATGTGTTCCTGAGCAAGAGTTCGAGCTAAATCAACATTGCGCTCAGCAATAGCTTCAACTAAAAGTTTGTGTTCTTTTAAGGTTTCACGCATTCGCCCGGGAGCTCCCATAGAAATTTTTCTAAATCGTTGAATTTGTTCCCGTAAATTATTGATAATCTGAGCCAGGCGTTCATTACGGCTTGCACGGTAAAGTACGTCATGAAACTGTGTATCAACTTCGACTAATTTTTCCAAATCATTATTTTCAGTACATTGGTTTACTTTTATTAACAGGTGTTCTAATTCTTCTAATTCCTCATCAGTAATACGTTCACAAGCCAAGGCAGCAGCAAGGGACTCTAAAGCTGACCTAATTTCAAATACATCAGCAATATCCTTGGTTGATAAATCTGCTACATAAGCCCCCTTACGCTGTATCATTACAACAAATCCTTCTAACTCTAATTTACGGATAGCTTCCCTAACAGGTGTACGACTAACCCCCAGTTCTTCTGCCAACTGAACTTCCATAAGCCTTTCTCCAGCCTTTAGGTGACCATTAATAATCGCTTCCCTTAATGTTTCAAAAACTATTTCCCTTAAAGGTTTATAATTTCCCAGTTTGCCATTAAGCAAGTTCTTCAATGTTTACCCTCCTCGCTAAAAATCAAACATCCGTTTAAAAAACATTCTTCTTGGCACAATGGGAAATACAGCTATATAGTATAAGAAACGAAAGTTTCTGGATATATTTTTTTCATCCTTGTAGCTATTTGGTAAGCCGTATTTTTATCAGGCACTACTCCATAGACAGTAGGTCCACTCCCACACATAATGGCACACTCTGCACCCTCAGCTAAAAGCCTTGACTTAATGTCTTCTACTTCCGGGTAGATTCTACATGTAACAGCTTCTAAACAATTACCCATGGAATGAAGAAGCTGCCCTCGATTTTTATTTTCCAAAGCCATGATGGCTTGTTTTTCTTCATTTAAACTTATAATTTCATGGTTAGGGCTTTCATCCCAACCTTTATATACATCTTTGGTACTCACTCCAAAAGGCGGTTTAACCAAGACCAACCACAGTCTCTGCGGAGATGGCAGTAATGAAAGTTTTTCTCCACGACTTCTACCTAATGCTGTCCCTCCAATAACACAAAACGGTACATCCGAGCCTAATTCAATCCCTATCTGAGCCAATTGCCCAGAAGTCAAACCCAAGTTAAAAAAATAATTTAAACCCAGTAAAGTAGCAGCTGCATCACTGCTCCCTCCTGCCAAACCAGCTGCCACAGGAATTTCTTTTTTTAATGTAATACTAACACCAGGAAAACCATATCTTTGTTGTAGTAATGCTGCTGCCTGGTAAACAAGATTACTAGAATCCGCCTCTAAAGGTGCCCCTGATATTTGTAAATGTATACCTTTGTAGTGCTTTTTTAAAATTAAAGTATCGTGTAAAGCAATGCTCTGAAAAATTGTACTAAGGTCATGAAACCCGTCTGTTCGTCGTCCAAGGACTCTTAATGTCAAGTTTATTTTCCCATAGGCCGGTACCGTTAAGATATTCAAAAAACATCCTCCTTAAGAGAGACAAAGACCATGTTTTAAAAATTATAAAAGATATTCACAAAAAGAAGGAGTAAAATTGAAAAAGATAGAATATTATTAAAAATAATTTATCTTTATCAAAATTCATAGGAGAATGAAAAAATGACTAAAAAAGTATTTCTAAAAAATATTATGGAAGATTGCGTTTGGGAACTTCTAGACTCTATTCTTTCTCAAGACCCTGAAGTCTGTAACTGTGAAATATGCCGGCATGATATAGTTGCGCTTGCCCTAAACGAGTTGCCTCCTCATTACGTAGTAAGGGAAAAAGGCGCCATCTACTCCAAGATAAGGATATTAGAAAATCAGTACAGAACTGATATCTACCAGGAACTAACCAAAGCTCTTATAGCTGTAAAAAAAGCCCCTCGCCATAGGGACTGACTAATCCTGAAATTTATAACCAACCCCACGAACAGTAACAATATACTTAGGGTTACCTGGGTCATGTTCAATTTTTTCCCTTAAATGACGGATATGGACATCAATAGTTCGAGTATCGCCATAATACTCCCCTTCCCATAACCGTTCTAACAAAGCTTCACGACTAAAAACTAGTCCTCTATTTTCTGCCATAAGGTTTAGTAATTGGTATTCCTTTAAAGTCAATTCAACTTGTTTACCTTTTACTTTCACAACATGACTAGCTTGATTAATTACTAAATCGCCTATAGTAATAATACCTTCATTGTTTTTTTGTTTCTCAACAGTCCTTCTTAAAATAGCACGAACTCTCGCTACCAATTCACGCGGGCTAAAGGGCTTAGTTAAATAGTCGTCTGCACCTAACTCTAAACCCAAAACCCTATCCACTTCTTCCTTGCGAGCTGTTAACATTAGAATAGGCACTTCACTTTTAGCCCGAAGAGTACGACAAACTTCAAAACCATCTAATTTAGGTAACATTACATCTAAAATAATAAGATCCGGCTTTTCAATGTCAGCTTTACTTAAAGCTGTATTACCATCTGCAGCCGTTACCACTTTAAAGCCTGCTTGTTCAAGGTTATAAGAAGCTAATTCAAGAATTGAAGGTTCATCATCTACAATGAGTATTTTTGGCAGTTTTGACACCACCTTCTCCGCTTATTATACATTACATGTTTTAAAACCTGCAAGTATTACAGGGAGTTATAAACATTATGATAAAAGTTGAAACTAGATAAATAATTGATAATTAAAAAAATATAAAAACATAAGCGATTTTGAAATTAACCTTAAAGGAACCTTTTTTATTAAAGAACGTCTATTGATATGTAAGGTTATCAAGGTTATTATTTATAGAAGGCCATTATTATAACTTTTTAATGAAAGTTTATCTAAAAAGGAGAGAAATACATGCTCCGTCGTCTAGCTATTTTCTTTATGTTATTTTTAACCTTTTTTACTCTTAACGGCTGTACCCAAAAACCTGTTGTTGCTGCCTTTAAGGATTTTGAAGATCAAATCGTAGGACTTAATCTTTATGAGTCCCAACAAGAAAATGAAGAACCTCGCCAAATTGTAAATGTCAGCGACAAAAAAATTGTACAAGATTTATTAGAATTAATGGGACAACTACCTAAAACAAGTAACCCTCCTTCCCCTTGGTCTGGAGAAAAAAAATCTCTGGTTTTTAAGTTCAGGCAAAAAGGGCAAATTGTAGCTAGTAAAAAATATCCATTCCTATATAAGGAAAAAGGGCCTGGTTATTTACAATTAGAGGATGGTTGGCATCAGATATCACCTAAATTTATTACTTACTTTTTAACTTTGTCTCAGTATCCCGAGGCTTCTAGCCAAATTAATTCTACTGATGCAGCTTTTCTTAAAAAATATGGTTGGACCATTTTATATAAAATTAAAACCTATAATGGCCGTCTTCCAGATAAGATTATTCACGAATCTGGAGAATACCCAGTTTCCCTTTATTATGCTTATAACAACGAACTAAGTAAAGATATCGACCTTGACTTAACCCCTTACTTAGGTAAAAGTGTAACCGTTAACCTTTATAAAATAAAAGAACCTTTACCGGCATTCATGAAGCCACGCCAAGACGCAAACAGAGCCGTCATTGTTAAGGATGGCGTAAATATAATAGGTGCATGGTTGGATGCTGGACGCCATAATGCTTTTGCCTGTTCACTTAAAGGTCGAAAGCTAGAAGATATTACAAATATGCCTTGGGGAGAATGGTTAGACCAATATATTAATCATGATAATCCTCAGGAAGAATTAATTAGCCAAATGGATCCAGAGGAAGTTATTAGAACCTATTATGAAGCTATCAACCACAAAGATTATCGAACTGCACATGCTTGTGAAACAAGAAAAAGGCTAATAGGATATCTATTCCGTAACATGGATAATAATAGACTCTATAATTATTCATATGATGTCAATGACGACAAGGAAATTAATAATATAAGTAGCGTTAAAATTATTAGAATACGCCCATATAATGAACCAAATTTTAGTAAGTCAACTAACAATAATCAACATCAACCTGAAAATAAATCAGATGTCAAAAAATATGTTGTTGAATTAGATGTAGAAGTCAAACAGTCCATAACTTACGACAGAGGTCATCAAATTAGATTTATTACTTTACGCCAAGAAACCCCTTCTACAGGTTGGCGCATTGACGGTATAAGTACAGGACCCTAAAAGTAAAGCAAATTTGCTAGTAAAATATACCAAAAAAGAACACACTAAATACTTTTATGGTGTGTTCTTTTTTGTAATATAATTCAAATAATAAAACAATTGTTTTATTATTGCATTTTGAATAAGTTATTATCACATTGTATTATGTATAATAAATACAATGTTGACCTTTATCGTCCATAATGATAGAGTAATATTGTTATAGTATTAGTGTAATTTGCGCAAGGGAGGATGATAAAGTGGCTAAGCAAACGGTTGATGGCAATACGGCCGCTGCTCATGTAGCTTACGCCTTATCTGAGGTAGCTGCAATTTATCCAATTACGCCATCATCTCCTATGGCTGAAGTTGCTGATGAATGGGCTACACTCGGTCGGAAAAATATTTTTGGTAAAACCTTAAAGGTGTCTCAATTACAATCTGAAGCCGGGGCTGCGGGAACTGTCCATGGCTCGCTAGCGGGAGGAGCCCTTACTACTACTTTTACTGCTTCACAGGGATTATTACTAATGATACCTAATATGTACAAGATTGCCGCTGAACTTTATCCGTGTGTCTTCCATGTAGCTGCTAGAGCTATCGCTGCCCACGCTTTATCCATCTTTGGTGATCATTCTGATGTTATGGCAGCCCGGCAAACAGGTTTTGCCATGCTTGCATCTGGTTCTGTTCAAGAAGCAATGGATTTAGCATTAGTAGCCCATTTAGCAACTTTAAAAGCCAGTGTCCCCTTTGTCCATTTTTTTGATGGCTTCCGAACCTCCCATGAAATACAAAAAATAGATATCATTGAATATGAAGATATGGCCAAGCTAATCGATTGGAATGCCATTCATAACTTCCGTAAAAGAGCCTTAAATCCGGAACATCCCCATCAAAGTGGTACAGCTCAAAATCCAGACATATTTTTCCAAGGAAGAGAGGCTGCTAATCCCTACTACCTGGCAACTCCAGCAATCGTTGCCGAAGTAATGGAACAGGTCGGTAAATTAACTGGTCGTAACTACCATCTTTTTGATTATGTTGGTGCTAAAGATGCAGAAAATATAATTGTTTGCATGGGGTCATCAGGAGAAGTTGTAGAAGAAACCATTAACTACCTTTTAAACAAGGGACAAAAAGTAGGTCTCATCAAAGTGCGGCTCTATCGACCTTTCTCGGCCAAACATTTCTTAGAAGTACTACCAGATACCGTAAAACGGATTGCTGTTCTAGACAGGACTAAAGAGCCCGGCTCTTTAGGTGAACCTTTATACCAAGACGTTCAAACTGTTTTGGCTGAAAACAAAAAAAATATCGAGGTCGTAGGTGGTCGCTATGGGCTTGGCTCAAAAGAATTCTCCCCTTCTATGGTTAAGGCTGTCTTTGATAATCTGTCAGAAAAAAAACCAAAAAATCATTTTACGGTAGGCATTATTGATGACGTTACACACACGTCATTAGAAATAAAAGAACATCTTGTGACGGAACCTAAAGGTACTTTCCGTTGTAAATTTTTCGGTTTAGGCTCAGATGGTACTGTAGGCGCTAATAAAAACTCAATTAAAATAATCGGTGACCATACCGATATGTTTGTCCAAGGATACTTTGTTTATGACTCAAAAAAATCTGGTGGTGTTACTATCTCCCACCTACGTTTCGGATCACAACCTATTCAATCTTCATATTTAATTGAAGAAGCCGATCTCATAGCTTGCCATAATCCCTCTTATATCGGTAGATACGACTTGTTAGAAGGTATAAAAACAGGTGGTATTTTTCTACTAAACTCTAGTTGGGATTTTAAAGAAATAGAAAGACGCCTTCCTGCGGATATGAAGAAAACAATAGCCACAAAAAAGCTTAAGTTCTACAACATCGATGCAGTTAAAATTGCTCAAGAAATAGGACTTGGAAATCGTATTAATGTAATTATGCAGGCGGCTTTCTTTAAAATTGCTAATGTAATTCCTGTAGACGATGCTATCCGCTATATAAAAGAGTCTATAAAGAAAACATATGGTAAAAAAAGCGATAAAATTCTAAATATGAATTATACTGCTGTTGACCGGGCAATCAATGCCCTAAAAGAAATTAAATACCCGGATAGTTGGGCTGAAGCAGTAGATAAGGTTGCAGCAAAAAGTGTTGAAGAACCCGAATTTATCAGAAAGATTGTTCGTCCTATTAATAAATTAAAAGGTGATAAATTACCCGTAAGTAGTTTTAGCCCTAATGGAACTTTTCCTGTAGGAACTACCAAATACGAAAAACGCGGAATAGCTGTTTTTGTTCCGGAGTGGGACCCAACACATTGTATCCAATGTAATCAATGTTCCCTTGTTTGCCCTCATGCTGCAATCCGACCCTATTTAGCTAAGCCAGAAGATTTAAGTAAAGCTCCAACGAGTTTCACTGTCATTGATGCTAAGGGTAAAAGTCTAAATGGATTAAAATTCAGAATTCAAGTTTCACCCCTAGACTGTACTGGGTGCAATAACTGTGTTGACGTTTGCCCAGCTAAAATAAAGGCTTTATCGATGCAACCGTTTGAAAAAATTCTCGCTGTTGAAAAAGAAAACTATGAATTTGCTGAAAAACTACCAAAAGTAAAAGTTGACATCAAACCTACTACCGTTAAAGGTAGTCAGTTCCGCCAACCCTTATTGGAGTTTTCCGGTGCATGTGCTGGTTGTGGAGAAACCCCTTACGTTAAACTTGTTACTCAACTTTTTGGTGATAGAATGATTATTGCTAATGCTACCGGTTGTTCCTCTATCTGGGGTGGTAGTGCACCATCATGTCCTTATACAGTAAATAGTGAAGGCCATGGGCCGGCTTGGTGCAACTCTCTCTTTGAAGATAATGCTGAGTTCGGTTATGGTATATATCTTGGTGTACAAAGACGTCAAGAAGAACTCGCTGATACAATAAGAAAAGCTTTGACATATCCACTGAGTCAAGACTTTAAATCACATTGTGAGAATTGGTTAGCTGGTAAAGATAACGCAGAACTGTCAAGGAAATATGGTGATAAAATAAAGGCTTCCCTGCATCAAGAAATTCACCAGGCCAGTGGAGAAGTTAAAAATCTACTACTTGATATCGATAGGCAAAAAGATTACCTTACTAAGAAGTCTATCTGGATTATCGGAGGAGACGGTTGGGCCTATGATATTGGATACGGAGGTTTAGATCACGTACTAGCTAGTGGTGCCAATGTTAATATACTAGTTTTAGATACCGAAGTTTATTCAAACACCGGTGGTCAGTCCTCCAAAGCCACGCAAACGGCAGCTGTAGCACGTTTTGCCGCAGGGGGTAAATATACTCGTAAAAAAGACCTTGGATTAATGGCCATGTCTTACGGTTACGTTTACGTTGCTTCCGTAGCCATGGGAGCCAATCCCACCCAACTTATTAAGGCCCTTCACGAAGCAGAAAATTACAAGGGACCATCACTTATTATTGCTTATGCCCCATGTATAAATCACGGTATTAATATGAATCACAGCCAACAGGAAGCTAAAAAAGCCGTTGAAGCCGGTTACTGGCCCCTCTACCGTTACAATCCAGACTTAATTAAAGAAGGTAAAAACCCCTTCATTCTGGATTTTAAAATGCCTACAGCGAGTTTTAGGGATTTCTTAATGGGAGAAATAAGATACAGTTCACTTAAAAAACAATTCCCAGAAAAAGCTGAAGTACTCTTCGCTAAAGCAGAAGCCGATGCTAAAGCGAGACTGGAACACTATAAAAAACTAGCTGATTTTTAACATTTTAAGAATAGGGGATGTCCCAAAAGGGTTAAATAGATGATTTAATCCCAAAAATTATCCCGTATCACTATAAAAGTGGTACGGGATTAATTTTTTATGACGCAATTCAATGTTAAAAGTGGGACTACAGCCCCCTTAATTTGCCTTATAGTAAATCTTCCTTCATTCTTCTTATTAAGTCCTGTTCACGTGTTCTTTTGATAGTCATTACCTTATCATCCTGCCAGTTATAAAAACCACTACCGCTTTTTGTCCCCAATTTTCCTTCTTCTACCTTTTCCTTTAATAAATTGGAGGGCTTTACGCTATTGCATAAATCTTTGTTAAGGTATGATTGGATACTGTAAAAAATATCTAACCCTCCTAAATCAGCACTTTCTAATGGGCCTGTAACGGCTAATCGACGACCAAAACTATATTTAACAGCTGCATCAACGTCCTCTACTGAAGCCCAACCATTCTCTACAATATACAAAGCTTCACGTAAAAGAGCTAACTGCAGTCTATTACCTACAAACCCGGGAATAGCTTTTTTAACTTCAATAGGCTTTTTGCCAAGCTTTCTAATCAATGATAAAGCTAATTTCATTGTATCATCAGAAGTCTTTTCCCCACGAACTACCTCAACCAAAGGAAGTAGATGAGGTGGATTCCAAAAGTGAGTGATAACAACTTTTTCTGGACGTTCAGTCGCTTCAGCTAATAAAGTTGGACTAAAACCCGAAGTATTTGAAGCTAGAATAGCTTCTGGTGGAGCACAACGGTCAACTTCTTGGAATATATCCTTTTTAACGTTTAAATCTTCTGCAACAGCCTCTATGACAAATTCAGCGTCTAAAACCGCTTTATCCAAGGAGGTAACCCCTGTAATTTTTTCTACTGCTGGTCTAATTTGAGAAGTCTCTATAATGCTATTATCAGCTAATAATTGTAAGCCAGATTGTATTTGCTTAAACCCTCTTTCAATGCTCACCTCTGTCCTTCCATACATACGTACTTCATAGCCTGCTAAAGCACATAATAAAGCAATGCCATGTCCCATTGTGCCAGTTCCCAAAACACTAATTCTCTTAATGTCTTCTAAATTCATTCCTTCTGATACCCCCATATTCCTATAAGAAGGTTAAATATTTTAAAGTAGGTTTTAGTCATTAATTTACCATTTAACTGTTCATAAAACAATCCTTGAGATAGTGTTTCAGTTAAAATTATTAGTTGTCTAATTCAGTACAAAAAAAGTTACCGGGAAAAATTTCCCGATAACTTAATTAATCAGCATTACCAAGTTTCTTATATCCAGAGTCCCCCTCAACCATTAACTCAACCGTATTTGTAAGAACATCCGTATAACTAAAAGAAATACGTCTCTCTAAATTTTTCTGCTCTTCCAACCTAATTACAAAGATGTTTGGGTAAGTCTTCTCAAGTATACCGATACGCTCCAAAATCTTCTTACGCCCACGATTAGCCCTTAACCTAACCTTTTGACCCACACGGGACTCTAAATCTTCCCTGATGGTAGCCAAAACTTTTTTACCTGCCATCTAAGACCACCCTCTTTCCACGTATACCTTATTATACATTTTTAAGAGGGCAATGTCAAGTATAACAAAATATTTTACTAAGCTGAGGCGATATTGTCAAGGGGGTAAATTGTCGCAAAACCGCCTTTTTCAAAAAGTTTTAATATACTGAGTTAGGATATCCAATACGCAGTTTCCCTTTTATTTCCATACCCCCTATACCTTTATCTCCTGTGATAGTCTCTTTAATAATATCCTCTGGAGCGATAGTTTCATCAATTGAAGTAAAAGAAATTCGCTCGACAATTAATACTGGGTCATAAGCATGAATTAAAACCCTTAAAGGAGAACTAGCAAATGTTGCCCCAGCTTCTAACAGAGCCTCATAATTGGATTGGCAGGCACCTGCAAAAATAATTAAATCGTCATGACTTGTACGGATTGAACGAGCTTCGCGTATTGCTGCCACAAAATGCTTTGAATTTCGGTAACTATCTAAAGATGAGATATTTAAATTCTTTTTAATTAAACCATCATGGCCTGTTAGGACTAAAATATCAGGTGTATACTCCCTTAATAAATCTTTTACCTTAGCTGCCTGTTGATTTTCCGGAATATAAACGCCTTTAACTGATAACTTTAACTGTTTATACGCATGGAGGCATTTATCCAAATACTCTTCATCGCCATCGATATGCAAAACTCTAGGTGGTACCTCAAAAAAATCATTATCGGTAAAATCCTTATTATTATCATAGTCAGCTGTATGGACTTTTCTTTCTTCTACTCTTTTTAGTATAGTCTCTTTTTGTAATTCACGACGTTGTAGACGGCAGCGAATAAATTTATTATGCTTCTTTATATCATTATGACGATACCTTAATATTTCTTGAGCAGGTTGTAATTCAAGATCATCACAGGGAGCATCTGCAATCAATCTAACATCTAATCCTCGTAAAATAGCTTTTGAGGTTCCATTCTCTGTTACAATTAAAGACTTAACTTTAAAAAATATATCTTTTCCGTGTGATTTTCTGGCAACAACATCACCAGGTTTAATATCCAAAGCACTCCCCCCTCCCCATACCTTTTATTGATATTCTATGCCATATATAATACCTGGTGTGAAACATTTTTCTCCAATCAACTTCAATCTGAATATAATAGGTAATTACCATTAATATGAAGAGGTCATTTTTGTGAAATCAATATAAAGCTATTAACTTATAAAAGATAAAAATAATCTAACAATTGTGTCTAATTACCATAATGCGTTTCCATTGCCAACTTTTTTGCAATGACTACTATAATGTTTATCTATATAATGTTGCCATCTAGATATAGCCCGTCCCTTAAACAACCAAATACTATTAAAATGAATTAAAAGGAGTGATATATATTAGTATAGGTTTAGCATCACGTTCTTTTTTCCGACTGTTATGTATTCTAATCTTATTGTTGTTTAGTATGTTTGCCTATACCGGGACAGCAATAGCTGCCAACTATACGGTTCAACCTGGTGATACCCTTTACCTAATTGGTCAACGATATGGAATAAGCGCATGGGAACTCCAACAAGCAAACGGATTGAACGATACATGGATATATCCTGGTCAAACCCTCTGGGTTCCGGATAATAACAGTAATACTTATGTTGTACAGCCTGGTGACAGTTTGTATTTTATTGGACAAAGGTACAACATATCCTATCAGGAAATCATGGATGCTAACGGGCTATACGACACTTACATTTACCCTGGGCAAGTTCTATATATTCCTAGTAACTCAAGTCATTCTAGCTATGCTTCTCGGGGAGCAACTTCAAGTTATAGTTCCAGTGATTTGGACTTGCTTGCTCATTTAGTATATGGCGAAGGCAGGGGTGAACCTTACACCGGACAAGTTGCTATAGCAGCAGTTGCCCTCAATCGTACTCGTGACAGCCGTTTTCCTTATACTCTTGAAGGTGTCATTTACGAGATAGACGCCTTTACTAGTGTAAGCGATGGGCAGTTTTACTTGACTCCTAATGCCACAGCCTATAAAGCTGCTCGAGAAGCCCTTCAAGGTTATGACCCAAGCGGAGGTGCTCTCTATTTCTGGAACCCGGCTGAAGTACCAGCAAATTCTTGGGTTTGGACAAGACCTATCATTACTACCATTGGTAATCACGTTTTTGCAATTTAGAGAAAAGTTTATTCATAAGAAAGAGACTGGCCCAAAAGGGTATAAATAGATGATTTAGTCCCAAAAAATATCCCGTATCACTACAAAAGTGGTACGGGATTAATTAACTATTTATGAAGCGATTCAATGCCAAAAGTAGGGCTAAAAATTTCGGAAAAAGACTTTTGGAACAGCCCCTTTTAATTTAGCTTGTCTTTGTATATTTATCAGCCACTTTGGAAGCTCCACAAGAATATGGTTTTATCTTGGCATCAAAACCACTACCTACTACCATGCCTACTATTTCTCTAATTAACTCTTTAGTATCACCATTAGGTCCAATATCTAAATGTATTTCCAAGTTAAGATTATGATAACCTTTAGCCTCCAGCTTCTGTGCTATAAAATTCGCCGTTTCTAAACTTAGCGCCGTTTCATAAAAAATCTTCTGCCTTAAAGAATTTATTTTACGTTGATACTTTTTACGATAATAGTATCGAGCTCCTCGCCCTACCTGGTGGACAATAATTGCGGTTACAAAACAAGTACGTACTCTAGCCTGAGAATCGGAACCGATGATTATTTTATACTGAGCATCAGAGTTTGCCTCAATAAATTCTATTATATCAACAAACATCTCTTCCTCGGTCAAACGCCCTTTAGTAGGACTAATAAAATACACGGCGTCACCTTCTTTTTAGTTGTCGATATAGCACATTAGATAAGTTGGCAAAATCCAAGATTTCCAGAGTTTCTCCTCGTCTCTTAGGATCAATACCAGCCTTTTTTAAAGCTTCAAGCAAATAGTTTCTCTCTATCTCGAGCCTCCCCAAAGCATTTAAAAGCGTTTTACGTCGTTGATTAAAGGCGGCACGTACTACTTGAAAGAAAAAATCTTCATTCTCTACATCAACTAAAGGTTCCACTCGTCGTTTTAACTTTAATACCACGGAATCTACTTCTGGACGTGGATAAAAAGTAGTCTTGGGAGCCTTAACAACAATTTCAGGTTCAGTATAATACTGTACAACTACACTAAGCGACCCAAAATCCTTATTCCCAGGTCGGGCTAACATTCGATAACCAACTTCAGCCTGAACCATCAAAACAAGTTCTTTAATCTTAAAATTATTAGTTAATAAATGGATTATGAGGGGAGTAGTTATATAATAAGGAAGGTTGGCCACAACCTTATATGTGGGCAACCTTCCCATATCATCTCCCTTAAATCCCATAACCAACTCATCAAAATCAACTTTTAAAGCATCTCCGTGTACTAAATTAACATTTCCTGCATCCTGAAATATATTCTTCAAAGCGGTGAATAAAATATTGTCTATTTCAATAGCAATTACTAATTTCGCTTGTTTAGCCAATAACTGGGTAAGCGCACCTAGCCCAGGGCCTATTTCCACAACAGTATCTGTCGGGCAAATATCAGCCGCTTTAACAATCTTTTGAACTATATTAGCATCTATTAAAAAATTCTGACCCCGTGATTTACGAGGCGATAAACCCAATTCTTTAATTTTGGCCAGGGTTTTCCCCGGTGTAGCTAGAGTTTCCACCCTGATCCCTCCAAATTAATTATACTATATCTAGATAATCGGTACAAATAAATTAAAAAGGAAAACCATCCCATAGGGATGGTTTGATACATAATTCCTTATCCTAATTGAGTATATAAACTTTAACTTGTCGAACACCCCAGCGTTGACAAGCAGCCTCATTTTCTAAAAAAACATCAATACGCTTACCTTTAATAGCACTACCAACATCCTCAGCAACGCCAAATCCATAACCTTCTATATAAAGCCTGGAACCCATGGGAATTACTCTAGGATCTACGGCAACTGTACCAACATGGGGATATGTCCCCGAAGCTGTTCGGTTACCAGTATGGGTATATGCCGTAGCCTCAGCCCAAAAGGCACTTTTAAAACGAAACTGTTGCCCACCACGAGAAACATGATTTAAAACGCCTACAGCAATTACCCGAGTAACAGGTTCCCTTATTAGGGTAGTATCCAATAACTCACGAGACTTTTCCTCACCATCTTCATATACCACCCGATAGGTTTCCTGTTGAAGTCCTTTTTGTCCTTTTTGAACTATACGAGTAATACCCTTTTCTAATTTTTTATCTGTTTGTCGTTCAACTCGATAAGGAATTTCTTTATTAATTTTTTCAATTTTGGTACTTACCCGGGTAACCTTAATAGATTCTCCGGCTACCACAGTACTATTGAGAGCAGGAGTAACCCTGTCTTCGGGATTTAGTTTTACCTCAGCCTTATTTAATATTTCAGCAACTGTAGCAGGTTGTGTTAATATGTTTTGCTCTTTCCCATCTGCAAAAATTTTTACAGGTATAGCTCTTTTTACAGTTACAACCATTCCTTTTTTAATAGGTTCATCCAAATCAGGAATAACAACATCCTCTGACCCTAATTCAATTTTTTGTTCGGCCAAAAGCTGAGCTACCTTTTTGGAAAATGTCCTGGTTACAATTTGGTCGTCATTTACTTGTAAAGTTACTTCTTTCCAAGTATAATTCACTACTCCCCATCCAGTGCCTGTAAAAAGTAATAGTAAAGCTACTGGAAGCCATAACCAGGAACGACGACAAGAAGATTTACTTTTCTGTCGCCAGTTACTTATCCAGCTTTCCATGGAACACCTCCCGATTTGACCGTATATTAAATGTTCGACAAAGGGATATGATTTCCTGCCCTAACATCTGTAAAATTATGTATGCAGACTACTCACCTATTATTCGAACTGAAACTTTACGCCTACCCCAGTTAATAGCCTCTGTCCTTGTATCCATGAAAACATCTATACGATTACCCTTTATAAGTCCCCCTGTATCTTGAGCAACTGCATAACCATACCCTTCAACATAAAGCTTAGTGCCTAAGGGGATGACTTTAGGATCTACCGCAACAACTCCCCTATAAGGCCATATTCCTGTAGCTGTACGGTTACCAGTATGAGTATAAGCCGTTGCTATCATCTCAACAACTGTACCTGCGCGAGCCCTTGCGTTTGGATATGATGAAGACCCATAAGCAATTATTTTAGGTTGTGGTTCAATTTCAATCCAGGTGTCTAGAACTTCACGCCTAACCTCAACACCATTTTCTGTCCTTACACGATATTTATAATATCGAATACCTGACTTACCTTCTTGGATAACTTTTTCTTCTCCCGGTTTTAAATAGCGAACTGGTCGACGAACCACTGTCGGCTTTATCGGTTCCTGATGTAATTCAATCGAATCTTTAATTCGGGTAACTCTTATATACTGATTAGGTTCGCTGTTCCCTAAATTACTTTCTACCTTGTCCTGAGGGCCTAAAGTAATCCCTTCTTTAGCTAAAATATGCTCAACACTTGGTTTTGGCATTAAATCCTCAGCACTTTCTCTTATAAAGTCCTCAATTATTGGTATACTTTTAACTAAAGTATACTTAATATTGGGCCAAAAACATGAACCCGGTAAAGAAAAAAAACAATCACCTAATTGTATTTGTTTATTTCCGGGTTGTATATAAGTTCCCAGTAACCCTTTATTTATCTCTACCTGTTTTACTTTTCCATCAACATATATATCTACCTTAGTGTCTTTCCATCCTACAAGAAGTAGTGAAGAATGAATGATTATTAATAATACAAAGATAAGTATTATTTTTCTTTTTAAGATTTTATTAGACTTCTGGCATTTAATCCTTAACATTATGTCACTCCTTCCACAATATACCAGATATTAGCGTTACCAATTTATTTTTTATTTATACCTAAAACAAAAGCCCCAGGATTTGGGTAATCCCAAACCCTGGGGCTAATTTACTAATTAGACTAATATATAAGGTTATTATTAAATTACTTCTAAATTGTATCTAATAAATAAAGAGAGGTTTACAGTCCATTCTACTGATTATTTTTAATTTGCTCATAGTAGCTAAAAATTATATAAAAAAACAGCCAAAAAATGGCTGTCTAAATTCCAAATAATTTTCGGGCATTTGTAGCAGTGGCCTCTTTAATCTCATCTGGATTAATACCTTTTATCTCTCCTATAGCTTCGGCCACAAAGTTAACATATGCTGGTTCGTTACGAGTCCCCCTGTGTGGTTCTGGTGTTAAGTAAGGACAATCTGTCTCAACTAACAAACGATCTAAAGGAACCCTGGCAGCAACTTGTTTAAGTTTCTTTGCATTTTTAAAGCTAACTGGCCCAGCAAATGATATATAAAGTCCTAAATCCAAACACTCACGAGCCATTTCCCAGCTCCCTGAAAAGCAGTGAAGAACACCACCAGCCGATAGTTTTGAACGGTTTTTTCTTAAGATTTTCATGGTATCTTCGTGAGCATCACGATCATGGATTATTACCGGTAGTCTTAACTCATGGGCTAAACCTAAATGCCAGTGGAATACCTCTTGTTGTACATTCCTTGGTGATAAATTTCTATAATAATCCAGGCCTGTTTCCCCAATAGCTACTACAGAGCGGTCATTTGCTAAGCCTCTGATTATTGCTTGGCCTTCTTTATCTAATTTCACTGCGTCATGTGGATGTACCCCCACCGCAGCATGGATAAACTCATATTTATGGGCTTGCTCAACTGCACGCCTTGATGAGGATACATCAAACCCCACATTTATTACTTCTGTAACTCCAGCCTTTTTTAATCGTTCTAAAACCTCAGGAAGATCAACCTCATAGGCATAATCATTTAAGTGAGCATGAGAATCAATGACTTCCATCATTATCTTACCGTAGCTCCATCATTAACATTATCACGTTCTGGACTAATTAAGCTTAAACTGCCACCATCAACTGCAGCTAAAATCATGCCTTCAGAAACAATTCCCCGCAATTTAGCAGGTTTCAAATTGGCAACAACAACAACCTTTTTCCCTATTAACTCCTCCGGCTGATAATGCTGTGCAATCCCAGCTACGATTGTCCTTTTTTCATCACCAATCTTAACTTCCAGTTTTAAAAGTTTATCAGCGTTAGCAACCTTCTCTGCAGAAAGAACTTTTGCTAACCTAAGTCTAATTCGAGAAAATTCTTCAATAGAAATCTGCTCTTCCTTAGAAATTTGTTCTTTATTTATTTCGTTTTCATGCTTGGCGTCAGTCTTGTTATTTTTTGTTTCGGTCACTTGTGATCCGCCTTCCTGTTCTTTAATGTCAATACGAGGGAATAAAGGACTTCCTCGATTAATTTTAGTTCCAGCAGGTATTCCGCCCCATTCTGCTATACTTTCCCATGTATGAGCAGATGGAACATCTGTTATCCCCAATTGTTCCCAAACACGAACAGGAACCCCTGGCATAAATGGACTGACCATAATAGTAGCATGTCGGATTGACTCAGCCATATTATAAAGAACAGTCTGTAAACGTGCTTTCTTATTGGTATCTTTGGCTAAAGTCCATGGAGCCGTCTCCTCAATATATTTATTAGCTCTATTAATAAATCGCCAGATAGATGCCAAAGCACGAGAAAATTCGAAATTGTTAAGAGCACTATCTAATTGTTCCTGAGTTTCCTTTGACATATTAATAAGCTCATTATCAATTTCTTCTTGCTCTGTTGGTGCTATAATTTCGCCACCATTAAACTTTTTAATCATAGCAGTAGTACGACTAAGAAGGTTACCAAAATCATTTGCTAAATCCGTGTTCAATCGATTAACAAGAACTTCTTCATTATAGTAACCATCAGCACCGTAAGGCATCTCTCTTAACAATGAATAGCGAAAAGCATCAGCACCATAGCGTTCAATAAGGCCTATAGGGTCAATAACATTACCTTTAGATTTAGACATCTTACCACCGTCTACCAACAACCATCCATGGCCAAAAACCTGACGGGGGGGATCTATCCCTGCGGCCATTAAAATAATGGGCCAAATGACGGTATGAAATCTTACAATATCCTTACCAACTAGGTGAACAGCAGACGGCCAATATTTATGAAATAAATGGTCTTCTTCAGTACCATAACCCAAAGCGGATATATAGTTAGTTAATGCATCAAACCATACATATACCACATGTTTGGGGTCCATTGGCACCGGTATACCCCAATCAAACGTGGTTCTAGAGATACATAAATCTTCCAGACCACTTTCTATAAAACTTATCATTTCATTACGCCGTGAAATAGGTTGAATAAATTCGGGGTTATCTTTGATATATTGCAACAAACGATCCGCGTATTTACTCATACGAAAGAAATAACTTTCTTCTTTGACTAGTTCAACCGGACGCCCACAATCAGGGCAATTACCATCTTCTAACTGCCGTTCCGTCCAAAAAGTTTCACAGGGAGTACAATACCAACCCTCATATGATGATTTATAAATATCCCCCTGGTCATAGATTTTCTGTAATAATTTTTGCACTACCTGTTTATGTCGCTGTTCAGTAGTACGGATAAAATCATTATTACTAATGTTCAGACGTTGCCAAAGTCCCTTAAAACTTGCCACTAGTTGGTCAACATACTTAATTGGTGGTAAGTTAGCTTCCTGGGCTTTTCGCTGTATCTTTTGCCCATGCTCATCAGACCCTGTTAAAAAATAAACATCATACCCTCGTAAACGTTTGTAACGGGCTAAAGTATCGGCCATTGTTGTTGTTAAAGCATGTCCTATATGTAGTTTCCCACTAGGATAATAAATAGGGGTTGTTACATAAAAAGTTTTTTCACCCATATGGGTCGTCCCCTTTCGTCAAATTCAGGAGTATTATATTAAAATTAAGAGCTTTTTGTCAAGTTATGCCTATAATGGCGTTTAATTGGGCTAAATTGCAATATTAAATGCAACACCTAGTGAAAAATATTTATGATATAGGACAATGTGTTTAAGCGATATTTAAGAGTTCTTCTTCAAATCGTTCC
>JASKKH010000061.1 GCA_030154265.1 Clostridia bacterium
AGTATTTATTTTGATGCTAAACAGTCTCATATGTATAAAAATGTAGGAGATAAAAAATGTGTATGTATTTGGGTAGTTTCGCCACCAACTTTTAGTTAAATTATAAGGCAAACGTTTTAGAATTAGAAAGGTTACTGTACTTATGCTTATGGAAGGGGTGGACACAAATGGGCTATTTTAACAAAAATATTGTCTTAAAGCTGGAGGAAAAAATTATTGCATTATTTATGCTTGTTGCAATAATTGTAGGTTTTATGCAAGTATCCTCAAGATTTATTTTTAAATCATCCTTACCTTGGTCTGAAGAATTACTACGTTTTATATTTCAATGGGTAACCTTCTTAGCTGCAAGTGTTGCTGTAAGAGAAAAAGCACATGTTAGTGTCACATTTTTAATTGATAAACTTCCTAGAAATGCAAACAAATTAATAACTTTATTAGGAATTTTATTAAGCATAGGGTTTTGTTTAGCTATTACATACTTTGGAATACAATTAGTTAAAGTCCAAATTGAAACAGAACAAATATCCACAGCTATGCAGTTACCTATGTGGATACCTTATTCTGGAGTGGTTGTTGGAAGTTTTATGATGGCTTTTCGTTTTTTTCGGAGTCTTTTAACTGTACTTGGAAAAAGGTCGTTAGGATGAAAGATTAGGGGGATTGACATGGGATTATTATTTGGCCTTTTTGGTGTTTTTCTAATCTTAGGTATACCAATTGCCATAAGTATTGGATTGGCGGCATTGCTTACACTAGCTATTAGCACTAATGTTCCATTGGTAGTAATTGCTCAGAGAATGTATGCTGCTGTAGATTCTTTCCCTATGATGGCGATACCATATTTTATTGTTGCTGGAGGATTGATGGAAAGAGGAGGCATTTCACGTCGCTTAATTAATTTTGCTGGTTCCTTGGTCGGTTCTTTACCTGGGGGATTAGGACAAGTAACTGTACTAACTAGTATGTTTTTTTCAGCAATCTCTGGGTCTGGTCCTGCAACAACTGCAGCTATTGGTAGTATTATGATTCCTGCTATGGAAAAAAAAAATTACGACCGTAGTTTTGCAACCGCACTTCAGGCTACAGCTGGGGCATTAGGGCCTCTTATTCCTCCCAGTATTTTGTTTATTACTTTTGGTGTAGCTACAGATGTTTCTATTGGTGACTTATTCTTAGCAGGAGTAATTCCTGGCGCATTAGTAGGACTTTCTTTAATGATAGTGGTCTATGTTATTTCCAAAAAGAATGGTTATGTTGGAACAAATAAGAAAACTGGAATAGGAGAAGTTTTTAAAAGTGCAAGAGAGGCATTTTGGGCTCTTTTAATGCCGTTGATAATTTTAGGTGGAATTTATGGGGGAATTTTTACTCCTACTGAAGCTGCTGTTGTTTCAGCAGTTTATGGGTTAGTTATTGGGATATTTGTTTATGGAGAGCTAAAGTTAAAGGACCTGCCTGATATTTTTGTTAAATCAGCTGTCACATCAGCTATGGTAATGTATGTTATTGCTACAGCTTCGGCTTTTAGCTGGATTATGTCAAACCAACAAATACCTATGCGAATTGCTAATTTTATTATAGATATTGCGCCAAATTCATTTGTTTTATTTTTATTTTTAAACATACTGCTTTTGTTGACAGGTTGTTTTATTGAGTTAAATGCTGCAATAGTTATACTGGCTCCTCTTATGATGCCAATCATGTTAAAAATGGGTATTGACCCAATTCATTTTGGAGCTATTATGGTTACTAATTTATGTTTGGGGTTGGTTACCCCGCCTTTGGGAGTTAATCTATATGTAGCTTGTGGGATATCAAATTTAAAAATAGAAGATGTCTCTAAGGCATTAATTCCCTTTTTAGGGGCAGCTATTATTGCTCTTCTATTAATAACTTATATCCCAGTTATTTCTTTATACTTACCTTCTTTGCTTCATTGATTGTATTTGCACATTTCTAATTTATTAAAAGGGGGTTTTAGTTTGAAAGTAACTGCCCGCATTAATAAGCTTAAAAGGAAAGTTGTATCTACACCAAAAGCTATATGTGCTGAAAGGGCTTTCCTGGTAACTGAAAGCTATAAAGAAACCGAAGGAGAGCCCATGATAATTCGCCGTGCCAAGGCGTTTCAAAAGGTCTTAAATGAAATGTCTATTTATATTGGCGAGGGAGAGTTAATTGTAGGTAATCATGCTAGTTCATGTAATAAAGTTCCTGTTTTCCCTGAAACAGGAGCCCTATGGGTTGAAGAACAACTAGACAGTTTTACAAAACGGTCATTAAACAGATATTTAATAACTGAAAAGGAAAAAGATATTTTAAAAAAAATATTACCCTACTGGAAAGGAAAAACTGTTTTAGAAATCGCTCCTAAACTTCTTCCTGAAGAGACCAAAGCTGTTTTCGAACAGGTATATCCAGTTATTTCTCCTACATTATTTTTACGTAATGGTGTTGGACATTTAGTCCCAAATTATAAAGTTGTTCTGGAAAATGGCTTTGAGGGTATTAAAAGTGAAGTCATAGAAAAATTGAATAATCTTGATGCTTCAAGACCTGGAAATATTAAAAAAATGCAATTTTATCGTTCGATCCTTATTGTTTCTGATGCAGCTTCCAATTTTGCTGAACGATATTCCCGGTTGGCAGAAAAATTAGCTGCTGAAGAAAAAGATCTTGTCCGGAAGGAAGAACTAGAAGAAATTGCAAAAGTGTGCAGAAGGGTACCCAAAATGCCTGCAACTACATTTCATGAGGCTTTGCAGTCCTTCTTTTTTCTACAACTTCTTATTCACATAGAAACAGATGGATTAGCAGAATCACCAGGCCGATTTGATCAATATATGTACCCATTTTTAAAAAAAGACCTGCAGGAAAAGAAATTAGATATAGAAAAAGCTCAAGAATTGCTTGACTGTACCTGGTTAAAAATGAATGAAATAAATAAACTTAGTGATGTTCCACCAACTACCAAATATTTTGGCGGTGTTAGCATGACGCAGAATATTATCATTGGTGGAATAGATGAAAATGGTGATGATATTACAAATGAGCTTTCGTATATGTGTCTTGAAGCTGATGCTCATATTCGATTACCTCAACCATCCCTTTCTATTAGAATACATAGCGGCTCGCCTGAAAATTTTTTATTGAAAACCGTTGAATTAATTAAAAAAGGTGGTGGGAAACCTGCGATATTTAACGATGAAATTATTGTTCCGGCTTTAATGAATGATGGAATTTCTTTAGCAGATGCACGAAACTATGGGATAGTTGGTTGTGTAGAGCCTATATCATCTGGTAATGCCAATGGTTGGACAAATGCAGCAATGTTTAATCTTGCTAAATGTCTTGAACTTGCATTGCATAATGGAGTATGTCAATTAAGTGGAAAGAAAATAGGATTATCCACGGGAGAAGCAAGAGAATTCAATAATTTCGAACAGGTAAAAGATGCCTTTGTTAAGCAAGTAGCATATTTCATAAAACATATGGTAATTATGCTAAATACTTGGGACCAGGTTCATATGGAATTATTGCCAACTCCCTTTGTATCGGCCTTTGTTGATGGTTGTATTGACAAAGGTCAAGATTTAGTAGAAGGTGGAGCAAAGTTTAATTATACAGGACCACAAGGTATCGGATTGGCAGATGTGGCAGATTCTTTAACTGCAATTAAAACATTAGTTTTTGAAAATAAAATATTAACTATGGAAGAGTTAATTTCTGCACTGGAAAACGATTTTGAAGGGCAAGAAAATTTACGATTGCTATTACGCAATAAAGCCCCTAAATACGGTAATGGAGATCTATTACCGGATTTAATGGCTAGAGAGGTTGGGGTAATTTACTGTCGAGAAATTGAAAAATACTGGAATCCACGAGGAGGAAAATATCGTCCTGGGCTATTTCCAGTTGCATCGAATGTTCCATTAGGTGGAGTAGTTGGAGCCTTACCAAATGGTAGAAAAAAAGGATTACCTTTAGCAGATGGTATTTCACCAGTACATGGATGTGATGTTAATGGACCGACTGCAGTTATACGTTCGGTTGCCCGTGTTAATCATGCCCAGGCAACTAATGGAACTTTGTTAAATCTTAAGTTTCACCCTTCTGCCCTAAAAGATGAAAGAGATTTAAAAAAATTAATTTCCTTAATTAGAGTTTTTGCCTCTTTAAAGTTAATGCATGTGCAATTTAATGTAGTTTCGGCAGATGATCTTCGAAAGGCTCAACAGGACCCTGAAAATAATAGGGATTTGATGGTTAGGGTAGCCGGCTATAGTGCGATGTTTGTTGATTTGGACAAAAAAATGCAGGATGATATTATAGATAGAACTGAGTTCATGCTGTAAAGGTGGAATAGATTTGAATACAATTATAAATTCAGGAGTGGTTTTTAATATTCAGTATTACTCTATTCATGATGGCTCTGGAATACGCACATTAGTATTTTTAAAGGGGTGTCCTCTTAGGTGTGAGTGGTGTTCTAATCCTGAATCTCAGTCTTTAAAACCGGAAGTTATTGTACTAGTAAATAGGTGTATTGGTTGCGGAAACTGCATTAAAATATGTTCTGAACAAGCAATTGTTAATACTATTGAAGGAAATATTATTAATAGAAATAAATGTATAGCTTGTGGCAAATGTACTGAGGTTTGTAATGCCGGAGCGTTACAAATAAAAGGTAAATTTTATACTGTTGATGATCTACTAGAACAAGTAATGGAGGATGCTATTTTTTATGAATACTCTGGTGGTGGAATAACTCTTTCTGGTGGTGAACCATTTTTTCAAGCTGATTTTACATACTCTTTATTAAGAACGTGCAAAGAAAGTAGATTAAATACAGCGGTTGAAACCTGTGGGTTTGTGCCTTATGAAACAATCGAGAGATGTTTACCTTATTTAGATTCGATTTTATATGATATAAAACATCTTGATACTGATATCCATAAACAATTTACCGGAGCAGATAATCTGATAATACTTGAAAATGTACGTAAGTTAGCAAAAACAGATGTAAATCTAATCATTAGAGTTCCTGTTATTCCTGGTATTAATGATAGTAATAATAATCTTATTAGGACGGCAGAGTTTGTTAAGGAACTGGGTTTGAAAGAACTGTATTTGCTGCCGTATCATTCTCTGGGTGTACGTAAATATAGTCAGTTAGGTAGAAAGTATAAACTTAATATTAACCCTCCTACAGTTGAAAGAATTAATGAAATAAAAGAAATATTAATTGATAGCAAACTTAATATTTATATAGGCGGCTAGAATATATATTTCCCCTGAATTATCTTAATAATAAATATATTTTAAAAAATTATAAAAAAGATAATATTTAAATTTTTGTTTAAATATTATTGAACCTATTTTGTAAATAAAGGAGGGATTGATTAGTAAATCTGATTAAATCTAAAAAAATTCAAGGGGGTAAAAAAATGGTTAAAAAGACATTAAGGAAAGGATTAGCACTTCTTATTATTTTTACTCTGATTATTTCTGTTGCACTTGTAGGTTGTGGAACAGAAAAATCATCCACTTCTAAATCAGAAAATGTAAAGCAAGAAGAAAAAACTGTTGTTTTAAAGCTGGGTCATGTTTTAAATGAATCAAGTCCTTTTCATAAAGGTGCAGAAGAGTTTGCGAGGAAGGTTGAAGAAAAAAGTAAGGGTCGCTTGAAAATTGAGATTTTCCCAAGTGCCCAACTTGGTAATGACCGAGAATTAGCAGAAGGTTTACAACTTGGAACTGTAGATATATCTATTAGTGGCTCTGCCGCAGTTACTGGTTTTGTACCAAGACTTCAAGTATTTGATCTACCATTTTTATTTAGAGATGCAGAACATGCTTATAAGGTTTTAGATGGACCGATTGGCGATGAAGTTTTAAAGGATTTTGAGGCTAAAGGTATTGTCGGATTAGCATTCTGGGAAAATGGATTCAGGCATTTAACAAATTCAAAGAGACCAGTCAAGATACCTGAGGATGTTAAAGGAATGAAAATACGTGTAATGGAAATTCCAATACATGTTCAATTCTGGAAACTACTAGGTACAGATCCTACACCAATGGCTTGGACTGAGGTGTATACTGCTTTACAGCAGCATACAGTTGATGGACAAGAAAATCCAATTCAAACCATATATACACAAAAAATTTATGAAGTTCAGAAATATTTATCATTAACCGGACATGTTTATGCACCAGCTGTGGTAATGATTAGTAAGAAGACCTATGAAGGGCTTTCAAGTGACTTACAAAAAGTTTTGACAGAAGCTGCAAAAGAAACAGCTACTTATGAAAGAAATTATATTAAAGATTTGGAAACCAAAGCATTAAAAGAATTACCTAAATTAGGAATGGAAGTGGAGATGAATCCTGATAAAGAAGCATTTAAAGCTGCTGTACAACCAGTATATAAAGATATTGGAGAAAAGCTTAAAGTTAAAGATATGATCGAAAAGATTATTAATACTAAGTAGGTAGCAGAATTTAATCACACGGCAAAAAACCGTGTGATTAAATTTTACAAAAGTATTAAAAAGATAGCAGGAATTTTTAATTTTGAAGCGTATAATTATAGTAATGCTAAAACAATTTTAGTAATACTATAAAAATGCATACAATTACAAGAACTATATAAGACTGACATAAAGAATATAAGTTAATTATTTCAATAATAATTAATTTTAAAAAAATGGAAATGGGGTGATGAAGTCATTATTTTGCTTTAATAATTAAACTTTTCCTCTTAAAAGCAAGTTTGATTTAATTCTATTCTAAGGAGAGGTTAGTAGTGAGAAGAATTATTGTAGACGAAAACAAGTGTGCTGGTTGTAGAGTATGTGAAGTAATTTGTTCTTATTCTCATGAAGAGTTAATCAATCCAAAATTGG
>JASKKH010000022.1 GCA_030154265.1 Clostridia bacterium
GATTCAACATATTGTCCTTCTACTAGAAGTCGAACCTTTTCAACAGAGGGAAACTGAGTCAAGGTATTTACAATAGAATAAACAGTTAAGTTTTCACCCAAGGAGCTACCATTGTGGTTTTCAATTAATTCCTTACTAAAATCAACTCTACATAAACCATTTGATTTAATATTAATGTCTTTTAGCACCGTACCTGCAGGTATACTTGGTAATAAATTAGATTCGGGACCCGGGCCATTAATAAGCTCATTTATAGTTTCACGAGCAATGCTTTCTACCTTGGGAATTTCACGCGTTTCTTTGACTAAATACTTCCCTTCTGAATCAATAAAATAAAGATCGACTTGAGTTGTACTAATATTTGGTTGTATCTCCTCAGTTTCAGGTAGAATGTTGGCTTCGGGAGGTGGAATTTGAACCTGAACGTCAGATTGGTTTCTGGCTTTCAGCCTGTCCGTTAAACCACACCCAGTCGCCATAGTAGTCATTAAAATTAGAGTGACAATAATTGCTAAGTACTTTTTCAATTGCAAAAAAATACCTCCTTTCATCCTGATATAATACATATCAGGAAAAGGAGGAATATATTCCTAAAAAATTTTAAACTTCATTTAAAACTTCCTTTAATGCCCAAATAAATTGCTCATTTTGCCTCTGTGTTCCTATGGTAACTCTTATAAAATCTTTATATCCGAAAATATCTCCAGTGCGAACGATAACACCTTTTTTCATTAATTCCTTGAAAACCTCTCGACTATCCTTTTCAATATTAACAAATATAAAGTTGGCCTCTGTCGGAACATATTTTAAATTTAAAGCTTCAAATTGATTATATAAATACTTTTTGCCTTCGTTATTCATTTCTAGACTTTTACCAACATGGGCTTCATCCTTCAATGCAGCAATTGCCGCAGCCTGAGCCATTAAATTTACATTAAAAGGCTCTCTTACACGGTTAACGTCGTTAACAATTTGTGACGCAGCAACACCATAACCGACACGCAGACCAGCCAAACCATAAATCTTGGAAAATGTACGTAAAACAATAACGTTATTCATTCCATTTCTTACAAATTCCAAGCTATCTGGGTAATGCTCTGCCGTTACATATTCTGCATAAGCTTCATCCATAACCACAAGAACATGAGGCGGAACCTCTTTCAAGAAGCCCTCAAGAGCTGCCTTCCCGACAATAGTTCCTGTAGGATTGTTAGGATTACAAATAAATACTAATTTTGTTTTAGTAGTTACGGCGGCAGCCATGGCAGATAGGTCATGACGGAAATTACGACAAGGTACTTTTATAGCTCGTCCACCCATAACCTTAGCCGCAAATTCGTATTCTGAAAAAGAAGGATCAGCCATTACAATTTCGTCACCACTATCAAGATAAGTCTCAGCAAGTAATTTTAAAATTTCGTCTGTACCGTTTCCAATTATTAAGTTTTCAGGGGATACTTTTAGTTTTTCTGCTAAACTTTCTTTTAAGTAATAGCAATTACCATCTGGATATAAGTAAACTTTTTCACTTGCATCCCTTAATGCCTGTACAGCATCAGGTGAAGGTCCTAAGGGATTTTCATTAGATGCTAATTTAATAACATCTTTTATCCCCAGCTCACGTTGAACTTCTTCAATGGGTTTTCCTGGAATATAAGGCTTAATAGCTAAAATAGCTTCACGACAAGTTGGTGCGTTACCCACTAGTTTTCAACTCCTTAAAGATTATAAATTTTTTCTCCGTTAAGAACAGTAATCCCATTAGTATCTAATGCTTTTATGGCCTCATCTAGTTGCTCTACCCTGAAGATAACTGTTGCTCCTTTATCTCCCTTACCTATAAAAGCATAAAGATATTCTATGTTAATTCCAGCTTCTTCAAGCAAAGTCATTACGTCACTTAAGCCCCCTGGCCTATCAGGCATTTCAACTCCAATAACTTCTGTTAAGCTAACTGTAAAGCCAGATTCTTTTAGCACCTTGTAAGCTCGTTCCGGAGATTTTACAATTAGACGCAAAATACCGAAATCAGAAGTATCAGCTATAGATAGAGCACGAATATTAATATCATTCTTGGCAAGAAGACGGGTTACGGCGGCTAAACGCCCTGACTTGTTTTCAAGAAAGACTGAAATCTGTTTAATTTTCACAAACTCGCCTCCTAACTAAATTTTCGCTTATCAATAACCCTTACTGCTTTACCTTCACTACGTTCAATAGTTCTTGGTTCAACCAAAGTAACCTTAACGCTAATTGCCAGGGTACTCTCCAGTTCATGAGCCAATCGTCTTTCAAATTCTTCAAGACCACGAACCTTATCAGAAAATAGTTTCTCAGAAACCTCAACCTGGACTTCCAGTGTATCAAGGGTCCCTTTACGGTCAACAATTAAACGATAATGCGGCTCAACCCCTCCCATTTCTAAGAGGACACTTTCTACTTGTGATGGGAAAACATTAACACCTCGGATAATAATCATATCATCAGTTCGTCCGGTAAATCGTTGAACTTTAACATGAGTGCGACCGCAAGGACACTTTTTAGGTATAATACTGGTAATATCCCGGGTTCGATAACGAATAATAGGTAGAGCTTCTTTAGTTAATGAGGTTATAACAAGTTCCCCCATTTGACCCGGCTCTACCGGTTTTTCTGTCACGGGATCGATAACTTCTATCAAAAAGTGATCACTAAAAATATGCAAACCGTCTTTCTCCTGGCACTCTATTCCTACACCAGGGCCAATTACTTCACTTAAACCATAAATATCAACAGCACTTATATTTAATCGTCTTTCTATTTCTTGGCGCATATTCTCAGACCAAGGTTCAGCACCAAAAATACCGTGATGAAGTTCGAGTTCTTCCGGATCCACTCCCATATCGTCCATTGTTTCAGCAATATGGAGAGCATAGGAAGGAGTACAAGTTAAAACTGTGCTCTTATAATCTTTCATAATCATGATTTGACGTTTAGTATTACCACCAGAAATAGGAATGACTGAAGCCCCCAAGCGTTCACAACCATAATGAACTCCTAAGCCTCCGGTAAACAAACCATAACCATAGGCATTTTGTATGATATCATGGCGAGTAGCTCCCCCACACACTAAAGCTCTAGCCATAAGTTCAGACCAAACTTCAATATCATGACGGGTATAACCCACCACCGTTGGTTTCCCAGTTGTACCTGATGAGGAATGGATACGAACAATCTCACTCATTGGTACCGCAAACATTCCAAAAGGATAGTTATCTCGTAAATCCTTTTTACTGGTAAAGGGTAACCTTTGTAAATCATTAAGATCCTTAATGTCACTTGGTTCTAACCCTATCTCTTGAAAAGTTTTACGATAGAATGGTACGTTATAAAAAGCTCTTTTGACAGTTGTTTTCAGCCGTTCCAACTGGAGTTCCTTTAGCTCTGCTTCCTCAATACATTCATATTTTTCATTCCAATACAAAGCTTTACCCTCCATTTAAACTTATATAAGTTATATATAATACAACAGAAAAGTAGGAAATCCTGCCTAAAGCTTTAATGCTTTGTATTTTTCCTGCCATCATAGCTAAAAACAACTGGTTCCCCATCAATAACCGTCTCTATGTGCACTGGCCGCCCCCAAAGTAAATAAACGTGTGGCAAAGTCTTCTCCAAATATGGAACATCCAGCTCTACTCCTTCATAACGGTGTTTTAAATATAATTCTCCCCTACGATGGTAATCTGCATCCTCAACTACTATATATGGAAAACCACAATTAATTAGGCGATTTACCAATCCTTCTCTTACCTTCTCCCAATCTTTTTCAACTACCACCCAATTAGTTCCTACCTTTTGATAAAGATATAAATCCAATTCCTCAACTAATTCTTGGGTTAGGTAATTACGTAAAAAAGAAGAGTCTTTTTCACATGCACGAACCTCAAATATTTTCTCTCTACCTTTGCCACCAATACGACCATAACGTTCTTTCTCTTCTGTACTAGGATTATTCCATCGTCTTTCTATATCTTCAAAAATTTTACTACCAAGCAAATATGGATTTATCTGTCTTCCTCCAGTATTGAGGATATTAGCATGTAATTGAGAGAATTTGATTGTTTCATCCTCATTTAAATCTAATTCACGCATGATACGTGTATGCCAATAGGCCGCCCACCCTTCATTAATAATTTTAGTTTCCATTTGCGGCCAAAAATATCGCATCTCGTCACGCACCATAGCTAGAATATCTCTTTGCCAATCTTCCAATTGTGAACTATTCTCCATAATAAATCCTAAGATGTCTTTCGTTGGCTTAGGTGGAAATTTCCGGTTAGGTTCCAATTCTACTTCTTCTTTTGGTTTTGAGTCTATAGCCCAAAGATCATCATAGGGTGTCTCTTTATGGTGTGAATCTGGATTTTCTAATTCTTCATTTGTTGTTTTAAAAGGACTGGGAGGTTCTATATGCTCTTGTATAGATAGTGCTGCATCCAAGAAAATTTCAACTTCACGGTGTCCATATTTAAACTCATACTCTCTAATTTTAGATGCATAAATTGACATAGTTTCTACCATTTGACGAGAAGTAGAAGAAAAATAAATATTATTCTTAAAAAAATCACTATGAGCAAAAACATGAGCTATAACAAGTTTATTTTCAATCAAGTCATTGCCTTCTAATAAAAATGCATAACACGGGTTGGAATTTATAACCAGCTCATAAATACGGCTTAGATTATAATCATATTGTAGCTTCATCTTGTAGAAATTCTTACCAAAAGTCCAATGAGAAAAGCGGGTTGGCATTCCATAAGCTCCAAAAGCATAAAGTACATCCGCAGGGCATATTTCAAAACGCATAGGGAAAAAATCCAGGCCAAATCTTTTGGCCTGGTCATGAATAGCCTCAATAGACTTCGAAAGGACCTCCAATTGCTTATCCATGATTGCTCCCCCTAACTTATAATCCATATTACCTCCTAATGGCGCCTTTTTAACTTGTAGAATTTGTAAAAAATTTACGTAATGCTTGATAGACTCCAGCTTTATCCTTTACAGCAATAGTTTTAAGACATTTATCATTAATTCGTTTTAAAACATCCATTAAGGTACTGGTACGATAATAGGGGTTTACAATCTCACCATAACCAAGGACATTTACTTGAGGCAGAAGTTTTTTAATAGCAGCTAAACAGGTCTCATTATCACTGGGAAGATTATCGCCATCAGTAAAATGAAATGGATAAATGTTATAGTCAGACGGAGGATAACGTTTATTAATAATGTCAAGAGCTAAGAGATATGCCGAAGAACAGCGGGTACCACCACTTTCACCTTTAGAAAAAAACTCTTCTTCGGTCACTTCTTTGGCCTTGGTATGATGAGCAATAAATACAATATCTACTTGTTTATATTTGGTACGCAAAAAACGTACCATCCAAAAGAAAAAGGTTCTAGCTATATATTTCTCATAGGTCCCCATTGAACCAGAAGTATCCATAATCGCAATAACAACTGCACTGCTTTGATAGTGAATTTTATCTTCCCAGGTCTTAAAACGTAAATCCTCAGGTTTAATGCCGTCTATAACTCTTCTCCCTTTCATGGCATTACGTCTTATACTTTCAAGAAGGGTACGTTTCTTGTCTAAATTACCCATCAGACCTTGACGGCGTATATCCCGAAAATCGTAGGAAGGAATTGCTATTTGGGGTTTATCTTTATCCTGAAGATTTGGTAACTCAAGGTCTTCAAAAAGCATTTGTTCTATTTCATCTATGGTTACCTCTACTTCAAAGTAATCAATGCCCTCTTGGTCCCCTGCCCCTGAAATTCCACCTTTTCCATTAGCTGAATCACCGATTACAGAACCTTTGGAAGTACCACCGCTACCCTGCCCACAATGTTTTCCTTTGTTATAATTAAACCTAAAGTGATATTCCTCAAGACTACGTATAGGTACCCTAACTATTTTTCGTCCTCTACCTAAAATGATACTTTCTTCAGCTATAATATCAGATAAGTTCTTTTTAATCGCTTCCCTTACTTTTTCCTGATGACGCTGTTGATCTAAATGTCCTTTACGATGTAAAGACCAATCTTCCCGAAATATATTAAACTCACAATTCACCTGTTATCACATCCTAATTAACGGTTTAACAGGCTGCCGGTATATTTCAAAAGTTCATTAGCACAAACAGGACAATACCCATGCTGGGAAATAAGTCTATCAATTACTGCATTTATACGTTTTAACTGCTCAGGATCAGGCGTGCGGGTAGAAGTCGTAATTTTTATAATATCTTTAAGATCGGCAAATAGTTTCTTTTCAATTGCTTCTCTTAAACGTTCATGAGAATTAAAATCAAAAGTCTTACCCCTACGAGCATAAGAAGAAAGCCTAATAAGTATCTCTTCTCTAAATGTTTTCTTTGCATTTTCTGTAACACCAATTTGTTCTTCAATTGAACGCATAAGCTTTTCATCTGGATCTAGCTCTTCATCAGTTATTGGATCACGTACCTTGGTTTTGTTTACAAAAGCTTCTACATTATCTAAGTAATTGTTAAATAAGGCCCGTGCAGACTCTTCATAAGAATAAACGAAAGCTCTCTGAACTTCCTTTTTGGCAAACTCATCATACTCTTGCCGAGCCAGAGCAATAAAGTTTATAAGACGTTCTTTCTCCTCTTTAGTAATTGAAGGATGTTGTTCTAGCCCTTCTTTAAATGATCGCAAAATATCTAATGCATTAATGCATCGAGTATCAGTATTGATTAATGCACTAGATATACGATTAATTACATATCGAGGGTCAACACCACTCATCCCTTCTCCCTCGGCTTCATTCATAAGTTCAACTATGTCTTTTTGCTTAAATCCTTCTACATCTTCTCCATTATAAAGCCTTAGTTTTTTCATAAGATCCATGTTTTGCTTTTTAGATTCCTTTAAACGAGATAGAATAGAAAAGATAGCTGCTGCTTTAAGGGCATATGGAGCAATATGAACATCAATATCACTTTGCTTTATTAATTTATTATAAATTTTTACTTCTTCTTCTAATTTTAAGTTATAAGGAATTGGCAAGACCAAAATACGCGATTGTAATGCTTCATTTTTGGGGTTACTAATAAACGCTCTATATTCAGCCTCATTAGTATGGGCCACAATCATTTCATCTGCTGATATAAGTGCAAATCGGCCAGCCTTAAAATTACCTTCTTGTGATAAACTTAAAAGATTATATAAGAACTTTTCGTCACATTTTAGCATCTCCTGAAATTCCATAATACCCCGGTTAGCTTTATTAAGTTCACCATCAAAACGATACGCCCGGGGATCTGATTCAGAGCCATATTGGGTAATAGTAGAAAAATCAATGCTACCCGTAAGTTCTGCTATATCCTGAGACTTAGGATCCGAGGGGCTAAAAGTACCTATACCAATTCTTTTTTCTTCGGAAAGGACAATACGCTCAACAGGAACATCTTCAACCCTTCCCTTATACTTATTTTCAAGCATCATCTGGCAAACAGGACATAAATTGCCTTCGATATAAATACCATATTCACGCTCAAAATCCGGGCGGAGCTCCTGGGGTATCAAGTGAAGGGGTTCCTCATGCATGGGGCAACCTTTAATGGCATAAATAGCACCTTCTTCTGTTCGGCTATATTTTTCTAGACCCCTTTTTAACATTGTGACGATGGTTGATTTACCCCCACTTACAGGACCCATAAGAAGTAAGATGCGTTTACGGACATCAAGCCTTCGGGCTGCAGAATGAAAATATTCCTCTACCAATTTTTCTAAAGTCTTTTCAAGCCCAAAAATTTCCTCTTCAAAAAACTTATAACGCTTAGTCCCATCAATTTCTTCTATACCATAAGAGGCTATCATATCATATATGCGAGCATGGGCCAGGCGAGCAATTTTTGGATTTTTTTTAACCATGGACAAATATTCAACAAACGTACCTTCCCAAACAAGCATTTTAGCTTCTTGACGATAATCTTCTAATCTTCGTAATATATCCATTTGCTTCCTCCTTCCCCTGATTAAGGTAATTCCTGTCATAGAATAAAATAAGAACAGTATATTAATATGAAGGAAGACTTAAAAAAAGGTTTACAAAAATAGGAAAAAGGAGGTACAATGTTTCAAAAATGGAAGGACAAAATACAAGGAGGGATTTCTGTTATTTTTAACCAGATAAGGATTGTTTTTTGAGATTAATCGGTTATAATAAGTTATATATATAAAATGAAAAAATTGTAAGGAGGCCAACCTCCATGATTTTAGGTAATCATTTTAACATTGAAAGTAATGGTTTATTAACTTTTGACCCTGAGGTGTTAGCCCCAACCGAACCAGATGTTAGACGTTTAAGTGATGCCATACCGGTACTTTATGCGGATAATGTTAACCCAAGTGACCAACCTCTTTACTACATGTACCGAGGTGTATGTTTTAAAAGTGATAAGGAACTTTATGAGCAAAATGATATTCGTTATGATATAACGGTTATTTTACCAGGAACCATAGGCAGAGAATTTATTAAAACAGTAGGTCATTTTCATCCATTAAAACCCCATTCCTCTGAAACTTATCCTGAGTATTATGAAGTTATTGACGGCGAAGCAATTTATATATTACAGAAAAACAACCGTAATGGAGACGTAGAAGAGATAATGGCCGTTGAGGCTAAAAAAGGAGATAAGGTTTTCATTCCGTCATCATATGGTCATGTAACTATTAACCCAGGAAACCAACCCTTGGTTATGGCAAACCTCATTGAAAGTCACTTTTCATCCCTTTATGAACCTTTTCGTGATAAACATGGAGCAGCCTACTATTACTTAGAAAGTGATGACGGTAAAGGAGAATATGTGAAAAACAATCTATATCAAAATTCTGTGGGTTTAAAACTTGTTGCAGCACCAAATCTAGACCAGCCTGTTAATTTAAAAAGCAAATCTTTATATGAAGCTTTTATAGATGATCCAGAAGCCTTCAAAATATTAAAATAATGCTAAATAAACCCCCTATTAAAGGGGGTTTTTAAATTAATTTATCAAGTTGTGTTTTTATTTCATGTCTTACCCATTTATCTTTCTCTTCAGAAAAAGCCTTTTCTAATATATGACGGCTAACCCGCCCCAAACGTCCTAAAGCCCAAGCAGCATGTCCCCTAACAACAGCAGATGGAGACTTAATAGCTTGTTCCAAGGGTGCCAAAGCTGCAGGATTAGCTAAGTTGCCCAAAACAATAGCAGTATTACGCTGAAGAATGTTTTTACCTCGCCAAGCTAAAGCTGTATTACCAAATATTTGGTTAAAATCGGCTTTATCCATTGAAATAATCCTTGATAAATCACTAATGACACTTTCAGGTTGTAATTTTTGGGGAAAATCCATATGTTTATTTATTGTTTCCCAATCCGAAATAGCCTGTTTTTCCTTAAAATTAGTGGGACATACTTCCTGGCAAATATCACATCCCCAAATATAATTTGTCATTAAAGGACGAAACTCCACCGGGATAATTCCCCTTCTTTGAGTTAAATAAGACAAGCATAATTGAGGGTTAAGTAAACCAGGAGCTTTTAATGCCCCCGTTGGACAACTGGAAAAACATCGGCCACAATTTTGGCAATTATTTAGAATATTTTGTTCAGTTTTTTCCTTATCGGCTATCTCTAAATCAGTTATTACTAATCCCAAAGAAGCTTGGGAACCCATTCCTTTAATTATTAAGTTGCAGTTATCACCATAATAACCTATACCAGCTAAACAGGCAGCTTCTCTTTCCAATAAAGGGCCACTATCAACCTGTATAGCTGCTAATTTTGCACCTGCCTGTTTTAATAACATAACAAGTCCATTTAATTTTACATATAATTCTTTATGATAATCCGGACCTATAGCATAACTAGCTATAAAATTTGCCCCCGGCAGTTTATTATCTTTTCTCTCTTTATTTGCCATAGCCACAACTATAATGGAACGGGCTTCAGGATACAAAAGACTAGGCTGATACCTTTCTTCTAACTTTCCCGTACTAAAAGGTGTCTTAAGCCCCATTTTAACTCGCCACTGTAAAGCTTCCTTCCCGCGTTTAAAGGGTTGAGCCGGGGCTACTCCAAGAACGAGTCCTTTTTCCCCGGCCCATCTTTTTAAATCCTTAATTAGCAATCCCCGGTCCCCCGTTTTCTATTTTAATTAATAACCTTCATCAGAGGTTTCCAACTGCTGGCAATGACCAGTTTTACAGTTAAAACCACAAATAGGGCAAATATCATTACTACCTTGATCTACTTTAAAGGTATTACCACAGCGACTACACCTAAAGCTTTGTGGAGCATTTTTTGGATACATTGTTGTTCCCTCCTTCGTTCCCACTTCTTAGTATGACCGGTTACTGTTACCTTTATGAATAAGAATACAATAAGAAAAAACCACCTGTCCTGGTGGCTGGTTAATAATAAATATGGATGAACTTTGCCATAATTAATTAGATAACTCTAATATCTATTCCTTTATCAATAAAATAAAGATAAGCTTCTTTTACTGGAAAACTGAAAATACTTTCTACGGCTCGACAGTAAAAACTTATCTGTTCCTGATAAACATCCAAAGGATTATTAGGAACTTTCCCCGTCTTAAAATCTAGTAGCAAAAAGCTATTTCCCTCTTGAATTAGACAATCTATAATCCCTTGTACCAAAGTTATTTCACCGGCAGCAGTATTTTGGGGTATGTCTGGATAAAGCTCCTTTACTGGAACAGCTAAAGAAAAAGATAATTCTCGACGTACTTTGGCGGGGTTAATTAAAAGTCGTTTTCCCAAAGGAGTATTAAAAAATTTTATAATAGCTTCAATATCTACAGCTGCAGCTTGCTCTTGTTTTATAAATTCTTGTTCAATCATCCGGTCTAATAATTTTTTGACACTATCTTGGGTTATTGGTTTTCTAAGGTCAATATGTTGTAAAACTAAGTGAGTAGCTACCCCACGCTCAGCAGCTGTCAAACCTTTTTCCTGTAAAAATAAAGGTCTACGATTAAAAGAACTATGATTAGCTACCATTAAGGGTTGGCCTTCACTATAATCCTCATATCTCCTTTTTAAATCAGTAACAGCTAGTTTAACTGGCAAGCTAACCAGAGCCTGCCTGGGATATACCCATGATAAGCGCTTATCTATTTCTTTAAAAAGTTTATCCTTATTGTATAAGGCATCGTCACTCAAAACAAAGTCTTCTTTGTTTTCCACCAGATTTTCTTCCTCATCAAAATCACAATCCATAGAACTTATATCTTTTTCATCTAATGTTTTAATTTGCCAGGTTGAGGAGTCATCTATAATAAACCCTCCATCTATTTCGGCTAAATTTCTTAAAACCTCTCCCTGGGGATGACGAGCCAAAGCAGGCATAATCCAATCCAGGGCTTTTTTAGCTTGAGCCATCTGGATTGGTGCCAATTGTTTTTCATGCCAAAACAAACCTGCACACCACTTTTCAGCCTGACTGGGAAGGTCCCTGACTGAACCTACTAATATAAGTTTTTCTCTAGCCCGAGTCAAAGCAACATAAAGTACCCTTACTTCTTCACTTAAAGCTTCTAGACGTAAGCGATGAGCTATGGCCAGATAAGGTAAAGTAGGATATTTAAGTCCAATCGTAGGATTAAAATAAAGGGGCATTAATCCATATTTCCCATGCAGGAGGACATCCTTTGATAAATCCTGTATATTAAACTCTTTACCCAAGTCAGCTATAAAAACAACAGGAAATTCTAATCCCTTAGATTTATGAATGCTCATCACACGAACAACATTTTCATTTTCCCCTAAAGCATGGGCAGCCCCTAAATCCCCGTCGTTCTTCTGTAACCTTTCTATAAACCTTAAAAAACGGAAAAGCCCATGGCGTGAGAATTTTTCAAATTGGCGTGCTCGATCCAAGAGAGCACGTAAATTTGCCTGGCGCTGAACTCCTCCTGGCAGACCCCCAACAAATTCTAAATAACCCGTGTCTCTATAAAGCTGCCAAATAACATCACCTAAAGGTTGACGGCGAGCCAATGTACGCCACTTTTCAAGACGATCTAAAAAATCTCTTAAACAAGAAGTTAATTTTTCATCTTTTCTCTCCTCTTTGGCTGCCTTTTTCAGAGCAGTAAAAAAGTCTTTTTTAGGAGCCGCTAACCGAATATGGGCTAGTTCCTCGGCTGTCAAACCAACTAATGGAGAACGTAAAACAGCCGCTAAAGGAATATCCTGATAAGGATTATCAATTACTCGTAGTAAAGATAGCATTGTTTCTACTTCAATAGAATCAAAGTAACCACTTCCCAATTCAGCATAAGCCGGTATTCCCAGTTGGTTTAATGTATCAACAAATACCTGGGCTTTATCTTTGATACTTCGCAAAAGAATAACAATATCCCTATAAGTAACACTTCTATACTCTTTTCTTGCTGCATCCCATACTTTAAATTCTGGACCAGGTACCTTTTTAGTACCATTAACCATTCTTTGGATGCGTCTGGCAACCAAAAGTGCTTCTCTTTCTAAAAAAGTTAACTCTTGTATCTCTGTAGAATCAGATATAAATCCATCTTCTTGCTCTTCTTCTGGAGTTTGTTTTTCTTGAAGATAAACTTCAACATCCCTAGTTACAGAATGTGAGTCTTCCGGGTAATGAGCCATTCCTTTCAACATAGCTTTATCATCATATGTTATCTCACCAACCAAAGAAGAAAATATCTGAATAAAAATAAAGTTAACTGCATCGATTATACCCTGACGACTACGGAAATTATTTGATAACAAAATGAGACGGTTTAGCTTACTCCCTTCGGGGTATTGATGATATTTTGACAAGAAAATCGAAGGGTTAGCCATACGAAATCTGTAAATACTTTGCTTAACATCCCCTACCATGAAAAAATTGGGGTTATCAGTATCCTGTCTTGAAACCAGTGTTAAAATAGCGTCTTGTACACTATTTATATCCTGATATTCATCTACTAACACTTCATCAAACTTTTTACGCAATTCTAAAGCAACAACTGAAGGTTTAAGTTCTCCGGGTGAAGTATTTTCATCCAAAAGAACTTGTAAGCATAAATGCTCCAAATCGTTAAAATCTACCATTCCTCGACGTCTCTTTAATTCTGTAAAGGTATAATCAAATGTTTTTACTACCTCTATTAAAGCTGTTACAAATTCTCCAGCGCGCTTGAGTTCAGCCCAAACAGTAGCTTCATCCCGGCAAAAATATTCCTTAAGTTGTTTTACCTTCTCTTTCGCTTGTTCACGTAGTTTTGTAACCTTTTCCTTTAATTCCTTATCTACATCCTCACCACGAATAGCACTTAAACGCTTAAAATCTATAGCTACTAAACGTTGGCATAATTGTTCCCAATCTAATTTATCTATTTCCTGTAATAGTTTCTTTACCTGAAATCTTTCGTCTTCCAAGTTATCAAGATATTTTGCAGGGCCACCAGGTCGGACAGATAACGCCATTGCCTGTTTAAGATAAAAATCTACTTCCTGCAAAAATAACTTTATAGTCTTAATTAGTTCGGAGTACCAAGAAAGGTTTCTAAGTGTATCACCAGGATTAACTTTATAAAATGATGCTGCCTGATCTAACCAGGCTTCTGGCCATGGAAGACCCCTGCTGAATTTCCAAACATCTAAAACCAGGTCTGCTAAATTAGCATCACCTCTACCACCTAGGCTATCAGCCAAATCAGTTATAGGACCACCATCCGGTTCATTAGAAAAACACTCTTCTAAAACCTGGTCTATAACTTCTAATTGTAAAAGTTCTGCCTCAGCAGGATCGATAACCCTAAAACCGGGATCCAGGTTTATACGATAAAAATATGTACGTAACACCCATAAACAAAAAGAATGGATAGTACTAATATGAGCCCTATTTAATAACAAAAGCTGCCTCCGCAAAGCCTTATTTTCAGGTTGCCTAGTAACCGCTTTCTCCAATGCAGCACCAATTCGTTGGCGCATTTCTCCAGCTGCTGCCTCAGTAAAAGTTACTACCAACATATTTTCTAAACTTATAGGTCTTTTGGTATCCATTAACCTTTGAATTATTCTTTCTACTAAAACAGCAGTTTTCCCCGAACCAGCTGCAGCTGCTACCAACAAGTTAGCGCCAGTTACCTCAATTGCCTGCAATTGTTCTTTAGTCCATTGAGGACCCTGCTTCTCAGTTGTCATCTGCTTCAACCTCCTTAACAGCTGCAGCTGCTAACTCCCAAAAATCATTCTTATTGACTTTATTCAATCGCCTGTACTTATAACCAGGTAACTGAAAATCAAATCCACATACTGCGTGATAAGAACAAAATCTACATGAAAAATTCTTATCATTACGATAAGGACTAATTTCAACTCGTCCCGCTAAAATGGCAGTAGCCATTTCTTCAGCCTTTCTTCGAGCAAAATCTAATAAAACTTGCAGTTGTTCTCTATCTGCCACAGATGATTGCTTATGAAATTTGCCGTTTTTATTAATTTTAACTGGCAATAAATCAGAATTAGTTTCAATAGATTTGTCCATGAGTTTAACGATTTCCGGTTCAGCCAAAATTAAGCCCCGCATTTTTAAGGCCTGATTATGCAGTTTCTCCACCTTTTCTTCACTAACTGGCCCATTTTCCCTTAAAATATGGTCCTTAACCCCAAAGTAAAAAATACCGGCAGGTTCAGCTTCTTTGCCTAATAAAATGCCAGATGCTTTTAGAGCTGCCTGTAAATAAAGAGGTAATTGTAGTGACAAACCATGATAAATATCCTCTACATCAAGTAAAGTTGTGCTACTTTTATAGTCAATGACTCGTAAATACGGCTTACCCTTATGAAAAGTCACATCAATCCGATCTATTTGTCCTTCTAGATAAACCTGATAGTTATTATCTAAATTCAAAATTAAGGGGGGTAATTTACCCTTAGTACCAAAATAAGCTTCTACTGCAAGAGGCCTGAACTCCCCCCTACGGGCATGTTCATTAAGAATTTTTATTGATCGTTTTAGAGTTCTCTCTAATTTTCTCTGAAGGTAAACATACCGAGCACTACTATTTAAAATTTCATGTTGTAATTGCGAAGATAATTGTTCAACAATTTGATGTATTTTGGCATCTGCTTGTGAGTCACTTAATTCTCCCCAATCAAGATTTGTTTCTTCTAGCTCTTCTACAAAGAGCTTCAAAGCAGCATGGTAAAATTGACCCATACTCGCAGGATCTACCTGATAAATATTTCTATCGCGTAGATTTAAACCATAAGTTAAAAAATAACGAAAAGGACAACTAGCAAAAGTCTCTAACTGGGATATACTGCATCTTAAAGGTCGTGAATAAAGACTTTGTACTAGACTATCTTTTATACAAGATATATCATTGCAATAATTACTGCCCTCAAGTAAAGGCAGTAAATTATCCTTATCTTTAAACTGGCATAACCAACGGTAAACTTCCTGCCATAAAGAAGGAAGAGACTCTTGTTTGCTTAAAAAACAAGATAAATATCCGGCTGCCTTTCTTGGTGTAGTTAAAAAATCCAGGTCAGCTAGACCCCCAGGCAATGTCAAACCAACGTTTTCTTCATTAATCCCTGGTAATAACTGACGTAACTGACGGACAAGGGGTGAAGGTGCCAGAGCCTTACCTTCTGCATCTGCCAATGGATAACTCAACCACAAGAAACGACGTGAACGGGTAAGGGCCAAATAAATCAAAAATTCTTCGTGGAAAAGTCTTAACGTACTAGAAGGGGCTAATTCTAATCCAGTATCCTTCAATTCTTCCCGTTCCTTATCATTAAAAGTAGCATCTTCCGGTATCCGGGCCGGAAATACTCCTTCACCAATTCCTAAAACAAAAGCTGCTTGGAGTTCTGGTTGCCTGGAACGATCAAGGGTTCCTACGATAACCTGATCCATAGCCGGTGGTATTAATCTAAGTTTCAAACTTTCCATACCTGCATCCAGGATATTAGCATACTCATCTAAATTCATAGGAGTATCTCCTAATGAAACCACCAATTCATCAAGTAAATCCATAAAACCATTCCAGACCTGTTCATGCTCCTGAGCAGCATCTAGATCTCCGGATGAGAATGCTTCGTTATACCAAGATGTCAATTGCTCTGGTACTTTAAGTTCCTGCAAAAGACTAAATAAGGCTTCCGTTATTTTATTAACAGTTAGTGACTTATTTTTAATCGAGTGATAAAAACGGGCTAAATGACAACTAGCTTGTTCCCGAATTCTATTTATATTTTCTAATTCTGGGTCATTTAAAACTTCCCCATCGCTAAGTCCTATTGTCCTTGAACTTTTAAATTGCCATGGTGAATTATTTAACCAAAGAGAACCATGTATACCATGAGCAAGTACATAGTTCTCAAGAAGGTCTATATCGTGACGAGAAACCGGAACTAAGTCACTTTTAAGGTAACGAAAAACTGGATCATAAGCCCAATTTTCTAAAACAGTTTCCAAAGCAGCACGTACTAGTTCAATTAGTGGGTGATGCCCTACAGGTCGCCTGTGGTCGATAAAAAAGGGAATGTTGTAATCGCGAAAAATATTAACAATAAGATCATGATAGGGTTCTAAATCCCTAACCATAACAGCAATCTCCCGCCATGATAACTTTTCTTCACGAGCTAAACGCAAAATTTCACGTGCTGCTGCTTCTACTTCAACGCGACGATTTGCTGCCGATATTAATCTAATACCTTCGACTTGACCTTTATAAGGTTTTACAGGCCATCGCCCTATTTGTCCTTCAATATGCGCCAGGACCGGAGCTTCTCTAAAACGGGGGGGAGTCCCCGTCAAAAGAACTTCGTCTTCTAAATCAACCCCAGTCGATAGTGCCAAGTGCCGTAAACGGTGGTAAGTTTCATTAGTAGGGTGAAAAAGTTCCGTATCCCCTAGCTTTCTATCTTTAACTCTAGAGTCCAAACAAAGGGTTACCGTTACTCTAGCAGCAACTTTCATCAATGCTTGGAGAATAGACTCTTCTTGAGGAGTAAAACCATTAAAACCATCAATCCAAACTTGGGCATCTTTTAATATATCTGCCTCTGGAAGACGCTCTGCTATTAAACTCAAATAATCATCTGGATCTAAATAACGTCCAGAAAGATATTTGTTTAAGTTAGAATAGATTAGAGATATATCGTGTAATTTACGGCTTAAGATTATATCCCCTTGACCATTATTCCGGTAATGTTCACAAATTTTCTGAAGCTTTTCCGGTTCTACCCGATAAAGTTTTAGTTCGGCAATGGTATGAGCTAATTGCTCTATAAAGCCGGGGCTTGAAACCAAAGAATCAAATAGATTTAAATCATCCTTATGGTCATTTAAGAGAGCTCTTAAAACCATACGTTTTCCCATTTCCCCAAGGTGCTCTCTAACAGCACCTCCGGTTTCCTGAAAAACTCGCCATCCCAACCGCCTGAAACTCAATACTTGAACACGGCTAAAACCGGGACAATTTATAGCCCTGTGCAGGTCTAACTCCATTTGTAAGGTGGCTTGTTCTGGCGTTATCATTATAATTGCCGGGCCTTCCGCTCCCTGTTTTAAAGCTTCTTGTATTTCCTTTAAACAGAGTCTTGTCTTACCCGACCCGGCTCTGCCTAAAACTAATCGCAAACCCAACGCCAACACCTGCCAATGTAAATATTAACAAAATTCCACTGATTTCCCCCAAGTTGAAAAAAATGAGTCATGAGATAATAAGATTATCTGACGTCTTGTTGCTATAGATTGAAGAATTTCTTTAATACGTTCCCTTCGTTTATAATCACAATTAATAAAAGTATCATCAAAGATAAAAGGCAAACTTAAGTTCCCACTTAATAAGTCTCCTATCCCTAAACGTAAGGCTATGTACAATTGATCCTGAGTGCCACGACTAAGTTGATCTATAGAGAGATTTTTACCATCTTCATATATAATAACTTGAAAGTCTTCCGAGATCGTTACCTTACGATTATCAAAACCAGTGAAAAGATTAAAATAGCGAGTAACGGTAAGCGCAAGTTCCTGTCGATAATTTTGGCTATACTCTTTAGCTGCTTTTAGTAATTCATGATAAGCTAAAGCTAAAGCACTAGCTTCTAATTCCAATCGTTCCAATTCCTTTTCTTTAATCTTGATCATTTCAGAAACACGAGCAACATTAATTACTTGTTTTCCTTCTAAAAGTGCTTGTTGTCTTAGATAGTTTTGCTCCTCCTTTTCTAACTCTTGAAGCCTATTTTGTAGATTATCAATAGTTTCATTTAAGTTTTTGTAATATTCCTCAAGTTCAAATGTTTTTTTATCTATACCAGGTGAAGGTAGCCCAGGATGGTTCTTAACTAGAGTTTGCCATTCTTTAAGAATCGCTCCTGCTCTATTTGCTGCGTCTAGATAAGAAAATTCTAAAGAAACAACATCACCTTCACCTAATAGACCTTCTAATTGCCCCCGTAAATTTTGTTGTTCCTGAACTATTTTTTGGTAACACTTGAGACGTTCAATAGCTGATTTTGTATCCTTGGAGCCCTTCAGTAATGGTTTTAGTTTTTGTTGTAATTGTTCCTTGCTAGAATTTAACTGATTTATTCTTTTTTTAAGCTCTTCAGTATGAGTACTGGTTGCCTGTATGAGACCATCTAATTCTCTTAAACGATTTTTCATTTCATCTACGATTTCCAATTGAGAAGTAATTTTATCTACTTCATCATCTACCGAAAAGGGTGCCACCTTTCGCTCTAAATCTTCAATCTCTTTATCTAAGCGATCTAACTCTGTCTCGCCATTTGCGTCATAACCTAACACTTCACTTTTTCTATCCAGGGTCTTTTGGTAAAAAGATGTTAATTCTTCCCAAGAGGAAGCTTTGTTTAAGAAATTATCCCAGTCTTCTTTCTTTAATCCCCTTAACCATTCTAAAAGTTCCCCTAACGTCCCTACCTCTTGACCATTTAACTTGGCAAGTTCTATTAAGTCTTGCCAAGGTTCCATTTCTAAAGTTGTTACAGGTATATCCATTAGCTCTTCCGGTTTAACCCCTGCAATGGATTTAGCAAAAGATTGGATTGTATTAGCTAAAACATCCCTTTCATGAAGGAAATTTTGAAACTTTCGGTAGGCTGAGGTTACATCACTAAAACTAGCAGATATTTTAGTTGTAACTTTTAAAAAATCCTCATAAACTTTCTTTGCATTAGAAAAATTTTGCCTTGAAGTCTCCATAAAAAATTCTGAAGGAAGATCTTTAGCCATAGCTTCCAAGTCTTTTTTAAGCTTATCTCTTTCTTGTAAACGTCTTGATAATTCATTTAATTGGCTAACTGTAGCATTTGCCCAAGGTCCTAATAACTCATCATACTTTTGTATGTGCCCCTTTAAATCAGAAATTTCCTTAACTAAGGTAACATACTTACCGTTTTTGTTTGTTAGGTAACTACTTAAACTACCACCTATAATTCCTAAAAATAATCCAAGTAAGGCAAAAAACCAATTGCCAAATATCATCCCTGTTACCAAACCGATACCACTAAATAGGGTAACAATAAGCCTTCTTCTTTTAATATTGTCCGATAAAATAGACCTTTGAGAGTCTTCCTTTATTTTTAATTCTTGTAACACACGGGGTTTTTCTACAGTAGCCTCAATTACTTCTTTACTCAGCGGCTCTATGTCTTTATATTGCCTTAATTCATCCTCTAATTGCTTGTACAATTTTTGTTTTTCAATTATAATTCGGTAACTTTCCTCGGCAAGTTGTTTATCTCTTTCTAAACGTTTTAAGTTAGACTTATAATCAGTTAACATTGCTTCAATATTTGGCGGCAAATTTAAAAAGCAACTTAACTCACCGTAAATTGCCTCCTCTAATTCTTGCAAACGAACCTGCTGTCGCCAAAACCTTTCCCAATTATCTAACATCTGATTAACTGTTACCCGTATACCTTTAAGTGCAGTAACCGGACTTTGCCCAAAAATGCCAAAATCAGAAACAGAAGATAATTGAGAACGATATTCCTCAATCTTAGAATTTAATTCTTCTATTTTTGAAAATAATTCTTTCTTTTTAGTCAAAAGAGCCTTTAGTTTTTCAAGATTATGTAAAAGATTAGGACGATTAACTAAGTGTCTATAATCATTTTGCAACTTATCATTTATATTCTCTTGTTCATGTTTAAGTTGTTCTAATTTTTCATTAAACTGGATAAGCTCTTTCTTTAAACTGTTTATGCTATTTTCAATCTCCATTAAATTGTAAAGTTCTTCTGCAACATCTTTTTGCGTGTGTAACCATTCAGGGTATGAGTTCCTGACCTCTTCTTCTAATTGAGATAATTTGAGCTGTATCTTTCTGGCTTTATCCCAAATATCCTTTGCCTGACGCTGCTCCCGTAAAACACTATCGTATCTAGTTTGTAAAGACCGCCAATAATCCCAAGCCGATTTAAGATTTTGTTGCTTTTTTAACTCTATCCGGGTGTCACGAATTTCTTCTGAAAGTTTCTTTACCTTATCTTTAATCATCGTTAATTGATCAATAGTATAACAGGTAACTTCTTGTTTATTTCTCAGGCTATCTAATTCTAGTTTCAAATTTTCTAATTTAGCATCTTTACGACCGTTATTACCAACGCCAAAATCCCCAGTAAAACGAGTAAGGCTTCTTAAAGAATTTGATAGTTCTGTTAAAGCATCTTGATAATGACCACCACTGCCAGAAAGAAGTTTTTGTACTTCCTGACCTATTTGGTCACCTTCAGGCAAAGGCTGGGCTAAGAAAAAAGTATCTTCAAAAACTTTTCTAGAGGTTATACCTATTAATTTTTTTAAGTAACGATCATAAACAGGAATTTTCCTATGTGCATTGGGATTATGCTGCCCATGCCACAACTCTTCCCAGTTACCACCATTATTAATTTTAAAAGAGACTTTATTATTATGAAAACAACGCCACAATCGATAAACTTGATCATTAACCTGAAACTTTACTTCCCCTTCAAATAATGGTGGCTCTTCCCAGTTAATAAAACGAGCTTTACCATAGACTTGGGCATTTCTGCTTTTGGGTAAACCAAAAATAATTGCTTCCAAACCGGCTATCAAAGTAGACTTACCACTTTCATTAGGAGCTATTAAAGTATTTATACCATCATTAAACTTAATACTTATCTTATCCCTATAACAACCAAATCCAGTTAAAGTTAAATGCTTTAATTTTAAATCAGCCATACTAATTGTTACCCCCTTTTAAGGCAAGAAGACCACGCCAGAGGGCTTTTCGAATTACCTTTTCTTTTTCAGGATCATTAACCTCTGTTAACTGTTTTTGTAGGCGACGGACAAAAAAACCCCTAATTGTCGGTTCAGCAGCATATTTAGAAACCATATCAGGCTTCCAACCCTCAGTATTATTTTCAACTTCTATATATCGACATAAATTATTAAGTGAACTTTCTAATCTTTCTATATTTGGGTCAAAAGCTATTGTCCCGATCAATCGTATCTTTATTATATCTTCCGGTTCAATTAATTGTTTAATAGCTTCCTCTAACTCCTCATATTCATTAAACACGGAAACATCCATATCAACAACTCGCCAAGGGCGGATATTAGCTGATAAAGTTGTTATCCTTGCTGGGCCATCACCCAAAGTAACAATAGTCCAGTAACCAACTCCAGGGTCATTAAAACTTTTCCCGGCTACCATGCCACAATAATTAGCCAAAGAATTTCCTGGTTTCCGCTTACCTCCACGGTGAATATGTCCTAATGCTATATAATCATAACCTGCAGCTGCCAGGGCAGTACCATCAAGTGGAACACTTCTTTCCCCTGTATTCCAATCCAAGGAACCATGAAAAAGAGCAAGATTTACTCCTTGCTTCTCAGCCAAAGGGAAATTGGCTAACGGCTTATCAGTCTTACTTACCCCTCCTGTATAAGCCATAGATACAAGATTACATACATCTCCATTAACATTTATTTTAGTTATCAGTGTTGGCATTGGTTCAGTAACTAGTATGCCAGGCCAACGTTTCGCCTCCCGACGATAGACAGAATCAATATATGTAATTTCATCGTGATTTCCGGGAACTGTCACTACCGCAATACCCGCAGACTCTAATCGTTTTAAATGGCGTATTGTCTCGTCTATTAGAACCGGCTCAGGTTGGTGATTATCAAAGAGATCGCCAACTATAATAACCATATGAATACCCTGACCTGGGTCTAAAGCCAAATCCACTGCAGTTTCTATAACCTTATTACGGTTCCGGTAAACCTCTTCTTGGAGCGGTAACGGCAAATTAGGTCTAGAGCCTAAATGCAAATCTGCCAGGTGTAACACCCTGAACAATAAAACTACCTCCGTTGTTTTTTGTTAACTATGTCCTCTTTCGCCGCTCTGATTTTTAATCCTTCCATTTATGTATAAAATAAACCATAATAAAAAGCCGCCCGAAGGCAGCTTTTTTAACAGCCTTAAATTATATCAGGTACTATCCTTGGCAGAATAAAATTCCTTATTAGCTTTAGTACGTCTCATAAAATAATATGCAATTAATAATATGGGAGGAGTAGTAATTTGGGTAAGAGTGAAAAAACCAAGGCCCCAGCCCGGAACGACATAGCCAAGAACTTCTAAGGGATTATTTCTTACAGTCTCTTCTACCACAGCCCTGAGAATCTGGTGGTAAAAGATAAATGACCAGAATTGGTAACCATCAGGTGGATTTTTAGTCTTAATATAAAAAAACCTAATTAATAAGATAAGACCTATAGCCGAACCAATCAATTGTGCCGGCCAACGATCAAAAAAGAAATCAGTATGCCTTCCTAAAACTTCTTGGTTAAAGATATTGGCAATCCTGACAAGAAAATAGCCAAAACCCAAACCCGGTACAACCATGTCCAAAAGCTGATTAACATTTACCCTTTTTAAACGGGCATAAATCCAACCGGAAAGCAACCCTCCCAATAGTCCACCATGCCAGGAAAGACCGCCTTCATATACTTTAAGTATTTGTAGTTGGTCATTTACAAACCAATCAGGATAATTAGCGAGCACAAACATCAAACGAGCTCCAACAACGCCAAAGAAAATAGCTATTATGGCTAGGTTTAATAAGAAATCTTCGTTTATACCTTTTTTCAATCCTTCCCGGTATAAATACCATGAACCTAAAAGGAAAGATAAAGCCATAAAAATACCGTACCATCGTACAGCAATTGGTCCTATTTGAAAAGCAATGGGATTAAGATCCAATAACAAGGTCGTTCCTCCAAAAAATGGATTTTAAAAGTAGTATACTATTTGTCTTATTCTTGTGCAACTAAACTTAACTAAATAATAATATCAGTCCTCTTATCATTTCGCACCGCCACCCGACCGTTCCTAATAACAGAAACTTTTTCTACTTGGCTAATAATAGCCTCTGCTGGAACGTTAGTATTTAAGATAACCAAATCAGCTTTATCTCCAGAACTAGTACCATAGTTATCAAGGCCTATAGCCTGAGCAGCATTATAAGTACCCATTTTTAAAATATTTTTAAGTTCAGCCTGAGTACCCATTTGTAAAATCTGTGCAGTAAGAAGAGCCTCTTCCAACATATCCGCATTACCAAAGGGACGATAAGCATCTCGGATATTTCCAGAAGCATAAGCTATATTTATTCCTGCAGCCTCTAACTCCCTGATTCTGGAAGTTCCAAGACTTGTTAAGTCACTGTCCTGTTTCATAAGATAAAGATACTTAGAAGGCATGATGATTATGCTCACATCAGCCTCCTTAATTATATCTATTGTTTGTTTTGCCTTATCTTCATCAACTGAAGCCAAACCCCTACAATGACTTGCTACAACCTTACCCTGATAATCTGATTGAAGTGTTTTTAATGTCAAATAATTTAAACATCTTACTGAAGAAGGCCCTGATTCATGAATGTGTATATCTACACACACACCACTACCAGTAGCAATTTCAAAAATATAGTCTAACCACGTCTCTATGCCATCACCAGAAAAATTAAAAAATCCCCCAATACCGTCTACCTTCATTCTTAATGCTTCTTCCATAATTTCTTTTAAACGGAAAGAGGGTTTAGGTGCCATACTGCTGGGCATTGCAATTACTTGAAGGTCAACTTTGCCTGCAAACTCTTCTTTTAATTCTAAAGCTGCTTCAACACCACGTAAAGCTATAGTTTCGTCAATAGTAATATGAGTTCGCATAGCTTTTGTACCATGACTTAGGGCCATTCTTAGTAATCGTCGGCCCCTTTCAATTAAAGTTTCTTTTTTGGTTTCTTTAAAACGACGATTAAAAACTTCAATTGCCTCTTGAAAATTATTAATACCTTCCTCAGGTGTTGTAATAAAAACTTTGTCAAGGTGAGTATGTGCATCTACAAATGATGGTATTACAAGTCGACCTGCAGCATCCACCATTTGCCGAGCTGAGCCAGCTACCCCTTCCCCAGACACAACAATATAGCCATCTTTAATGGCTATATCAACAGTTGTAGACGCATCAATTAAACGTGCACGCCTAATCAATAAATCGTTCATTATTTTTTCTTCCTTCCGGATTTTAATCAATATACAATTTATTTAAAAAAATACATTAATCTTTAATTATCCTAACATAGGTTAACATAATGGTCAAATAAAATCGAATATTGCTAAAAAATACCGAATTATTAATTGTTTTAAGATATATCAAAAAGCAAGAATAAATATGATTGAACAATCATAGGTAAAAAAATAAAGCACCGGGTTTATTCCCGGCACTTTATCATTTCCAAGCAAAATGTTTTAAGACTTTTTATTCTCTTCATTTACATGATTGGGATAAAATAAAGTACGTTTTTCCCAAGTCCTTAAAACTATCTCATTATCTTTACGAGCAACTAAATACTGAGGTAAAACCGGTGTCTTACCTAAGCCCTTAGGAGCGTTAATTATATAGGTAGGAACAGCTAATCCAGAAGTATATCCCCTTAATTTGTCCATTATTTCTATACCTTCTTCGACAGAAGTAATAAAATGAGTTGTCCCCTTAACTGGTTTTGCATGGAAAATATAATAAGGGCGAACTCTAATTTTTAATAGGTCTTGGTTAAGCTTACGCATAACAAAAGGATGATTATTTATACCTTTTAATAAAACCGCCTGATTTCCTAAAACAACACCAGCTTTGACCAATCGATCACAAGCAGCCTTAGATTCCTTTGTAACTTCCCGTGGGTGGTTAAATTGAGTGTTAATATATATAGGAGGATGTTTAGCAAGAATTTCGCAGAGTTCTGGTGTAATACGTTGTGGTAAAGTAACCGGTACTCGTGTGCCTAAACGCTTTATTTCTACATGAGGTATATTGTCTAATTCAGTTAGCAGCCAATCAATGGTTGCATCACTAAGCATTAAAGAATCGCCGCCGGTAATTAGAACATCACGAATTTCTTCATTTTCACGTACGTATTGTAAAGCTTGTTCCAAATCACGACGACTACGGCTCCTGTCAACTTCACCAATATTACGACGACGTTGGCAATGCCTACAATACATAGCACATTGGTTAGTAACATTAATGATTAACCGATCTGGGTATCTACGAGTAATGGCCGGAGCAGGCGAAGTCAATTCCTCAGCCATGGGATCTAATATACCTGAGTCATCCTCTAATTCTGCAGCACTGGGTAAGGACTGTCGCCTTATAGGGCAATTTTCATCTTTTCCCATAAGTGATACATAATAAGGTGATACACCCCAACGATATATTCGCTCAACTTTACTTATAGCTTTTTTCTCTTCTTCACTTAATGGGATTAATTCCGACAGAATATCAACAGAAGTTATGCGATTTTTCAACTGCCAACGCCAATCTTCCCAATTTTCTTCTGTTGCACCCAAAAAGCTCATAATCTTTTGTTTGTTGTTTTTTATCTCATCGTCCAATTCAATCCCACTGGGGATGTTTTTCTTTGCTTCCAAATAATCAACAATACGGGATTTCAATTCTCTTGCCCTTTTTAAGGAAATTTGCCTCTTATCCTCTTTACTTGCCAAAACCCTGGGTTCTGAGTGAATAGTCACATTGGTTCCTCCTTTCATTTTTTTCTGTTTGCAAATCGCTTTATCAAAGATAAACCCCTGGTTTAAAAAACCAGGGGGAGCTTGATTAATACATATAAAAAGAGGTTTTGCATTTACACTGCACACCTCTTTACCTCATCTTCTTCCTACTACGCTTACGAAGTTAGCTGTCGGGTTCGGGTCGGAAAGATAACCCTACCATGGATATTGGATTCACCCCTAAAATTTGGTTCCCCCGCTCCCACAAGGGACTCAGCGTCTATTTTCCCTATGTAAAAATAATTATAACACCATGTCAATCATAAGTCAATATTATTTTTTATATTTTATACTGTCGTTTACCAATAAAACAAAATCTCCTACAGGACTGGTTTTTATTCTTCTGGTTTTCCTCATCAAGAAAAATAATGCAATATCTTTATACATTCCAGCTCGTGCCAATAATCCTCGGAAAAATCCCCGTTTTTCTTCTTTCATAACATGTGTCATGTTATGCAAAGGAACTGTTTGAACTCTCCAGCCTCTACTGTGTGCTTCACTAGTAAGTAATATTTCAACCTCAAACCGACTTCTCTCAGCACCTACTTCTAAAAACTTCTCTTTCTTTATTGCTCTTTGGCCAGAAAGCTGAGGAGCCACCAGCTGGGCTAAATCTGTTAATGAACGCCCCTTAGTAAAAATACCTACTGTCATATCGGCAACATTAGTTAACACAGGTTGAATTAAGGCTTGTACATGGTTCTTAGTTAAACCTTCTAAATCAGCATCTAAAAAAAGTAAAATATTATTACTTGCCTTAGAAGCACCAACAACCATAGCCGAACCTTTACCGGCATTAGCTGCTAGTTCAAAAACTTTAGCACCATGCTTACGAGCTATAACAGCTGTATTATCTTCTGAACCATCACTTACAACTATAATTTCACTGACATCATTTACTTGCTTTAGAACATCAATCACTTTATAAACTGTAGCTTCTTCATTATAGGCCGGTATAATAGCACTAACGGTCATATTTTAACTCCTTTGGGCTTTTTCGCCATTATGTTAATGACCCCCATGAACTCGCCTTACTCTATTTAATATTATTGACTATTAAAAAATCAAGTCAAACATATTTACAAATTTTTTAGATAATATGGCAAAAAAGATAAATTCAATACAAATATTTTATAAAATCTCCCAAAATTTTATAAATCTAGTTTAATATTCCATTAAAAAATTAAAAAAAAACGCCCTTCGGTAAATCGAAAGGCTTTATTTCTGGTGGAGATAAGGGGGCTCGAACCCCTGACCTCTTGAATGCCATTCAAGCGCTCTCCCAGCTGAGCTATATCCCCACGACAAGAGTTATTATACCGACCCTTAAAGCTTTTGTCAAGGGCCGGTACAATTGATTTCTAATAGCTAAATTGCAATATTAAATGCAACACCTAGTGAAAAATATTTATGATATAGGACAATGTGTTTAAGCGATATTTAAGAGTTCTTCTTCAAATCGT
>JASKKH010000062.1 GCA_030154265.1 Clostridia bacterium
GGCTTTATTGAAGGTTTCAATAACAAAATCAAAGTCATAAAAAGAATGTCATACGGCTGCTGAAATTTTAATATTTACAGGGCTAAAATCTTATTAAATCAATAGTAAATTTTTAAATCATTGGACTCTTGTCAAAGCTAGACGCTTCAGTCTATTACAACATTTGACATTGAGCCTAAATATATTAGAGAAATACAATGAATATACCTAATTCCAAAGGTCTTATTTAAAAACCAAAGTTAAAATTAAAGGTTTCAGACTAAAATATTTACTGTTATTTGTAGAAACCTTATTAATAATAATATAAACCCCTTCTTCTTATATTTAGTGAGATTGATGTTTTTTTAGATAATAGTAGGTTCCATGGACAAAGTGAAATTGAAGAAGCCTGCTATTTTATACAACCGAGAAGGATTATTATTAGGAATATCTACAAAAAGGATACTTTAAAAATATAAGCCGCTTAATACAGCGGCTTATTTGTCCTTATTTTTATTTTCAACAGTAAAAAATTCTTCCTTTTGAGAGTCTTTAACATCTTCTAAGCTAGGTAATGGTAACTCTTTATCTTTATCCGGTAATTGTAATTCACTATTGATGGGTTGATATTTATCATTTGAGTATTTTTTTTTAACCACCCTAAGATTGCCTCCTGTTCATAAAATATAACTATTATAACTATTTTTAAGACCGAATTTATATTTTAGTTTGCTTTTTATCTAGTAAACATATACCAGGTTAAAATAATATATTTAGTTCTTAATATAACAAAATGAAAGGTATTTTAGGCAGCACAAAAGGGCAAAATTTAACTAGCTCTATTTAATTTTTTAGATAATCATTTCTAAATTAATTTTAAAAAAAATAGATTTACCTCTATCAGAAGGAGTGGTATTAAAATGGAAGGTAAACTTAGTTGTCCTAATTGCAATTCACGTGATTTTACTTCAGAACAAGTTGAATCAACAATTGAAAAAAGAGAATGCAAAAACTGTGGACGCCGATTTGATGTTGAGTTTGCAAACGGAATAGAAGATATTGTTAAACGATACTATTAATTTATGAAAAGAGCCTTCGGGCTCTTTTTAATTATAACTTAAGTTTCGCACCCTTTAAACTCGTGAAATTTGCAGTCTGAAGCAGTCAAAAAAGACATTAAAAATCCGCATGAACACTAGGTTTTTGGTACAATTAAGTTACCAGTCCAAATCAGCTAAAAACGAGGTGTTATCATGCGGAAAAACGTAAACGAGATTCAAAATGTCCTGCAAAACCACGGATATTCGATTAACAACAATTATATGCGATGTGATGAAAATATTCAAATTCAAATCGCTGTGTCGTAAAACAGGTTTTCAAAAACAAGATGGCTACAGCGTGTTCGAAACCATTTCACTTATGCTGATGTTTCTTTTGATGCTATTTAAAAGCGTGCATACTCTGTACAAGAGCGAATTTCAAAAGGTTACAGCATGAGGAAAGACGCTATCTACCGCCTGAAAAATAACGAAAAGCTGCCGTGGCGGGATTTGCTGATGAACGTGGTCAAAACCTTTCGTAAACTGATCAATCCCCAACATAAAGTTGCGGCTAATTCCGCGTTTATTCTCGATGACACAATTGTAAAAAAAACAGGAAGAAGAATCGAACAAATTTCGTTTGTTCATGACCATGTGGCCGGGAAGCAAGGCAGCAAGCTGGGTTTTAAAAACCTGACGCTGGGCTTATTTGACGGCAAAAGTTTTATTCCTTTAGATTTTAGCCTCCACTCGGAAAAACGATTGAAAGTCAAGCATCGTAAACAGCAGTAGCGGAAGCAACGCGACCCGAAATCGCTGGGCGCCAAACGCATCAAGGAATGCAATGTTGATAAAATCACAAATGGACTGAACATGCTGAAACGGGCTGTCAAACATGGATTCCGGGCCAAGTACGTGCTTGTTGATAGCTGGTTCAGTAGTAAATCGTTTATCCAGACCGCCCAGAAACCGGCCGATCAAACGATACATGAGATCTATAGCGTAAAGAAGGATAAGCGGAAGTATAACTACAAGGGGGAATTCATAAACGCCAAGCAACTGCTGGCAGTGCTCAAAAAAGAACGGGAAGAAAAACGCTGCCATAAACGCAATACTCGCTACTACGAAGTCACGGTAGGCTATGAAGAGGTGGGGAAAGTCAAGCTGTATTTTTGCCGTTTTCCTTACCAAAAGGAATGGAAGTTATATCTGTCAACCGACACATCGCTGACTTTTCTGAAGATGTTGAAGACATACTGCGTCCGCTGGACGATCGAGATGTTTTTTAAAGAAGCGAAGCAGCACCTGAAGCTGGGGACCTGTCAATCCCGAGATTTCGATGCCCAGGTTGCCCATGTAACGACCTGGTGTATATTGTATATCTTTCTCACGTATTTCCGCAGAATCAACGCTTACGAATCACTTGGGGGACTGTTTGAGGCGATCAAAGACGATCTGATTGAAAAGAACTTGGCCGAACGGTTGTGGGAGTTGTTTGAGGAACTGCTACAAGCGGTGATTACGGCCATAGCAGAATCCGGTACCATCGATATCCGGGAATTCCGAAACTCTGCCGAATACCAGTACTTGAAAACATTATTTGAGGATTATTTTTTGAGCAATCAGCTAAAGCAACTCAATAATGCCAGCTAAACTGCATAAGTGGAAAATGGCTCAAACCCAAGCGTACCAAGGAATTGAACTATTAGGACCATTTGCAAAAACCTGCTTTTTCAGGGTGCGAAACTTAAGTTATAATAATTTGGAGTAAGTTTAATTTAAAAGGAAATCTATACATACCTTTTTTATGGTAGGAACTTATCTTTTATATATAGAACTTAAAAGTTGAAGGGGGTGAGCATATAATGGTTCTTCAACAAGAAGATAAATGTGCTAATTGTGGCAAAGTACTACATTGGCATGCAGTAGTCTCAGAACTAACTGACTGGAGTGGCATTAATATTCCTATGCATTCAGTAGGGGCTAATAATATTGAGGAAGTTGATAAAGATACTGATAACGAAACTAAAAAATATGTTGTAGCTGTTACTTGTCCACATTGCAATAATGAAAATAAGTTTAATGCTAAAGCATAGTAATAATTTGTCGTCGGTTCCCAATAGAGAAAATAGAGGGATCGATGACAGATTATTTTCTAACAACAATTGAAAGTCCAGCCAAGATACTTTATGGGTAATTGCCAGGAAATTAGGAATTTCTTTATAAAATCTAATTGTAGTATCAAGAGAGATTTATCCACTAAGTAGCTGGAAATAGAAATGGGAAATCCTTACTAGGAAAGACCCCTCCTTCCAGTTAAGATGGGATTAGGATAATCACCCAATTTCTAATCTGGGAGAGAAGAGCCTCTATGTCTAAGTCTAGCACATCTAAATGGAAACGCAAGTGCCGTCAAGAAAGCGTCGTAAGGGCAAAGAAATCATGTTTTATGCTGCAGTTATCATTCGTGGAAACCCGGTTAAGGAACAACAACCACCGACTGCACAAAAGCATCGGTTACCGGACGCCAGCCAGCCGATACAAGGGAATTCCCTTTACTGATAAGGGTTTTGAGCACATCCCTGAACTCAAACACCTACAAAATTGGCTTAATGAGCAACTGGTACTTACAGGTTAGCAGCCCATATGCTGGAAGGAAAATTTCCAGTTAGAATATTGGCAAATGTGTGTTGATACTATACTAATTGTAGGAATCAGGTATAGAAATGATGGAACCCCTTCTGGAGTAGCTATTACGGTTGGTGAAAATGGTTCTATTATGAAAGTGAATAAAGAACTTCAATAAAAATAGCCCAAACGGGCTATTTTACGAAAAACTTTAAACCAAACAATCCCTATAAATCACATCTGATTCTTCATAATCTAAATCTTGACTTTTGTATTGATCTTCAGGTTTAAAAGATTGTCTTAAAGCCTCTTTGCCACTTTTCTTTTCACCAAACTTTTGTTTCTTTTCCATTATATCACCTTCAGAAAAGATTTTTACTACATCAAAATTTTTTGCTTAGCTGAGAATTTTTATTCAACAAATATAGATAGGTATACTCTCTCTCTAGTCTTAACAAAATAGAAACAAAATACTATTTAAAAAGAAGTAGATGGAAGGTAAAGAAGAGAGTATATATGACGAAAAAACTAACTATCCTTGTCGGACCTCCCGGGGCAGGAAAATCTACATGGCGTCAAAAATTTAAAGGAAAAATTATAAGTACCGATGATATCCGTCGGGAGATTTTTGGGGTACAGTTTTATCCAAAGCTAGAGCCAGCAGTTTGGCGTATTGCATTTCAACGTCTAAGAAATAGTCTTAAAGAAGATAAAGAAGTTTGTTTTGATGCTACTAATACAACCCGAGCCAGAAGAAGACCGTTAATTAAAATGGGAAAAGAAGCTAATGCTTCTATAGAAGCTGTAGTATTCTTAATCGATCTTGAAACTTTGTTAGAGCGTAATGCAAAACGTCCACCTGGGAAAAAAGTTCCTAAGGAAGTTGTAAAAAAGAAGTATGAAGAACTGGAAATGCCTGCATATGAAGAAGGGATTGATTTAATTAAAATTATAAGGCCAACCACTTAACGTTTGAATAAAAATGCCCTCCAGAGAACGGAGGGTATTTGGGGTGAATGCCTAAAGGTTAGGCTATAGTTGATATATAATATGACGGTAAAAGTCTACGTGAGAGAAAAATAATTTGGTAATTTATAGTCTGTGATTGTGTTTGTATTTATAACATTTTAAGGGGGAAAATATATAATAAAAACTCCGGAGGTAGACTATGGCCAAGTATCGTAAAAAACCGATAGTTGTTGAGGCTTACCAGACTCCTACAGAAATGAAAATTGAAACCTTGGAAGGGACTATGATAGCTAGTCCTGGAGATTATATCATAACTGGTGTTGATGGAGAGAAGTATCCTTGTAAACCGGATATTTTTGAAAAGACATATGAACCTGTAGATTAATTAATAGTCATTTGTTTTAAAAATAATGATTAAGGTGGATGTTATTTAGTACATCCACCTTACTAATAAAATTGAAAAAAAGATTTGTGTCCCTTTTAAATTAAATTTACAAAATTTAGTTCAAATTAATTATTTACACTCGTTTCTTTTGCTCTAAGTTGGAAAAAGTCTTTGGTTTCTGCAGCAATCACTCCTGATAGAGCAAGAAGGGCAATCAGGTTAGGTATTGCCATGGCACCATTTGCTGTGTCAGCAATATCCCAAACAATTCCCAATTTAAGTATTGCACCCACAAAAGCAGCTACACAAAATGCTAATCTATAAGGCATAATACCTTTTCTGCCAACAAGGTAGTAGAAACATTTTTCACCGTAGTATGACCAACCTAAAACGGTTGAATAGGCAAATAACATTAAACCTACAGTAACAATGATATTACCTACGCCAGGCAGAAAATGATCAAACGATTGGCTGGTTAAAGTAGCAGCTTCTTCCTTAGTAAAGGTAGGATATAGATTTGCCATTACTAATGAAATACTAGTAATACTACAAACTACAATGGTATCTAGGAAAGTACCTGTCATAGATACAAGAGCTTGCCTACAAGGATGGTCGGTTTTAGCAGCGGCTGCTGCTATTGGTGCTGACCCTAGACCTGCTTCATTGGAGAAAACACCTCTAGCAACACCATACCGTATAGTTGTTCCTAGTAAAGCTCCAAAGCCTGCTTTGGCTGTAAAGGCTTTGCTTACAATTATTCCTACAGTTTCAGGAACTAGATTAATATTAATTAAAATAATATAAAAACCTGCTAAAATATAACATACTGACATAATGGGAACTAAAAAGCCTGTTGCTTTTCCTATGCTTTTTACGCCGCCTAAAATTACTAGAGCAGTCAAGATGGCTAATATAAGACCGGTTTTCCAATAATCTACACCGAAAGTATCATGTACAGCACCAGCAACAGAATTTGTTTGAACCATTACACCAATACCAAATGCTGCAATAGAACCGAATAAGGCAAATAAAAACGCTAACCATTTCCATCCTAGACCATGTGCAATGTAATACATGGGGCCGCCTGCCATTTCATCTTTTTCATCTTTAACACGATATTTGATGGCTAAAACAGCCTCACCATATTTTGTAGCCATTCCAAAAATAGCAGTAACCCACATCCAGAATACTGCACCAGGTCCTCCAAGAACAATTGCGGTAGCCACACCTACTATATTACCAGTACCAATTGTAGCAGCAAGTGCAGTCATTAAAGATTGAAAATGTGAAATATCTCCCTCGGACCTTTTATCTTGTCGGGGAGAAAAGGCCAATTTAAGAGCATAGGGTAGAGTCCTAAATTGCAACAACCCTAGGCGTAGGGTTAAGAATATACCAGTTCCAACTAACAAGGTCAACATCCATGGGCCCCAAACAAAACCGTTAATCTTACTAATATAAAGATTAAGTAATTCCAAATCTTTACCTTCTTTCAACAAATTTTGACAAATATTTTATATATAATTGATGTTCTTTAGTATATCAAAACTTTTATATCTGGTACAAGATAGAGTTAGCTAAAATTAAATTATAGTTAAAAATTACATTTATCTTTTTTTAATTGTACTAATAGCAAGTAATGTTTACAAATGACCCAAAATAAAAGTGGTCATAAAGTGCAACTCTCCTGTAGAATATTGTTGAAAAGACAAATAA
>JASKKH010000063.1 GCA_030154265.1 Clostridia bacterium
AGGAAGGGTATATTGTCAGAACTCGTTCAGATAGATACGGGTTACCGGAGAAGATGGGTCTAGTTAGCGGTACATTACAGGCATCCTCTAAAGGTTTTGCTTTTGTTGTGCCTTTAGAGAAAGAAAAAGAAGATATTTTTATAAATGTTCTTAATTTGAATGGTGCTATGAATGGGGATCGGGTTATTGCTAGGTTGTTACCAGTAACTTCTGGTAGACGGCGTGAGGGAGAAATTATTCGTATTTTAAAACATGCAAACAAAAGAGTCGTTGGTACTTATTATAGATCTAAAAAAATAAACTTTGTTGTGCCCGATAATGTCAGGTTATTTCATGATATATTAATCCTTGATAATGAAACTCTTGGGGCCAGAGATAAAGATAAGGTTGTTGTTGAAATTACTAGTTGGCCAGAGGCCAGACGTAATCCTGAGGGTCGGGTGGTACAAGTTCTGGGGCAAACAGGAGAACCCGGTGTTGATATTCTTAGTATAATAAAAAAATATGGGCTTGAAACAGAATTTCCAGACGAAGTTTTAAAAGAAGCAGATAAAATAACTAAAGAATATGATCCCGAGGAATTATCTAAACGACGTGATTTAAGGAATTGGACTCTGGTAACCATAGATGGGGCTGATGCTCGTGATTTGGATGACGCTGTTTCAATTAAGGTTTTACCTGATGGAAATTATCAATTAGGAGTACACATTGCCGATGTCAGTTATTATGTCCAAGAAGGTAGTGCTTTAGATAAAGAGGCTTTAAAGCGAGGCACCAGTGTATATTTCGTTGATCGGGTTATACCTATGTTACCTCCCCGTTTATCAAATGACATTTGTTCGTTAAATGCTGGGGAAGACCGTTTCGCCTTGACGGTCTTAATTACTTTTTCGGATATAGGTACTATAAAAGACTATGAAATTTTTCCGTCTATTATTAGGGTAAAAGAGCGGATGACCTATGATGCAGTACGACGAATTTTAGAAGATGAAGATCCTGAACTAATAGAACGATACAAGGATTTAGTAGATGATTTTAGACTAATGGCTAAACTAGCGGCTATTTTACGAAAAAAGCGTAAGATACGGGGAGCAATTGATTTTGATTTTCCTGAAGCTAAAGTAAAACTTGACGATAATGGCTTACCGATAGAAATTATCCCAAGACAGCGTTCGATAGCTGAAGGGATTATCGAGGATTTTATGATAGCTGCAAATGAGGTGGTTGCTCGCCACCTTTATGAATTAAATCTACCCGCTATATATCGGGTTCACGAGGAGCCTGATCCTGAGAAACTACAAGATTTGAATAGTTTTCTAACTTTTTTTGGTTTTAATATTAAACCTGGTCGAGATGGAGCAGTTAAACCGAGGTCTTTTCAAGAGATACTCGAAAGAGTTAAAAATAGACCAGAGGAGCGGGTAATTAGTACTGTTATGCTTCGCTCTATGATGCATGCTCGTTATTCAAACCAATGCATTGGACATTTTGGATTAGCTTCACCATATTATTGTCATTTTACTTCTCCGATAAGACGTTACCCGGATCTGGTTGTTCATCGGATATTAAGGAAAACTTGGTCGCCAGAAGGAATTGCTACTATTAAATTACCTGAGCTTGAGGCCTTTGTCGATATGGCTTCTGTTAGGTCTTCAGAAAGGGAAAAAGTCGCTGAGGAAGCCGAACGAGAGTCTTTAGACATGAAAATGGTCCAGTATATGGAACGTCATATTGGAGAAAAATTTAAAGCAATAATAAGTAGTGTTGTACCTTATGGTTTTTATGTAGAATTAGATAATACTGTTGAGGGGTTAGTTCATATATCAACCCTTGCAGATGATTATTATAGCTATCAAGATAATCAATTAGCTTTAATAGGGGAACATACAGGAAAAATATATCGTATAGGGCAACCAGTCGAAGTTTTATTGACTAAAGTAAATGTTGATGCGCGTCAGTTGGATTTTGAATTAGTTGATAACAATATCTGTTATAACAAGGGTTCATTACCTGTTAAAAAGGTTAAAAAACGAAGAAGGAGGGCCCGATTAAAAGCATTAAGTAAGAAGGATGCTAGTAAAAATAAGGGTTTTCGTAGAAAAGCCAGGAAAAAAGATAGGGGTAAACGGAATAAAGCAGGCCAGGGTCGTCCATAATAGCCATAGATGAATTATAAGCTAGATAGGTTTACATCTTTACTATGCTATTACAAGGAGGACACATAATGAAAAAGGTAGCTATTGAAAGAGACCTTAGTGCTATAGGGGATCATCTTGCTGAAAATGGTTTGCAAGTAGATAGGCTTGATATGACGGATATGACCCTTGAACGTTTGCAAAATTATGGTGCTCTAATTATTAGTGGGCAATCTACTAATTTTATGGGCATGGAAGATATTAAAGCAAATATACCCGTAATTGAGGCTAGAGGTAGGTCTGCTGAGCAAATTACAAGTATGGTTAAAAACTACCTGGAATTACAATAATAGGGAACAATATATGGCTGGCCCTTGACGTTACCCTTGTCCCATGTGTATAATTGATCAGGCGGGAGATATTAGGAGTGACGCCTGTGGGTCGCCAAGTCAAGATTGTAACAGATAATCGCCGTGCTCGTCATGAGTATGATATTAAAGAAACTTTTGAAGCCGGTATTGCTCTTACTGGTACAGAGGTTAAGTCTTTGCGCACTGGCAAAGCAAATATAACTGATAGTTATGCAAGGGTAGAAAATGGAGAAGTAATTCTTTATGAGATGCATGTCAGCCCTTATGAAAAAGGTAATCGTTTTAACCATGAACCGAGGCGGCCACGACGGTTATTAATGCATAAATATGAGATTAGGCGATTATATGGTAAGGTAAGAGAAAAGGGATTAACCCTTATACCTTTAAAAGTATACTTTAATGAACGTGGCAAAGCTAAAGTAGAGTTAGCTTTAGTAAAAGGTAAAAGATTATATGATAAACGCCAAGATATCGCTGCCCGGGATGCTCAACGTGAAATAGCTAAAGCTTTTCGTGAGCGACAAAAATATTAACCTGGGGGCGTATTGGTTTCGACGGGGGTAGCATTGGCAATAGTAGCCAGGCGAGATCCCACCGGCTCGTTAAACGGTGGAAAGGCTTTAAATGCCGACGATAATTTAGCTCTGGCTGCTTAATTAAATCAGCAGCCCATCCACCTGTTCCCGGCCTGCAGGGAACAGAGCTGGGTGTCATATTTAGCAGGCTACCGGAAAGGCCTTCGCCTGAGGGCCTGAAGGGAAATTCTAATCAGGCTGGCCTTAAAAGCATCTTGTTTCCGGGAGGCTTTAAGGCGAGAATAAATCGGAAACTATCCTGGTAGAAGCTATTGTAGGTGTACCTTCGGACGGGGGTTCGACTCCCCCCGCCTCCACCATTAAAATCCACAATTTTTAAGATTACATCAATATAATCTTCGTAAACAATAACTTTTTTAACATAATTACAAATAATACTTTTGCAAGCTTGCAGGTCTCCGGAAAGGATGACCTGTTTATCTTTTTCTAGATAAACCTTGATCATATTCTCAGTAAGTACTACTTGATGATGGCGTTCCAAATCTTCTTTTGTTGTTTGTAGTATCGCTTTTTCTTCTTCGAGTTTAGTTAAGGTTTGTTTCATAGTCGGGTTATATAGACCATCAGCAATAGCGTTAACTATATTTTGTATTTTTTTATCTACCTCTTTGAGTTGTTTTTGTATATATTCAAGTTCTTTAGAGTTTGCTTCGAGGCGTTGTTTGTTGGCTTCATTTAACTTTCTTACAAGGGTAGATATTCCCTCGTCGCTAAAAATAACTTTTGCAACTTTATCTAAAACTATATTCTCAAGGTATTCTTTGTTGACAGATTTAGCTTTACAGTTTTTTAAACGTTTGCTGTTATTACATTTATAAGTAACATATACATTTTTTTACGGCCAGCCTTACGCCTGTTCCCGACCATTGGTCCACCACAAATGCCACACCAAACAAGTCCAGTAAGAAGATAAACTTCTTTAGCTTTGTTAGCCCCCCGGTGCTTTTTTTCTTTTATCCATTTTATCTTGAACCTTTCTAAAAGTATCGGTGTCAATTATTATAGGCAATCCATCTGGAATTCTAATTATATCCTTATTATCCTTTGACTTATGATTATTTCTTTTGCCAGCACTCTTACTAGATGACCGATTAAAAACGAATAAGCCGGTATATTTTTCATTTCGAAGTATTTCATAAAGAGAAGTTTTTACAAAAAGCTTACCTTTCTTAGTTCTATAACCGTGGCTATTTAAGTGATTGGTAATATCATTGTAACGATGACCAGCTAAGTACATTGTGAAAATTGTACGGACAGCTTCGGCCTCATGCTCATTAATAATATATTTCTAGCTGTAATTGTTATTTTTACAACTCTAATTGATGTTTCTGGGCAAAAACATAATATTATTCATCTTAGAGATATTGCTCAAAAATGGACTCATCAGTTAAAGATGTAAGAGATATTATTGATAAATCTATCTCGTTAAACGAGCAAATGTTAGAACGATTGGCAGAACAAGAGATATGGCAGAAAGAAATATCAGGAGATATTAAAAGTGTCTTAGAAAAAACCTATCAAATTGAGGGTAACGATGCATTAAAAAAAGAAGTCAAAAATCTTATAGAAAAATTAGAAGAAAAAGAACGGTTAGATAAATTTAAATACAAAATTTTGAAAAGTAATCATTACACTACTCATAATATTTACGACTTAATAACAGAAGGAAGAGGAAGCCGACAGTGTTATTAAGAAAAAGGCCTTGAAAAAGGGTATAAGTGGATATGCAGTAATTCAGAATTAGGCGAAATTCTAGAAACAGATAGGCGTATTCGGCAGCTTGAAAATGTCGGAGTGATTTCCAAACTTGGGTGAGGTAAATATGACTTGGCACAGGCGGTGCAACACTATATTAATTGGATTAAGACTCAGTCCATTAAAACATCGGAAGAGTTAAATCTAAAGAAAGAAAAGACCCTTTTAATTCGGGCCAACCGCCAAAAAGCAGAGCTTGAATTACAAATGATACAGGGAGAGCTGCATAGGGTTGAGGATGTAGAGCAAGTTATGAATGATATGCTGGGGGCTTTTAGGGCTCGGTGTCTGGCTATTCCCAGTAAGGCTGCTCCATACCTCATGGGTCAAACAGACCTTGCGATAGTTCAAAATGTTGTAAAAAAAGAGGTTTATGAGGCTCTGACTGAACTATCAAATTATGACCCAGAAGTGTTTTATTGCCAAAGTAAGGATAGGATAGTGCTTGATGATAGTACGAACGGTGAACCCTTAAAAGAAGAAACACATCCGGTAAAAGAAACGCCGTAACATGGCCGTCAGAAATAGAAAAAATGATACATTTAAGGTTTTTGAAAGAACTTATCCGGGTTATAGCACTGCCGTATCTATATTTTAAAAGGGTTATTTTTGGAGGAAGATTACAACTTATACTTCAACTTAGTTTATTTTTATTTTGGTAAAATTGCTCTATAAGTTGGCCGTTTATATATCCAAAAATCGTTGATATAACAGGCTTCCATAAAATATGAGATAGTGTTTTGATAGTACATGCCATGTACTCGTGTCATTTTTTGTGAAATAGAGTTAAAGGAACTCTTCTTATTCATGCAATTTTTACAAAAAATCCTATTTTTATATTTTATCACTAGCGTTGAAAAAATAAAAAATTAATCTGTTAAAAGTGTGTCCCTGCAAGCAGCCAAAGAAATAGGATTTAATACCTTAAGACAACATCTCTGCTGGCTATATTTAATCGATTCTACAACTATTAGCCTTTGTATCTCCTAGTACCCTTGGGCATATTTTCGAAAAACTAAAAGTGGTATAAAGCTTCATCTTAGGCTTAAATTCCATGAGCAAGAAATTCTACCTGATAAAGCCATAATCACACCGGCCAAACCTGCTGATAGAACCCAAATGGATACTCTAGTAGTGGAAGAAAAAGATGCTTTATTTGATCGAGGTTACGTTGACTACAAAAAATTTGATAGCTACTGTAAAAACAGCACACGCTTTGTCAGTCGCATAAAAAACAATGCTTTAGTAGAAGTAATTAAAGAATTTCCCTTAAAACCACAAAACAATATAAAAAAAGATCAACTAGTTTATTTAGGCAAGGACAAAATAACTAAAATGAAAGATTCGGTACGACTTATCGAAACCGAAGATAATGAAGGGAAACCCGTAATCATCATTACCAACGACTTTAAGTTAGATGTCGAAAAAATAGGTGCTATTTATCGCAGACGTTGGCAAATAGAATTGTTTTTTAAATGGATAAAGCAACATTTTAGTGTAAAAAATTTTTATGGAATAAGCCAACAAGCGGTAAAAAATCAGTTATTAATAGCACTTACTACTTATTGTTTGCTGATATTACTTAAACTAAAAACCGGATATACCGGGCCATTACTAACCATTAAAAGGCTTTTTGCTGCCTGCCTTTATGAACCTTTCTCTTCATTCGTAAAAAAACTGTACCATAAAGAAAAAAGTTACTTTAAAGATCGACGACGAATAAACCATGAATTAATTTTTCAAGAAACCGAAAGGCAGGTGTTAGCAGGAGAAACAGATCACTTAAATGATCTGACCTACGA
>JASKKH010000064.1 GCA_030154265.1 Clostridia bacterium
ATTAATAATCCTTCCGTATCTCATTTTTATCATATGAGGCACTACAAATCTGCAGCAATTAAATGTCCCCTTAAGATGAATATTTATCATCCTGTCCCAGTCTTCTTCTTTTATATCCAGGAAAAACCTTGGATCTGTGATTCCTGCATTGTTAACTAGAATGTCTATTTTACCAAAAATACCGATAACATCTTCAACCATATTGTTAACTTCCTTTGAAACACTGACATCTGCTTTGTAAATTAAAGCCTCTCCACCTTTATCTTGTATTTCTTTTAAAACTTCTTTCGCCTTGTCTCCACTATTAGAGTAATTTATAACAACTTTTGCACCCAATTGTGCCATTAATAAAGCTATATCCTTTCCAATGCCTTTTGAAGCACCTGTTATCAGCGCAACTTTCTCTTTTAGAAAAGGTTCACACATTTTATCAAAATAATTTAAATTCATTATTATCGCCCTCTCATCACATTTTTTACCTTTAAAAAATCAGTCCATATACAATCCGCCATTAACATCAATTGTTTCTCCGGTTATATAATCTGAACCAGATGATGCAAGAAATACTACTGCGGCAGCTGTATCTTCCGGCCTTCCCATTCTCCCAACCGGTATACGGGATATAATGTATTTTTTCTGTTCTTCGTTTCTATCTTTTATTAATTCCGTTTCAGTAGTACCGGGAGCGACAGCATTTACATTTATACCATATTTCGATATCTGAAGTGCGAGTTGCCTCGTTAGAGCCATAATTCCACCTTTTGACGCACAGTAATCAACACCTGCATAAGGAAAACCCATTTTCCCACCAGCTGAAGCAATATTTATTATTTTGCCGTATTTTTGCCTAATCATATGCGGGACAACTGCCCGGCAACAGTAAAATACTCCTGTTAAATTGACTCTTATTACCCTGTCCCAGGTTGCATCATCTATATCCGTGATTTGTGCATCATGTAGGATTCCTGCATTATTTACAAGGATATCTATTTTCCCATATTTTTCTACAACATCTTTAACCATTTTATTGACACTCTCACTTATAGAAACGTCTACCTCTATAAATTCGACCTTTAACCCTTTTTGCTTCAGGCACGCTTCTAATTCCCGACCACTATTAACATCTATATCCGCAATTACAGTTGTCGCTCCTACTTTACTTAAAGCTAATACTATACTTTTTCCTATTCCTTTAGCCCCTCCAGTGACTATAGCAATTTTCCCATCCAGTGAAAACATATCTTCAACCTCCCTATTTTTTTATTTGCCTAAAAGTAAATTAGGTAGCCATAAAGATATTTGTGGAAATATAGTAACTAATATTAATGAAACAAGCAGAGGTATATAAAATGGGGCAACCGCCCTTACCATTTTATCAAAGCTCACCCTAGCCACCCTTGCAACCGCATATAAACTCATTCCAATAGGTGGGGTTAGAAGGCCTATCATTAGATTTAAAACCATTACAACTCCTAAGTGAACAGGATTTATCCCTATAGCCCGTGCAAGCGGCATCATAATAGGTGTCAATATCGTAATTGCAGCATTTGTTTCCATGAAGCATCCAACAATCAAAAGGAATAAGTTTAAAATGAATAATATAACAAGAGGATTTTGACTTATTTTAAATATTTGTTCAATAAACATCATAGGCATTTGCGTCTTTATCAACAACCATCCGTATAAAGAAGCGTTAGCAACTATAAAAAGTATAAGGGCTGTTTCTTTTACTGTATCATATACTATCTCCATTATATCTTTTATTTTCAGCTCACGATAAATAAAAACTGATAAAATAAAGGCATACAGTGATGCTACAGCTGCAGCTTCAGTGGCTGTGAAAATACCCAGTAAAATGCCCCCAATTAAAATTACCGGTGTAAGTAAAGGCCAAAAAGCCTCATAAAAACTTTGCAAAACTTCTTTTATCTTTGGAAAAGGTCTCCTGGGGTATCCTCTTTTAATTGCATAGTAGTAAACTATTATCATCATACACAGTCCCATTAATAGACCAGGAACAATACCAGCTACTAAGAGTGCCGCAATAGAAACATCTCCCATAACCCCGTACATAACCAATGGTATGCTGGGCGGAACTATAGGACCTATTGTAGACGACGCTGCCGTTACAGCCGCACTGAATTCTTTGTCATATCCTTCATCAATCATTGCTTGCACCTCTATTGTTCCCAATCCCGCAGCATCTGCCACTGCAGAACCGCTCATCCCTGCAAAAATTATACTTGCTACAATATTTGCGTGACCCAAGCCCCCAGGCAAATAACCTATGATGGTATTTGCAAACTTAAATATCCTCTTTGTTATGCCCCCGGTATTCATTAATTTCCCCGCCAGCAAAAAAAACGGTATAGCTAGCAGTGTGAAATTATTTACTCCGTAAATTATTCTTTGAGCTATTATTTCATAAGGTATACCTAACATACCTCTTTCATAAATTAATACAGCAAGTGAAGTTAGTCCTATAGCATAAGGCACAGGAAATCCCGTAATAAATAAAAATATCAAAAGTCCTAAAAATATTAACAGCATTATTGCCATTGTTGTTCCTCCTTCCCCCTTATATTTCTGTAAATTCCTTAAAATCCTTTAGTTGATATATAATAAAAATTATTGCCAAAGGCACAGCGATTATTGGTGGGATATATATTATGCTCGTCTTCAAAAACGGCATTGAACCAAGCATTATGTTGCTGGCTTTCGGCAACATTTTCAGGGAACCAACAAAAAATGTGCATAAGAATATTATTGTAAGTAATGCAATGACGGTTTTCCATATCTTTTGATAACTACCTTTCATTTTTGATACGAAGTATGTTGTGGTAATCTGGGTGTTTTCGCTCTCTATCACCGCAAGTCCTATTATAGTCAACCATATGGTAATTACTCTCGCAAGTTCCTCGGTCCAGGGTACCGATATTTTCAAGACATAGCGAAAAATAACCTGCATTAAAACACAAAAAACTAGTAATATTAAAAGGGTATTTCCCATAATTTTAACCAAGTCGTGAAGCCTTTTTCTAAACATTTCATTCACTCCCTTTTTTTATAACAGGGAGGATTCATTTATGGAATCCTCCTTGTTAATAGTTTTATTTATTCTCCAATATACCCCTTTATTTCATCCCATACGCCAGGAGCCCATCCTTTAGCAACCTCTTTAATTCCAGGAATAGCTGCCTTGCGGAACGCTTCTTTATCAACCTCAATTATTTTCATACCTGCTTCTTTTAGTTTCTGCTCTAACTCTTCTTCCTTCTTTTCTATCTGATCGTCTCCCCATTTTGTTGCCTCTTTAACTGCATCTAAAATAATCTGCTGATACTCAGGTTTTAGATTGTTAAAGAAATCTTTGTTCACAACCCAGTGGAACATATTAAACAAATGTTCCGTTTTAATAGTATATTTTTGAACCTCATATAACTTAGCTGAATAAATATTTTCATATGGGTTTTCCTGTGCATCTACTACTTTTGTCTGCAATGCACTATAAACTTCATTCCAAGCTATAGAAGTTGGAAGCGTTCCTAAAGACTTCCATACTGTAACCCATGTAGGAATTTCAGGTACCCTTATCTTCAGCCCTTTTAAATCCTCTGGTTTCTTTATTTCTTTATTTGTGGTTAAATTCCTAGCTCCTCTTTTTTCCAGACCTATAAGTATAACGTTTCCTCTCTGTTCTAAAGCCTGTTTAATCTTTTCTCCAAATGGGCCATTCCAATATTTATATACCGATTCTATGTCTGGGAAAATAAATGGAATAACCGTGGGATCATATTCTGGTGCGAATATCGATGTAAGTATATCGCCAAAAATGCTCATCTGAATTTCTCCAGTTTTTATCTGCTCAATGTTGTCTTTCTCCCCTCCAAGTACTGCTCCAGGATATAATTTTACAGTTATGGCATTATTTGTTTTCTCTTCTACTATTTTCTTAAACATCTCTGCAGCCTGATTTTCGATGGTTCCTGGAGGTGTATGAATTGCAAATGTAATTTCTATTGGCTTCTCTTCTTTTTGTTGTTGTCCACTGCTAGACTCATTGCTGGCTTTTTGCTGGCCACAACCCACAACAAGCGAAATTATTAAAGCAGAGATTAACAGCATGGTTACCAATTTTTTCATAATAACTTACCTCCCTCGCTTAATTTTTATAAATTCTTTCCCATATTTCTTTATACAACTTATACAACTTTTAGTAATTCTTTGTTTTTTCTACATCAGGCTCTATTATCGTCTTGTTTGAATCTATCATATTTTTTGCTGCACTCGATAGGTCTTCGTAAAAACCTACTCCAACACTAGTAATAATAGCACTTCCCAACATCTCACTTTCTACCACTTTAGGTATTATAAGTCTCTTTCCCAATACATTTGCAATTATTTCACGCCAAATCCTGCTTAACATCCCCCCTCCACCAGAATATATCTCCTCAGAGTTCAAGTTTAGCAAATTTTCTATTATATCTAAATTTAATTTTAGCGAGCTTCCATAATTTCTCTTATAAAATTACTTTTTTTGTATTAATAGTAATTCCTGTGAATGTTCCCTTAACATCAGTTCTCCATATGGGTGATCTCTCTCCTGTCAGGTACGGGAAATACATTAGCCCTTTGCTTCCTACTGGTGCCAATTCCGCTTCCATATCCAAAATTGAATATATATTCACCCCAGTATAATTAGATAAGGCTATTTCTTTTTCACAAAAGTTGTCCTTAAACCACCTATCTCAATATTTTTTGATTAACTAAATTAAACTCTTAAAATCTTATTTTTTCGCTGAATTTAGGCTGTTTCAATGTTGTTTTTAAACGAAGGATTTTTGAGACGAAACAAGACCACCTAAGGCAACTTACATTAAGTTGCCTCATAACTGCTCACTTATGCCCTCGACTACCCTATCATGTCTCTCGGGGTCTACGCCCTCATTACATTCCTTCGTTCTGCCTTAGAGGGCAAGGCGGGGAGCCTTTTTACTCGACTGCATGGTCTTGCCCTTATGGAGTGGTAGAGCTTCCCCACTTTATTGGCTATCTCATTTTTTAGGCTGCTAGCTGGTTTATTTGCATCATGCGGTATTCCCCAAGGACTTTCTGGGGATCGTAATTTTCTCTCTTCTTGGCAAGGGCAAACATCACCCTTACCAGTTTGACTGAAATCGCAATCAATGCCTGCTTCGCTTTCAATGGATTTTTGGGCCTTTTTAGGAAGTAGTTGTAGAGTGCCTTAAATTCCTTGTTTTTGGCTACCAGCGTAAGGCTTGATTTGTAAAGGAGATTCCTCAGCTCGGGACGGCCCCTCTTGGAGTTCTTGGCCTTCCCTTTGTGTTTTCTCGATTGGTTTTCGGCTATGTTAAGTCCTGCAAGTTTTTGTATCTGCTTAAAGTGGGAGTAGTTAGCTAAGTCCCCTACTTCCGTTAGAAATCCAGCTACGGTTATTATCCCTATACCTAGGATGCTTAATAGGTATTCTGCTATGTCTATTTTTTTGAGCAGTTCTTCCATGTTTTTATCAATCGTTTCCAGCTGACCTTTTAAAAATTCTATTTCATCATGGTAAGAGTGAAGGCGAATATATGCCCCTTTTAACCCTTCTTTTCTCATTTTTATCATATGAGGCACTACAAATCCGCAGCAATTAAATGTCCCCTTAAGATGAATATTTATCATCCTGTTCCAACCTTCTTCTTTTATATCCAGGAAAAACCTTGGATCTGTGATCCCTGCATTGTTAACTAGAATGTCTATTTTACCAAAAATACCCATAACATCTTCAACCATATTGTTAACTTCCTTTGAAACACTGACATCTGCTTTGTAAATTACAGCCTCTCCACCTTTATCTTGTATTTCTTTTAAAACTTCTTTCGCCTTGTCTTCACTTTTTGAGTAATTAAGGTTCAAATACGCTCTTCTCAAATGTTCCACATAATCCTTAAATTGCTAAAAAGCTAGAGCCTATAGGTTGGATCCTAATTTAGTCGATTCGGTCCTGTTATCGTTACAGGGATTATTGCAAATTGGAGATATTCATAAGTTTACCAATGAAGCTGTACTCGTCAACTTTGCTGGGTTTGTTTAGGATAAGTATCAATCAGGCAATTTTAATGCCGAAGATACTTCTTTACCTACCTATGGAAACTTCCATTTAAGATACTATCTTGCAGAGGCCGCTAATCTGCTTGAGATGCATGTAGATGAGTACACAGCCTTCTACTACAAGAATTATGAATATGTCTTTATTTTTTAAGCCTTTATGGCTTTGATTAACCTAAAAATTCTCTCAGCAGATTTTTCTAATAATGTTGGTGCGTTTTTTATGGCATCTTCAAGAGACATTGGCTTTTCCATAGTTGAAAAAACGCTGCTAACTCCAATCTCATAAAGTTTTTCTATATCTTCAACCGTTCCTGCTATTACAATAAGCGGTTTA
>JASKKH010000065.1 GCA_030154265.1 Clostridia bacterium
GTTTTTCTTCTTTAACACTGGCTACCGCCCCACATTACTTTTTCTATATATTCTTTAATAGATATATTTTACTAGATAGATGCCTATCTTTGGGGTATTTACGCAAAAAAAGACTGCCGACTGCTACTTTGTCGACAGTCTGACTCCTTCATTCTAAATGAAGGAGTTTTTGTTTTCTTTTGAACTTTTTATTTTTCCTTAACTATGAAAAGTAATATTTTTAAAATTTTTATTAAAAGAGAAGAAGGAAAAATTTAGTTTATGTCGAATGGAATATCTTAAAATACCTTAAGAGGTAAATTTAGCTAAATTCGTAGAATTTAAGTTTAAAAGGGAGCAAGTTCCAAATTGTGTGTAAATTCCTGAGCTAGAAGAAGACAGTTTAGCGAATGGGTGAGCAGGGCTCCAATCAGGCGCATCGCTGATTCTCGATTGGGGAATATACGAATAACACGTTCCCGGTGCCGTATTTTTGAAAATACCTGAAATAGAGGGCTTTCAGGAATAATGTTTAGTGCTACTAAAATCAAGTCAAATCTATCCTTTCTGGCTTGGTGTTAGCTGTACTTTCACCATTACCAGATTACGTACGATAGATTTTTCCTCCTTTAGTACCTAAAATAATTATTCAACAAACTATAAATAATATAATAAAAACAAACTCACATGCAGGGATACAACCCTCAAAGTCTTAAACTAAAACTAAATACATTAAAGGCAAACTCTCCGAAAGGTGAGGACGCAAAGCTTCAGGCCTAAAGTCCTTTTAAGGTATTAAAGGACCAAGGTTGCTGGGTTGCCGGTTAGCTTGATATAGCTGCTGTAAAAATAAATATTAAGCTCCCGGTAGGGGCTTTTTATTTTAATGATAAAAATTAAAATTTATTAAGGAGGAAAGATAAATATTGGAAGAGCAAAATAAGGTTTTAAGTTTATCATTAAAAAATTTAAGTTTTATGAAAAGTTTTAGGTCTATGTTTTTAGGAATATTATTACTTGGTATTTTAGTTCCGACTATAATTCAGAACGTAATATTTAATGTATCAATGAATAATATGAGTCATTGTTCTCAAGCTATAGTAAGAGAAAGAGTTTTAGAAGTTGATAAAGAATTAAGTTATACAGTACAGGCAGTTATATCAGCATTAGAAAGTAACTATCAAGAAAATGTTGGTAAAATACCAGAAGACGAACTTGTACAAGAAATACTACAAGACCTTAGAACAACTGAATATGGTGACTCAGGTTATTTCTTTGCCTACCAATATGACGGTGTTAGAGTAGTTGCACCGGAAAATAGGGCCCAGGAAGGTAAAAATTTATGGAATTTAACAGATCAAAACGGTAAGTTATGTGTTCAAGAATTTATCAAAGCAGCTCAAAGTGGTGGAGATTTTGTCTCCTATATGTGGCTAAATCCTAAAACAGGAAAAAGTGAGGAGAAACGGTCATATGTAGCTCCTCTTCGATTAGGCAATTATGAAATTGCTGTAGGTACAGGTACATATTTACCCATGTTAGAAGCTGCACAACAAGAAGTAGCCCAAGAGATAGAAGGAACTAAAAGTTCAGCAATTAAACTTATTATTGTTGTAGTTATTATTACTTTATTATTGGTATTGCTTATAGTGTATTTCCTCATTAACCGATTCCTGCTAAAACCCCTTGAGGAGCTAACGAGTAGTTCAGAGATTATGGCTGCAGGAAACTTAAACGTCAATATTAAAGAAGATTATTTTGCCGAACTTGGGGTATTGGGTAAGGCAATGAAAAAAATGCTTTTAAATATGCGGTCGATTATGGTGTCTGTTAATGAAAGTGCAGAAAAATTAAACGATGCCATAAAAGAAATTTCACAGGCAACACGCGAGACTGCTCAGGTATCTGAACAGGTGGCTGCTACTATTAATCAGATTTCAACCGGAGCTCAGGAAACAGCCAATCAAACAAATAACATTGCCGCTTCATCTGCTGATACTGCTAACAAGATAAACTCTGTGGCCGATAGTATTAAGTTGATTAACCAAAGCGTTGAAGAAGCTGTGGCTTATACCCAGCAGGGAGGAAAGATAGTTGAAGACTTGTCATCTGGTATTAAAGAGACCGAGAATAAGTCAAAACTAGTACAGGAAGCCATGGAAAGATTAGAGGAACAGGCTAAACAGATTAGTGGTATTACCAATGTTATTGTGGGTATTGCCGATCAAACAAACCTTTTAGCTCTAAACGCCGCTATTGAAGCTGCCAGGGCGGGAGATGCAGGTAAAGGTTTTGCTGTGGTTGCTGAAGAAGTAAGGAAGCTTGCTGAGGCTTCAAATAACCAGGCTAGTGAGATTAATAAACTTATAAACGAAGTAACTAAAAATATTGAGGCTGCTGTAGAGGCAACAGGAGATACAGCAAAACTGGTAACTGACCAAAATGTCATTGGTAATGATGTTGCCAGTAAATTTGCACAAATAGCGGCTGGTACAAATAAAATCGCTACACTTCTTAAGGATGTAGAAAAAGCTGTTAGTATCGTTAATGAGAATGGTCAAAAAGTTGCTAAAGCGATAGAGGATATTGCGGCTACTTCGGAAGAAAATGCTGCTTCGGCAGAGGAAATAGCTGCTTCAACCGAAGAAATGACCTCCTCAACACAGACTATTAGTGCCAGTACTCAAGGACTTGTGGCACTTATGGAAAAACTTAAAGAAGAAACCCAGAGATTTACATTGTAGATTGAATAAAGGCCTTCAATTTTTGAAGGCCTTCTTTTTAAAGTTTAAGTATAAATCTATTTTTCTTCACAAAAAATAGTTAAAAAATTATAATATATTCCATGTTAAAAAATTAATTATAAACCAATTTACTCCGGGCACGTGAACCCTTGGAATACCTAGTTTTTTAGACAACCATGTACTTGTCTGATTGTATACAAATCGGAAGCTGCACATATAATAGCAGCACGAGGGGGTGTTGTGCCCGTGAATATAACCTTAATAACCGCGAGGCCAATTGATTTCTTACAGGCTGAGTTTAGTCATAGATTTGGCTATTCAGTAGGCCTCCATTTATGGCAAGATGGAGGTTCTAATTTTTTTAGTTGTTTCCTGGAAAATGGGCGGAGTCAACCTACTACCAAAGAAATTAAAAAATTTAAAGAAGAAGTGGCAGATATTGTTGCTCACTTTATAGTTGAAAAATGGGAGATTCCTCTTTTAGAAGGATTGCTTTGTAGTGAATATGAGGGATTAGATGACTTTTCAATTGAGCAGATATGTGAGAATGCACGAGAAATTTTAAATCAGGGCGAATACAGTTATCCTCAGCAGTGGCGCGGTGAAACTATATATGCCCGGTTGAAAGAATATCTGGAAGATAATTCGTATTTAAATATTGATGGTTTTGTGCGTTTTCGCCTGTCGGATTATTTAATGGAGTTAGACCAGGCATTAGAAGAAGCTATTGATGAATATCTTCTTGAAAGAGAATACGATGAATTCATAAGGCTTTTACGTTATTTTATAGAAGTTCAGGAACCTCGGGTTGATGAAGTTCATGTTGTTTTGGGTCCTGGCGGAGGTTTTCAGCTCTATGATAATGAAGACAGGAGTTTAAATGGTGAATTTGTTGATGGTTTTGTTGTCGATATGCCGGAAAGTGATTTGAATTATGAAGACCTCTTGATTAGTGCTTTAATAACCATAGCTCCACGGAAAGTAGTTTTACATGGGGCCGATAAAACTAGAAATGTAAATGCTGTTAATATGATTCAAAGTGTCTTTGGTGAGCGGGTAATAAAATGTAATGCTTGTGCTCGTTGCCTAAAATTACAAAAGTTAAAGTTTTAAAAGGAAAATCATACCCGGCTTTTCGCCGGGTATTTACATAGTTTGCTTTTAGCTTATGTACCATAGGTTGACATTATGCCGAAAATCGTTATAAAATTTACGATATAAATAAATATTGGGCAAAATAGTGAGGAAGGAGAAAGAATCCCTGAAACGGCTCCACAGAGAGGGATGCCTTTGGCTGGAAGTATCCTGAGAACGCCAGGGAGGAAACCACTCCGGAACTGCCAGGTTGAAAGTTGAAATATGAGTAAATCTGGCCGGTAGCAACCGTTAACAGCTTAATGAGGGGGGAAATATTCCCCTGAAAAAGGGTGGAAACACGGGAACTCTCGTCCCTTAATGGGTCGAGAGTTTTTATTTTTAAAATTAGCTAAAAGGAGGAGGATTAAACCTGATGCAAGTTACTCTACCTGATGGTTCTATTAAACACTATGAGGCTGGAGTCAAGCCGATTGAAGTAGCAAAAGAAATTTCCTCAAGACTTGCTCGTGAAGCTTTAGGGGCACGGGTAAATGGTAAACCTTGGGATCTAAACAGACCTTTGAATGAGGATTGTTCCCTTGAAATTCTAACTTTTAATGATAAGGCAGGGCAACTGATTTATAGGCATACAGCTGCCCATGTAATGGCTCAGGCCGTTAAAAAGTTGTTTCCAGATACTAAGCTTGGTATTGGTCCTGCTATTGATAAAGGCTTTTACTATGATTTTGATAGCCAACATAAATTTACACCTGAAGACTTAGAAAAAATTGAAGCAGAAATGCAAAAAATAATCAAAGAAAAATTGCCCATGGAACGTATAGAAATTAGCAGGGGAGAGGCTATAGAGCTTTTTACTAAGTTAAATGAAGACTATAAAGTGGAACTTATCAGGGATTTACCTGAAGGAGAGCCTATTAGTATCTATCGCCAAGGGGATTTTGTAGATCTCTGTGCCGGCCCCCATTTACCAAGTACTGGTTATCTTAAGGCAATAAAGCTAACCAGCCTTGCAGGGGCTTATTGGCGTGGGAACGAGGCCAATCCCATGTTACAGCGTATTTATGGAACTGCCTTCCCAAAAGCTAAACAATTAGAAGAGTATTTGCATCAACTGGAAGAGGCCAAAAAACGGGATCACCGGCGTTTAGGTGCCCAATTAGGCTTATTTAGCTTGCAAGAAGAGGGCCCGGGTTTTCCCTTTTTCCATCCCAAAGGTATGATTATCCGTAATGAATTAGAACAGTTTTGGCGTGAAGAACACCGCAAAGCTGGTTACTTAGAAATTCGTACACCTGTTATTTTAAATCGTTCTTTATGGGAACAGTCAGGTCATTGGGATCACTATCGTGAGAATATGTACTTTACGAAAATAGACGATCAGGATTATGCTATAAAGCCAATGAATTGCCCGGGGGCTATTTTGGTATATAAAAGCGAACAACACAGTTATCGGGATTTACCTTTGCGCTTAGCTGAATTGGGTTTAGTCCACCGGCATGAGAAATCAGGCGTGCTTCATGGATTAATGAGGGTGAGAGCTTTTACCCAGGATGATTCCCATATTTATATGTTACCTTCCCAGATTACACAGGAGATTCAGGGGGTAATACACCTGGTAGATAAATTTTATAATCTCTTTGGCTTTAAGTACCATGTAGAACTATCAACCAGGCCCGAAAAGGCCATGGGTTCAGATGAAATTTGGGAAACAGCTACTAATGCTTTGCGAAAGGCACTAGAGGATGAAGGAATTAATTATAGTGTTAATGAAGGTGACGGTGCTTTTTATGGCCCCAAGATTGACTTTCATCTAGAAGATTCCCTGGGTCGTACCTGGCAGTGTGGTACTATTCAGCTTGATTTCTTGATGCCAGAGAAATTTGATTTAACATATATAGGGGAAGATGGCCAAAAACACTGTCCTGTAATGCTTCACCGCGTTGTTTTTGGCAGCATAGAACGGTTCATAGGTATTCTTGTTGAGCACTATGGTGGAGCTTTCCCTGTTTGGCTTTCCCCTGTACAAGCTCGGGTATTACCTATTACCGAACGCCATAACGACTATGCTTACCAAGTTAAAAAAGAATTGGAACGTTCAGGTATCAGAGCCGAGGTTAATGACCGAAATGATAAGATAGGTTATAAAATTAGAAACGCACAAATGGAACGGATCCCTTATATGTTAATTGTAGGGGATAAAGAAGCCGGTGAAGGTACTGTATCTGTTCGGGAAAGAGGTGTCGGTGATACCGGTAGCGTTAAGCTTGATGAATTCATTAACAGGGTAACAGAAGAAATAAAAAATCGGGGCTAAATTGCAATATCAAATGCAACACATTTTGAGAAACCTGATGATATTGGTCATAACTTTTAAGCAGTCTGTGTTTCTGGAAATGACTGGATTAGT
>JASKKH010000007.1 GCA_030154265.1 Clostridia bacterium
GTTATGCTTTTGTATAAGAACCATAGCTGAAACCTCCGTATGTATTTGATTCGACACCAATATCATACTAGGTTTCACGCTGTGGTTCTACTTTTTGGGTTTGTTGCATTTCATTTTACAATTAACATAATTGAAAGTTATGCAGCAATAATATTTAACAAGAATTGTGTGAAATCAAAGAAGAGGTGAGTTCTTAAGATGGAAGTTTATAATCTTGCCCATGAATTAGCTAGGAGCTTAGCTAAATCAGATCAATATAAAGAATTTAGGTTAGCTAAGGCTAAACTTGAAAGCGATAGTAAAAATTTAGAGATGTTTCGTGATTTTCGTGGGCGTCAAATGGCATTGCAAATGGCAGTTTTAAGTGGAAAGGAACCAGATGAATCTGAAAAGAAGGCCTTAGAAGAAAGCTATCGTGTCGTCAGTCTTAATCCTACCATCACTTCTTATTTAGCATCGGGACAAAGATTAGCTCAGTTAATGCAAGATATTCAAAAAATACTAATTGATGCTATACCTGAGTGGGGTAAAGATATGTTTGGAGAGATTGACAAAAAATAAAACATAGATAAAATAGTGGTAATACTTTAGTTTTTATGGTGGTATTAATGGAACTAGTTAATAAGAGGATGACAAAACAGAAAAGGGTTATATTAGATATTCTCCGTAATACCGATACCCATCCAACAGCAGATTGGATTTATGAGCAGGCACGGAAGGTTTTACCTGATATTAGCCTTGGTACTGTTTACCGCAACCTCGGGGTATTAACAGAAACCGGACAGATAATGGAATTGAATTATGGCAGTAGCTATAGCAGGTATGACGGTAATCCTAACAACCATTATCACAGTGTTTGTCTAAAGTGTGGTAGGGTAAAAGATTTAGAAATGCCTTTACATAAAGAACTTGAGAAGGAGGTTGAAACGCTTAATTGTGATAAGGTACTCTATCATCGTCTTGAGTTTTATGTAATATGTCAGAGTTGCCAGCAAAAAGAGAAAGATAAGAAGTAAGAAGAATATAAGCCAGGTTTAAAATTGACCTGGCTTCTTATATATGCACTTTTTATAAATAGGGGGAGTTAACAGTGGTTGGGGAATTTGGAAAAGAGGAAATAAAAGTTGAAGCACGGACTTATAATGAGGCGGTTCAAAAAGCAGTAAAATTATTAAAGTCCACACCCCAAGACCTAGAGATAGAGGTTTTAGATAATGAAAAGAAAGGTTTTCTTGGTATTGGATATCGGCCAGTAGTGATAGTTGCTCGTTTAAAATATCCAAATGAAAGTCATCCACATAAATCACGAACAGGGTATGCTCAAGTAAAAGCCGGGAAGATTTGTGTGGAAGGTGATGATCCTCCAGCTACGATAATAACTAACGAACACTTTGAATTGATTTTAAATGGTAAACAGGTAGAGGGAGAGATAGAAGTTAAACCTGAAGATGTTATTGAAGTTCGGCCAAAGGTGGAAAAAGAGCTTGGATACAAAAATTTAAAGATAAGTAGTGATGGCTTAAAGGCAATTTTAAGTATCAAACCTGGATATCAAAAAATATGGAAGCTGAAAGACAGTGGCCCTTCAACTAAATTAAAATTACAAGGTGAACCCGAAGTGGTCGTTTTGCCTTCAATTACAAGGGAAGAGTTGGAAAATGAATTAAAAAACCAAAAAATAGTTTATGGGATTGATGAAAAGGCCATTGAGAAGGCTTTAACAGCTTCAAAAGAAGAGGAGATAATTATTGCTGAGGGGGTACCGCCGGTTGCTGGTGTAGATGGAAGGGTAGAGTGTCTTTTCAGTGAGGAAGAGGTATCTCGAATTGAAGTAGACGAAAGAGAGAAGATTGATTATCGGGAAATGGTCATACGTCCCTCGGTTAAAGTGGGAGATGTTGTTGCGGTCAAGGTTCCACCTAAGCCTGGACAACCGGGGAAGGATGTTTTTGGCAATGAGCTTTTACCTGCTGAGCCCAAAGATTTTCAGTTAGTAGATGGTGAAGGGACTAAAGTCGATAATGGGCAATCCAGTGTAGCTTTAATTGAAGGACGACCTTATTTTAAACAACGCGGTCGTAAGATAATGATTGATATTTTACCGGTTTTATTACATTCTGGTGATGTTAATCTAGAATCTGGTAATTTAAAATTTAAGGGAATTATTAATATTTCCGGTGATGTTACAGAAACAATGAAGGTTGATGCAACCCAGGATGTAGAAATTGGTGGTAGTATTAACCAAGCAGAAGTTTATTCTGGGGGATCTATTTTAGTTAATGGTAATTGTATAGGTTCTAGCTTAATAGCTGGGGGTTTAAACAGTGTCTATCAAAGTGCTAAGCCAATACTTCGAGATCTTTCTAAACAATTATCCTCATTAAAAGAAGCTATTCTTCAACTTAAGAAAATTTTCAGATCTAAAAAACATAAGGGGGAGTTCAAAACAGGTTATTTAATTATGGTTCTGGTAAAAGAGAAGTTTTCAGGATTGCCCGTCTTAGTTAAAGAATTAAATAAGATAAAAGCCGGCATCAAGGAAGGGTTTGAGGAGCAATTAATTAAGCTATGCACAAGATTAAACCATGCTTTCATAGATCCGGTATCTGTGCAGGCATTAAATATAAAGGTTTTAGAGCAGTTACTAGATGATGTTCAAGAAACACTAAATTATTGTGAGCAAAAATCTAAAGACGGTGGAAATATTATCTGTGACTATGCATTGAACAGTAAATTAAATGCTAGTGGGTGGGTCAAAGTAAAAGGTAAAGGTTGTTACAACACCCACATTGTCGCAGGGGGTAGTGTTAACATTCAAGGCGTTTTTCGTGGGGGCAGCATTTATGCTGCAGATAATGTGTTTTTAAAGGAAATGGGTTCCAGGGGTGGTGTGAGGACCTCTGTTCGAGTAGATAAAGGTAAATATATTAAAGCAGGTAAGATATGGCCTAATTGTAAATTAGAAATAGATAATCAAATAATTAAGATTGGCGAAGAAAAGCATCAAATAATGGCTTATATAAATAAGGAGGGAAATTTAATAGTTAGTTCATATTAAAAAAAGTAATTTATAGAGGCAGTTAGAGGCAGTATGTTAATTGGGTTAAATTAACATTTTTCATTGACACTTAAATATAGTTTAGCTATGATGAAGCAGGGAGGGACAGCGATGGGGATGATGACTTCCCTGCGACGGCTAACTAAAACACGGCCAGTCTTAGGGATTATTTTTGTAATTGTTTTAGCTATAGGGCTGATAGGTAGTTACGCAATATTTGCTATGCCTCAAGTACCAAATGTAAATCAATATCAAGCAGGTCAAAATACTAACCCAAGTAAGCAAGAAAAAGAAATTCAAGAGGCTGTACAAGAGCAGATTAGTAAACTTCAAGGAGATATAAGTAGTTTAAAAAAAGAAGTTAAGGCTAAGCCTGATGCTGTTGATAAAGTTTTAGAACTTGCTCAAAATCAATACTATTTAGGGTCTCTGTATCATTTTTCTAATGACCATAAGAAGGCTGCAGAGTTTTTTGAGGCTTCAATAAGCAGTTATCAGAAAGTTTTAGAGCTAAATCCTGAAGAAAAAGGTATTAACTTACGCCTTGCTGAAATAGCCATGTATATTGGTAATAACAAGATGGCAGAGGAGAATTTTAAAGCAGCAATAAAAGCTGATCCCGATGATAACAATGCTCGCCTTACCTATGGTATTTATCTTAGCTCATTAAAAGGAGACTATAAGGGAGCAATTAAGCAGTGGGAAGAAATTATGAAGTACAATCCTGATAAAAACATGGCAGAACAAGTTCAAGCAATGATTAAACAAGCCAAGGAAGTAATGGGTGAAACGCATAAAGGTAATCAAAAATAATATTAAAGAGTATGCGCCTTATCTTTTATGGAAAAGGCGCTTTTCTTTGTTTTTAAGTGTTATATTAACAGATAAGCTATTTTAAAAGGGGGAATGATTTTAATGATTTATAAATCTTCGTTTTTTTTAAGCGAAGCGGAAAAAATTAAATCCCAGATAATTACTTGGCGCCGCCAATTACATAGGTACCCGGAATTGAGTTTTAATGAGAAAAAGACAGCAGCTATGATTACTGGGGTGTTAAAAAAACTGGGGTTAGAAGTTAGGACAGGCATTGGGGGGACCGGGGTTGTAGGTATATTAAGAGGCATGAAAGATAATAAGTCAGCTGTTGCCTTAAGGGCAGATATGGATGCTCTACCACTCCATGAAGATACAGGTGTAGATTATGCTTCAAGAAATTCGGGGAGGATGCATGCCTGTGGGCATGATGCTCATATGTCCATGGTTTTGGGTACTGCAGCAATGTTAGCAAATTACCGTCAAAACCTTCCAGGTTCTGTTGTTTTTATTTTTCAACCCGGTGAAGAAAAGCCTCCCGGTGGAGCTCGTCTAATGATAGAAGAAGGTGTTTTAGAAAATCCTCCTGTTAAAGCAATCTTTGGCCTTCATGTAACCTCTTCTTTACCCACAGGTACGGTAGGGATAAGAGATGGAGCTGTAATGGCTTCAGCTGACAACTTTACTATAAAAATAAAAGGTCGTAGCAGTCATGGTGCTTCACCCCATTTGGGGTCAGATGCAATTGTAGCTTCTGCCCAGGTAATTTTAATGTTGCAATCTATTGTGGCAAGGCGATTAGACCCAGTTGAACCTTGCGTCTTAACAATTGGTACGGTTAATGGAGGAGAGAAAGAGAATATTGTAGCAAGTGAAGTAACTATGACAGGTACTGTCCGGGCAATTAATCCGAGTTTACGGCAACAGTTAGAAACGGAAATGCGTCAAGTATTAGAAGGAGCGGCTAAAGCTACTGATACCATTATCAAATTAGATTACTTACATGGTTATCCGGCATTATGGAATGATTCTAATCTATTCAAAAAATTTCATTCAATAGCAACCCGGATGTTAGGAGCTGAAGGTGTAAAAGAATTAGATGTGCCTTCTATGGGTGCAGAAGATTTTGCTCGTTATGCCGAAAAAGTTCCAGCATTGTATTTTAATCTAGGAGCAGCAATACCAGGCGAAGAGTTCCGTCCCTGGCATCATCCTCGTTTTAATATAAATGAGGACTGCCTCCCTATTGGAGTTGCGTTACTTTCGGCAGCGGTTATGGACACTTTAAATAATTTTTAACCCCCTTAGTACATTATAAATTTTTATTTGGTCTTTTTAACATAATAAAATTGTGGCCGGGCCCGTAAAAACCTTATCTAGTTATAGGGCTTTTTCGAGGGGGTAAAAATGAACTCTGTTAAAGTTCCATACGGTAAGGGATTTCAGGTTGCGGAAATACCAGATGGATTAAGGTTATATAGGATAGAACCAAAAGATGTGGATGGTGTATCTGATCCGACAAGTGAAATAATAAGAGCTTTAGAAAACCCTATTGGCAACAAAGGAATTGAAGAATTAAGGGGTATGCGGAAAATTGTTATTGTTGTTAGTGATCTGACACGACCAGTCCCTAATGAAATTATTTTAAAGGTATTGCTCGAAAAATTAAAGGGTATTGATATTGAGGAAAGCCAAATTACTGTTCTTATAGGAGCGGGTTTACACCAACCGGTACCTAAAGAGGATTATCCCCGTGTTGTTGGTTCTGAGATTATCAAAAGAGTTAAAGTAATTAGCCACGATGCCCATGCGTTAGATATGTTACACCAGGTTGGCTCTTCATCCCTTGGAACACCGATATGGGTTAATAAGAATTATCTAGAAGCAGACGGCCGGATTCTTGTTGGGATGATTGACCCCCATCAGTTTGCCGGTTTTAGCGGTGGGGCTAAGGGTTTATCTGTGGGTTGTTGTGGTGAAGCCACCATTCGAGCTAATCATGCCCACTTATTGGATCCTGAAGCCAGGCTGGGACGGATTGAAGGTAATCCCGCTAGAGAAGATATTGATGAGATTGGCGGGATCGTAGGTATAAATTTAATTATTAATGTTGTTTTAAATAATCATAAAAAAATTGTTAAGGCCTTTGCGGGACATTATCTTAAAGCACATCGTGCCGGGGTTCAATTATCTCGACAATTGGCTGAGGTAAGAGTTAGAAAAAAGGCAGATATAGCTATCGTATCCTCTGGAGGTTACCCCAAAGATCTTAACTTATATCAGGCACAAAAAGGGCTTCGTAATGCCACTTTAACTATTAAAGAGGGTGGCATAATTATTTTATGTGTCGAATGCAAGAAAGGGGCTGGGGATAAACGTTTTGTAAAGGGGATGGAAGCTGGTAATAATCCTCAAGAAGTGGTTGAAGCTTTTAAAAGCCATGGGTTTAAGATGGGATTTCATAAAGCCTTTTTGTGGTGTCATTCTTTACTTCATGCACGTGTATTTTTAGTGAGTTCTGGAATAAATGAAGAATTAGCAAAGATTTTACATGTTAAAAAAATGTCAGATTTACAAACAGCTATAAATTCAGCGTTAAATGAATTGCCACAGGCTAAAGTGATTTCATTTTTACCTAAGGCAAATTCAGTTATTCCAATAAACTGAAGGAAAGCATAATGTTTAAAAGTCTTCCATTAATTAGGGGGCTTTTATTTTTTTCTTTAGCAGGAAAATTTATTCCAATGGAGAATAGAAGTGGTATAAAGTGGAGTGTAGTGGCTCCAAGTGGAAGAAAAGTGGGAGATAGGCCCATGTTTATGGGGGAATACCTACATACTATTGATAATAAAGGAAGATTTATTATCCCTGCCAAATTTCGTGACCAATTAGGGGAAAGCTTTGTAATTACGAAGGGCATGGATAATTGTCTTTTTGTGTACCCTATGAACGTCTGGGTAGAAATTGAACAAAAGTTAAGAAGTTTGCCTTTTACTCGTGCCGACGCCAGAGCTTTTGTTCGATTTTTCTTTTCTGGAGCCACAGAATGTGAACTAGACCGTCAAGGAAGAGTTCTTCTTCCTGTAAATTTGAGGGAATATGCCAAACTAGAGAAAGAAATTGTGGTTGTTGGTGTCTCAAATCGGATAGAAATATGGAGTCGCAAATTGTGGGATGAATATTGCCAGAAAACGGCTGAACAATATGAGGAACTGGCTGAGAAAATTGTTGATTTTGATATCTAGAAGGTGGCTATTTTGCTTTTTGAACACAAGCCAGTATTATTGGCTGAAGTTATAGAGCTTTTAAATCCTCAACCTGGAGAATTATTTGTTGACGCGACGGTAGGGGGCGGTGGCCATAGCATTGCAATTTTGCCGAGGTTGTATCCTGGAGGACGTTTACTGGGTTTAGACCGGGATGCAGAGGCTATTGCTGCGGCCCAGAAACGGTTGGTACATTTTGGCGAATCAGTGGAGTTAGTTCAAGCTAATTTTAAAGATATCCTATTGATTTTGAAAGAACGTAATATTTCAGGTGTAGACGGCCTCCTATTGGACTTAGGTGTATCATCCTACCAATTAGATAATCCAAGGCGAGGCTTTAGTTATCAGACGGACGCACCTTTAGATATGAGAATGAATCAACAACAGCAAATGACAGCAGAAGATATTGTTAATTCTTGGTCTGAAGAAAAATTGGCTTCGATTATTTGGCAATACGGAGAAGAAAGATGGGCCAGTAGGATAGCTTCATTTATTGTAGAGGCTCGGAAAAAAAGAGTAATTAAAACAACTTCAGAATTAGTGGATATTATTAAAAAAGCAATTCCGGCCGGGGCCAGAAGGGTTGGTTCCCATCCCGCCAAACGAACCTTTCAGGCTCTCCGGATTGCTTTAAATGGTGAATTGGATGCTCTAAGAACGGTTCTCGAGCAAGTAGAATTTATATTAACCCCCGGGGGGCGAATTGGTGTAATTTCCTTTCATTCCCTGGAAGATAGAATTGTAAAAGAATCATTTCGTACTTTAAGTGGTAAATGTACTTGCCCACCTGGATTACCGGTTTGTGTTTGTGGGAGTAAAAGAGTCTTAGATCTGATTACGCGAAAACCTGTAAAGCCAAAGGAAACCGAATTGGAAGTCAACCCTAGAGCACGTAGTGCTAAATTAAGAGTTGCGCAGCGAGTTCTAAAGGACAAGGAAGGTGAATAAGCTATGATAGCAGCACCTAAACAATATATATATGAAACAGTTAAAGAAAAAGACAAAGGAATAGAGCGGCGGATTTCTTCAAGAAGGGGAATTAACTCAAAACAAAAAGCTCAGCTTTTGGTATTAGTATTTCTAGCCTTTATAATTGGTATGAGTTTTACATACCTTAAGGTACAATTGATGATTGCTGGGTATAAGGTTGAGGACATTAAAGAAGATATTAGAACTTTGCAAAGAGAAAATGAAAATTTACAATTGGAAGTAGCCCGTCTAAAATCACCCGAACGTATTGCAATGGAAGCGGCTTCAAGATTAGATATGGTTGAAGCGCAAACAAATCAAATTTGCTACGTTCCAGGAAATTCCACCAATGATTTAACCCAGGGTTCTGAAACACTTCAGGTAGCTTCAGTAGAACAAAATAGCAAAATAACAACCTCAACAGAAGATAAAAAATCTTTACTTTCTTCCATTACACAAGTACTTTATCAATGGTTAGAACCGACATCGACTGATAAATTAGAAGGGTGATAATATAGGTATCTTTATGTTGATGTAATTGAGGTGTTTGTTAAGGGGCGACATTATGGTTATTAACATTAATGCGCGAAAGAGGCTGGTATTTGTTTTTTTTCTTTTAGCCGCAGGGTTAACTACGGTTATCCTAAGATTAGCGTGGTTACAATTTGTTCGGGGTGCAGAACTACAAGAAAAAGCCCTTAATAATCGACTTAATGTTATGCCGGTTGCAGCCCAAAGGGGAGTGATTTACGATCGAAACCGGCATGAACTAGCTATAAGTATTGCTTCAGATTATATAGGGGCTTTTCCTCAAGAGATAAAAGATTCTGGTCGTGCAGAGGAAATTGCTGCCACAATAGGTTCTATTTTAGATATTCCAGCCAAGGATGTTTTAGAAAAAATTACTCGCAATACTGGTTTTGAATTTATTGAACGTCAAGTTGAATTTGAAAAAGCTCAAAAAATAAAAAATTTGAAATTACCTGGTATTGAAGTTGTCCCGGAAAACAGGCGTTATTACCCTAATGGTCCCCTGGCAGCTCAAGTACTTGGTTTTGCAGGTGTTGATAACCAGGGGTTAGAAGGAATAGAGGCCATGTATGATAAACAATTGTCCGGAGAACCGGGTAAAATAGTTATTGAATTTGATGCCTTAGGTCATGAAATTCCTCGAGCTACTCACCGATATATTCCTCCCCAAAATGGTAACAGTATAGTCTTAACAATAGATCAGACAATTCAGTATATTGCTGAAAGAGAGTTAGAGAAGATAGTAAATAGTCCGACTGATCCCCTAAAAGCTAACATTATTATAATGGATTCTAAAACAGGGGAAATACTGGCTATGGCCAGTAGACCGGCTTTTGATCCGAATAATTTTGGTAAATATCCTAGCTCTGTGTGGGGTAACCCTTTGGTTAGGGATGTTTACGAGCCAGGTTCGTGTTTTAAGATTATTACAACTGCAGCGGCTTTAGAGGAAGGTATAGTAAGTCCAAACGACAGTTTTTATTGCCCGGGTTACATAAAAGTTGGTCCTGACACTATAAACTGTTGGGTTTCTCCAATGTCTCACGGCAGTGAAACTTTTGCTGAAGCTGTTAAAAATTCCTGTAATCCAGTTTTTGCGAAAGTTGCTCTTAAGCTAGAAGAAGAAAAACCGGGAAAATTTTATGACTATATCAAGGCTTTTGGTTTTGGTCATCCGACAGGTATTGATTTAACTGGTGAAGGTACTGGTTTATTAATACCTGAACAACAATTAAAACCTATTAATATTGCTACCATTGGAATCGGGCAAGGTATTGCAGTAACACCTTTGCAGTTGGTAACAGCTGTTTCAGCAGTGGCCAATGGGGGGCGGCTGATGCGTCCCCATCTGGTAAAGGAAGTACTTGATGAAGATGGTAATGTAATTAAGAAAATTAAACCCACCGAAATACGGCAAGTTATTTCCCCGGCAACGGCTCAGAAAGTTGCAGAATTACTTGAGAATGTTGTTAGTAAGGGAACAGGGCGTAACGCTTACATTCCCGGATATCGGGTAGGTGGAAAGACGGGGACTGCTCAGAAGGCTGGCCCAGGTGGGTATATGGATGGTAAATATGTAGCCTCTTTTGTTGGTTTTGCTCCGGTTAATAACCCAAGAATAGTTTGTTTAGTTACAATTGATGAACCTAAGGGATATCCTTATTATGGTGGTACCTTGGCTGCCCCTGTTTTTAAACGGGTTGTATCTGATGTTCTTCATTATCTAAAGGTACCTGTTCAGTATGATGAGAATAAAAAAGATGAACAACCTCCCAAACCAGTAACTGTTCCTGAAGTTGTTGGTCGTGAATTATCCTCTGCTAAAGCCGAAATCGAAAAATTAGGTCTAAAGGTACGATTTGAAGGTCAAGGGGATAAGGTAATAGCACAGATACCGAAGTCAGGTGCAGTAGTACCAGCAGGGACTAAAATAATTCTTTATTTACAGAGTAATCCCAATAAACCCAGAGTTCCTGATGTCTCAGGTCTTAGAGTAACCGAGGCAGCTCAGGTGTTGGAAGCTTATGGTTTAACTTTAGAACCACAGGGAACTGGTCAGGCGGCTGAACAAAATCCTGTTCCGGGAACGATTGTTTCTCCAGGAAATAAAGTTAGGATCAAGTTTTATGAGACGGCACGTGAGGTTTTAGGACCATAATACAACCCGGCGCTTTATTTTGCGCCGGGTTAACCCGTTAAGACTTAAAGTGCCATTAGATGGTAAAAATACATAAATAAATACATATATATAGAAAAAATCTACTACCCACAAATATTTAAAGGGTAGTTTTAGGAGGACTTTTAGAAGTGACCCTAGAGGAATTGATAGTGCCATTAAATGTAATTAATCGTGGTGGTAATCAACAAATTTCCTTGTCTGGTCTTCATTATGATTCACGTCAGGTAAAGGAAGGGTATCTTTTCGTAGCTATAAAAGGGTACAAAACCGATGGCCATTTATTTATCGATGATGCACTGAAAAGGGGAGCCGTGGCAGTAGTAATAGAACAAGAAGTTGATTTACCAGGGGGAACATCATGGGTACAGGTTAGTAATAGCCGCCGCGTTTTGGGGCATTTGGCGGCTCGTTTCTTTGGATATCCCGGTCAAGAGCTAAGGATAATTGGGGTTACAGGGACTAATGGAAAAACAACTACTACTAATCTAATACAAACTGTACTTGAAGCAAGTGGTCGTTCAACAGGTTTGATAGGTACTATTGGTAATCGTTTGGGCGGTAAAACTTTACCTTCAGAACGCACAACACCTGAGTCACTGGATTTACAGCTACTATTACGTCAAATAGTTGATCTTAAAGGGCAGGCAACAGTAATGGAAGTATCTTCACATGCCCTGGCTTTGCATCGGCTTGAAGGAACTGAATTTGATGTAGCGGTTTTTACTAATTTAACACAAGACCATTTAGACTTCCATCAAAATATGGAAGACTATTTTAAGAGTAAAGCTTCTCTTTTTGAAAAATTAAATGAAGGGAAAAAAGAAGGAAAATATGCTATCATTAATGCTGACGATCCTTACGGTAAACGTTTGGTTGATTTGACCTCTGTACCAGTAGTCACTTATGGGTGTAGCCCTACCTGTCAGATTCATGCTACAGATATTGAGTTGAAAGCTGATGGAAGTTCCTGTAGGGTGATATGGCCCAAGGGCGAAATTAAACTTGAACTTAAACTAACAGGACGTTTTAATATATATAATGCCTTAGCAGCTTTTGCGGTGGCTTTACAAGAAGGTATTGACCCTATGAATGCGGCTAAAGCCCTTGAAAGCGTTAAGGGAGTACCCGGTCGATTAGAGCAAGTAAACCGTGGGCAACCTTTTACAGTATTAGTAGATTATGCTCATACTCCTGATGGACTGGAAAATGTTTTAGAAGTAGCTCGTCAGGTTAAGACCGGAAAATTGATATCCGTTTTCGGTTGTGGTGGTGACCGGGATAAGGGTAAACGTCCTTTAATGGGTCAAGTTGCGGCCAAGTTAAGCGATTTTAGTATCATTACTTCAGATAACCCTCGTAGTGAGGATCCTGAAGCAATTATTGAGGATATTATACCTGGGATTAAAGCAATAAATGGGGCCAAATATCAAATAGTGGTAGATAGGCGTCAAGCTATAGCTACTGCCTTGAATATAGCGAAGCCTGGGGATATAGTTGTTATTGCCGGAAAAGGACATGAAACTTATCAGATAGTTAAGAACAAGACCTTACCTTTTGATGATCGTAAAGTAGTGCGTGAAGAGTTAGAAAGATTGGGATATACCGGAGATGTTTTATAGTGTTTATAGCAACGGTTGGTGAGATATGTAATGCAGTGAAAGGTTGTTTGGTAGAGGGTATAGAGAGTACTAAAGTTACAGGGGTTAGTACTGATAGTCGTAATATTAAACCTGGGATGCTATTTATAGCGTTAAAGGGAGAACGTTTTGATGGTCATGATTTTATAGCTGATGCATTAAAAAGTGGAGTAGTGGCAGTTATTGCTGAATATTTCCCTGATAATGTTAAGAAAACAATAGAGGGAAATCAGTCCTTAATAAAAGTGAAAGATACTCTCTTTGCCCTACAAAATTTAGCAACATATCATCGGAAAAAAATTCTTCAAGGTCCCTTGGTTGCTGTAACAGGCTCGAGTGGTAAAACAAGCACCAAAAATCTTGTGGCGTCTGTTTTAAGTACTAATTTTAAGGTTCTGAAAACAACGGGTAATCATAATAATGAAATTGGCCTTCCTCTTACCCTTTTAAACCTAACCCCTGAACATCAGGTAGCAGTTGTAGAAATGGCAATGCGGGGACCAGGGCAAATAGCTGCTTTAGCAGAAATAGCAGAACCTAACGTAGGTGTTATTACTAATATAGGAACATCTCACTTGGAACTTCTAGGGTCAATAAATAATATAGCCTCGGCTAAAGGAGAATTATTAACAAGTTTACCTCCTGAAGGTGTTGCAATTTTAAACGGTGATGATCAATGGTGCCGCCGATTAGCTAATAAATGTGGCTGTCGAGTTCTTTATTATGGTGTAAAAAATCCAGCAGATGTTAGTGCCAAAGATATTAAATATTTAGATTGGGAAGGTACTGAATTTAAGGTTGTTTTTCCGGATGAGGAGGAAGTAAAAATTAAAATACCGGTATTGGGTCTCCATAATGTTTATAATTCTCTTGCGGCCTTAACAGTTGGCTATCATCTGGGTTTAAAGCCTAAGAATATGATTAAAGGTTTTACTGAATGGCCTGTAGAGGGTATGCGCCAGGAATTAAAGGTTGGTCCGAAAGGCTCAATGGTTTTTAATGACGCTTATAATGCTAATCCTGAATCTATGAAGGCTGCCCTTAAAGTTCTTGAAACCCTTCCTGGACGTAAAATAGCTGTCCTTGGGGACATGCGTGAATTAGGTCATGAGGCAGTTAATCTTCATAAGGAATTAGGACGAGTTGTAGCTAAAGCAGGGATTTACCGCTTAATTACAGTAGGAAAGTTAGCTAAAAAGATTGCAACTGGTGCCATGGAGGCCGGAATGTCACCCAAACAAATTTTTATTTGCTTTGCTCATCGAGAAGCTGCTAAATATTTAAAGGATCTTGGAAAAGGAGATATAGTTCTTTTTAAGGGGTCCCGTCTGATAGGTATGGAAAAAGTTTTAAAGGCCTGGGAGGAAATGTTCAATGGTTGAAGCATTAAAAGCTCTCGGGCTGGCAACAGTTATCACTGTGGTTTTAGGGCCACCAGTTATCGGTTTTCTTAGGAGACTTAAAGCAGGTCAAACAGTTCGTGATGATGGACCTCGTAGTCATCTGGTTAAAACTGGAACCCCCACTATGGGTGGGATATTATTTTTAATTGGTTTTACGATAACTTCTTTAGTAATTTTACCAACTTCTCCAGTAATTTTATCAGCCTTATTAATTACATGGGGATATGCCCTAATTGGATTAGTTGATGATGGTTTAAAAGTAATTTTGCATCGGCCTTTGGGACTCATGGCCAGGCAAAAGCTTGGCGGTCAGATTTTTCTAGGTCTTGTTACTGGAGTAGTGGTGATGTATTGGTTGGGTAGAGGTAGTATTATTCAGGTTCCGATTATCGGTTGGAGCCTGGATATAGGATGGTACTATCCCTTTTTTGCAGCTTTACTTCTTGTTGCTACAACTAATGCTGTCAATTTAACTGACGGTCTAGATGGTTTGGCAACTGGTATCACAATCTGGGTTGCTTTAGCTTATGGTTTGTTTACCTATGCTTTAGGACAGAACGATTTATTAATATTTACCATGTCCCTTGTGGGAGGATGTGTAGGCTTTTTAGTGTATAATATTTACCCGGCAAAAGTTTTTATGGGTGATACAGGTTCTTTGGGTTTAGGAGCTGCAATTGGCTTTTTAGCGATTATGACTCGCACCGAGTTGGTTTTACCTGTTTTAGGTGGAGTTTATGTTATAGAAGCCTTATCTGTTATTCTTCAGGTGTTTTTCTTTCGTCTAACAGGAAAACGTTTATTACGGATGAGTCCCTTACACCATCATTTTGAGCTTTTGGGTTGGTCGGAAAAAAAAGTTGTAGCCTTTTTCTGGATAATGGGGTTAATTTTGGCTGTAGGTGGTCTTTGCATTTTAGCAATATAGAAAGGGAAAGTGGAAGAAGGTATAAAAATGACTTGGACTGGAAAAAAAGTTTTGATTGTAGGTTTAGGAAAAAGCGGAAAAGCAGCAGCAGTAGAACTAGCTAGACTTGGGGCTGAAGTTATAGCTTGTGATAAGAAGTCTATTAATATGGCAGAACTAAAAGATTTGAGTGAGGCTGGAATTGAGCTTGTTTTAGGGAGGTATCCAGATTTAGAAAGCATTAAACCTGATTTGGTAATAACAAGTCCAGGTGTGCCTTCTGATGAAAGTCCTCTAGCTATTGCAAAAAAAATGGGTATTCCGGTATGGAGCGAGTTAGAGATGGCTTTCAGGTTTTTAGAACGACAAACAAAGGTAGCTGCTATTACTGGTACCAATGGAAAGACTACAACCACCAGCCTTTGTGGTTACATTCTTCAACGGGCTAATTTACCGGTGGTGGTGGGTGGTAATATAGGAACGCCCTTGGTTAAAGCTGTCAAAGATATACAGCCCAATAGCTATGTTGTTACTGAAGTAAGTAGTTTCATGCTTGAAAACATCGCCTCTTTTCATCCACGAGTTTCGGTGATTTTAAATATTACCCCGGATCACCTCGATCGGCACGGTAATATGGACAATTACGTTAAAGCCAAAGAGAATATTATGGCTTTTCAAGATCCTCAAGATTTTGTGGTTTTAAATTATGATGATCCATTAACTCGTAATTTAGCTAAACGTGCAAAACCACAGGTGTTATTTTTTAGTTTGAATGAAAAGCTGGATAAAGGAGCTTATTTAAAAGAGGGAGTTGTTTGTTGTAACTTAGGTAATGGTGAAATTAAGCTTTGTCATTATGAAGAACTATCTCTAAAAGGAAGCCATAACGTTCAAAATGTTATGGCTGCTTCCCTCGTTGCTTTAGCTTTGGGGGTCAACCCCTCTGATTTAATTGAAGCTTTAAAAACTTTCCCCGGTGTTTCTCACCGTTTGGAACTGGTAGAAGATATAAATGGTGTGATTTACATTAATGACTCTAAGGGAACTAATCCTGAGGCGACAATAAAAGCTTTAGAGGCTTATGACAATCCTATAATACTTATAGCTGGGGGAAGGAACAAGGGAAGCGATTTTACTAAGCTGGCTCAAAAAATGGTTGGCCGTGTAAAATATCTTATCCTTATTGGAGAAGCTACTGGGGATTTGGAGCTTGCGGCCAAATCAGTTGGAATTAAAGACATTTACAGAGCTCCTGATTTTAATTCTACGGTACTGAAAGCAGCCAAGGTGGCAGAACCTGGAGATGTGGTTATGCTTTCACCAGCTTGTGCTAGTTGGGATATGTTTAAAAGTTACGAAGAACGGGGCGATCTTTTTAAGAAGTTAGTTGCCCAGTTACCAAAAGATTAGACGGTAGTTGAGCACAGGCTAAATCTCTCATACGTTTAGGGGGACTCTCTCATGAGGCGACGGGCTGGTACTTTGGATTTTTGGATAGTGTTATCAACCTCAGTTTTATTAGGTATGGGAATAATTATGGTTTTTAGTGCTAGTGCTCTCACTTCTTCTTATAATTTAGGGGATGCCTTTTTTTATCTAAAACGCCAATTGATTTGGGCTTTTTTGGGATTGATTGGAATGTCATTTATGTTAAAATTTGACTACCATTATTTGAAGCGTTTGGCTGCCCCTGTTTTAGGAATATCAATTATTTTGTTATTATTAGTTTTGATTATCGGTATTAGCTCACATGGGTCAGCCCGTTGGCTAGGTGTTGGTTCTCTTTCTTTTCAACCATCTGAAGTTATCAAATTAGCCATGGTAATTTTTTTAGCAGCCAGTTTGGCTGATAATCGGCACCGTCTTAAAAATTTTATTCAAGGTTTAGGTCCGTATCTTGCACTAATGGTTGTAGTTTGTGCTTTAATACTAGCCCAACCTGACCTTGGTACTTCTGTGGCGGTGGCTGGTACGACCTATTTAATGTTAACTGTTGCTGGTGCTGATAGGCGGCATCTATTTATGTTAGCTTTGGCTGGGGTTGGGGCTGTGGTCCTGGCAATTATATTAGCACCCTACCGTATGGCACGATTTACGGCATTTTTAGATCCTTGGGCATATGCTCAAGGATACGGATATCAGACTATCCAATCCCTATTAGCTATTGGTTCTGGGGGGTTATTTGGAACTGGTCTGGGTCAAGGCCGTCAAAAGCTTTATTATGTTCCAGAGAAACATACAGATTTTATTTTTGCTATCTTAAGTGAAGAATTAGGTTTTATTGGTGCTGCACTAGTTGTTATTTTCTTTTTAGTGCTTGTTTGGCGTGGCTTTAATACTGCATTCAAGGCTCCTGATACCTTTGGCAGTTTTTTAGCTGCTGGGTTAACAATTATGTTGGCTATTCAAGCACTTATTAATATGGGGGTTGTTACAGGGATGTTACCTGTAACAGGAATAACCCTTCCTTTGGTCAGTTATGGTGGTTCTTCGCTTATCTTTTCCTTAGTTGGTATTGGTATTTTACTCAATATATCCAGGTATGCCGGTAGTTAGGGGGGACCGGAATTTGCGGATTATAATTACCGGTGGTGGTACTGGTGGCCACGTCTACCCAGCATTGGCCATTGCTCGTGGATTGCAAGAGGTTCGCCCAGATGTAGAAATTCAATACATTGGTACTTCAAGAGGGTTAGAAGCAGATGTAGTACCTCGAGCTGGGCTAAATTTTAAGACCGTTACCGTTAAAGGTTTAGAACGGAGAAAATTTTGGCGAAATATCCCTGCCTTGGCTAAGTTAAGTAAGGGATTTATAGAGGCCTGGTTTTTGGTAAGGCGTTTTAATCCAGACATTGTTGTAGGCAGTGGTGGCTATGTTTGTGCCCCAGTTTGTTTTGCTGCGGCTCTTCAGGGGATACCAGTTGTATTACATGAACAAAATGCTGTTCCGGGTATTACAAATCGATTACTATCAAACTTGGCTCGGCTTGTTTGTTTAACCTTTGAAGAGGCAGCTAACCATTTTTCTCGTCGTGCTAAGCTAATAACTACCGGTTTACCAGTACGCCCAGAGATTCTTAATGCTGATAGAGAGACTAACAGGGAAAGGCTGGGCCTTAATAAAAATCAGTTATTCATAGTTGTTGTAGGAGGTAGTCAGGGGGCCAAAAGCATAAACCAAGCGATGTTGCCGATATTAAACGAAATGAAAACACGAAATGATATCAGTGTATTACATGTAACAGGACGCCGTGACTATGAGGCCTATCTTGATAAGGTGCAGGCATTGGGAATAGATTTGGCTGAACATGGAAATATTACAATTAAGCCCTATGTATATGACATGGAGAATGCCCTGGCTGCAGCCGATTTAGTTATAGGACGTGCAGGGGCTTCTTTTTTAGCAGAAATACTGGCTAGAGGTTTACCGTCAATTTTGATTCCTTATCCATATGCTGCAGCTAATCATCAGGAGTTTAATGCTCGTGCCGTTGCTAAGAAAGGAGCTGCTTTGTTGGTTTTAGACCGTGAATTAAAGGCAGGACGTCTATATAAAAGTTTATTAGAATTGTTAGATGATAAAAAGCGTTTGAAGTCCATGGGTATGGCGGCTTCAAAGTTAGGTCGTCCTGATGCTTTGAGTATAATTGTTGAGAAAATTTTATCCGAGGCGAAATAATTTATAAATCTTTAAGTAATTATTGACGGACAAGTCCTGTAACCCGGTTTAAAGGTTTTGCATATGATGCATATGTACCACTGGGGTGGGGCTCCGAAGGAAGGAGATGGTAGACTTGGGAGCTGGGGGGTTGACCCACTTTGTAGGCATCGGCGGGGTAGGTATGAGTGGCTTAGCTCGCTTGTTGTTAGCTCAGGGTTATAAAGTATCAGGTTCAGATCAGAAGGAAAATAGATTTACTAAGGATTTAGAAGAAGCTGGAGCGATTGTTTACCATGGGCATGATGCTAAAAATTTAGCACCAGAAGTTAGCGAAATAATAGTATCTACTGCAATACCTCCTACAAATCCGGAGGTTATGGCTGGTAAAGAACGTGGTCTACCTATAACTAAACGAGGGCAGTTGTTGGCACGCTTATTCAATAACAAAACCGGTATTGCTATAGCTGGAGCCCATGGCAAAACTACAACTTCTGCTATGGTGGCTCTTGTTCTTCACGAGGCTGGATTGAAGCCGTCTGCAGTCATTGGTGGCTATGTTCGTGAGTTTGGTGGAAATGCTTTAGTAGGTCAAGGACCTTATATGGTAGCGGAAGCCGACGAAAGTGACGGTTCTTTTCTGCGGTTGAAGCCGCAAATGGCCCTTGTGACTAATATCGAGGCAGACCATCTTGATTACTATAATAGTTTTGATCGAATTATTAATGCTTTTATTACTTTTATTAATAATATCAGTTCAACTGGAAAAGCAGTTTTGTGTACAGATAACTCTCAGTTAGCAGCATTAGCTAGTAAGGTTTCTACCGATGTAATCTCATATGGGTTTAATGGAACTCCAGATTATCGAGTAGATAATCTTGAATTTTATGGAATAGGTAGTCGTGCCTCTGTTTACTATCATGACGAATATTTAGGAAAGCTGACTTTGAAGGTACCTGGGCGGCACAATATATTGAATGCTCTGGGAACATTTGCTGTAGCCCATCAACTGGGCATACCGTTTAAAATTATAAATAATGCTTTAGGTAAATTTCGAGGTGTTGGCCGTCGTTTCGAAATTTTATGGGATGAGGATACATGGGTTATTGATGACTATGCCCACCATCCGACTGAAATTAAGTCAACTCTTGAAGCCGCAAGTCAGCTTGGAGCAAGACGGATAATAGCAGTCTTCCAACCCCATCGTTATACTCGTACTCAGCATTTTTATAAGGAATTCGGGCAGGCTTTTCATAAAGCGGATGTGGTAGTCATTAATGATATTTATGCTGCCGGGGAAGCTCCTATACCCGGAGTTTCTGCTGAATTAATAACTAGAGAAATGAGCAAAGCAGGTCACCCCGAAGTATATTATCTACCTACATTAGATGAAACCCTGAATTTTTTAAAAAACAATTATATTAATGGAGATATAATTCTAACCTTGGGGGCTGGAGATGTTTGGCAAGTAGGAGTAAGTTTAGCACAATATCTCCAAAGTCAACAAGCTTTACCCGAGGTGGGAACTTAAATGTCGTCATTAACAACCTTGGCTAAAGAATTACAAAAAAATTTAACTTTTCCGGTTAAAACAAATGAACCTTTAAGCCGCTATACGACATGGAGGGTTGGAGGTCCAGCTGATTTATTTGTTCAGCCATTGAAACAGGAAGAGTTGTCATTCTGTTTAGATTTTGCCAATCGTAAAGGGTTACCCGTTTACATCATGGGTAACGGTTCAAACCTTCTAGTTAAAGATGGTGGTGTAAGAGGTTTAGTAATACAAACTAAGAACTTATGTAAAATTAATGTTGATGGTCAGAATATACAGGCTGATTGTGGAGTATTATTACCTCGATTATTACAAGTGGTAACAGAGAACGGACTTGGAGGGCTAGAATTTGCTGCAGGCATTCCTGCAACTATTGGTGGAGCAGTGGTAATGAATGCAGGAACACCTGCAGGTTGTTTAGGAGATGTTGTTAAGGGAGTAGAAGTACTTACGCTTGATGGCGAACGGAAGCTTCTAAACCGTAAAGATATAAACTTTTCCTATCGCAATAGTTCAATAAAACAGGAAGGCATAGTGGTGTCAGTTAATTTAGAATTGCCTTTTACAGATAGTGGGTTTAGCAGAGAAAAGATAAAGGAAATTTTAGCGCGTCGTCATTCAACCCAACCAATTAAATGGTCAAATGCTGGTAGTATTTTCAAAAACCCCCCTGAACATTATGCAGGGCAATTAATTGAGAAAGTAGGAGCCAAGGGTTGGCGAGTAGGCGAGGCAGAAGTGTCTGAAAAGCATGCTAATTTTATTATTAATCGAGGTCAAGCCAAGGCTAGTGATGTTTTAGAGCTAATATCAAAAATTCAGGATGCCGTATATGACCAATTTGGAATTAAACTAGAACTTGAAATTGAAGTTTGGGGTGAAGGCCTATAGCTTTGGGGAGGGATAGGCCTTGAAAAATATTATTGTTGCTACCGGAGGAAGAAGCCTTGAAGGTTCAATAGAAGTTCATGGGGCTAAAAATGCAGCTTTACCCATAATTGCAGCTACAATTCTAGCAACAGGAGAATGTCACCTAGAAGGTGTTCCTTTACTACAAGACGTTGTTACAATGAGTAATGTTATCCGTTCCATTGGTTTAGGTGTAGAGGCCAATGGCCGTGAACTTGTAATAGTGCCAACACCGACGGTTAATCCCGAAGTACCTTCAGAATTAATGCGTAAATTAAGAGCTTCAAACTTGGTTATGGGTCCCCTATTAGGACGGTATCATTATTTTCGGGTTCCCTATCCTGGAGGTTGTGCTATCGGCTCTCGTCCTATGAATATACACCTTAAGGGATTAGCAGCTATGGGGGCAGAAATTACTGAGAAACAGGGTTTTATTGAGGCTAAGACAAAAGGTCTTCGAGGTACAGATATATATTTAGATTTTCCTAGTGTTGGAGCTACTGAAAATTTAATGATGGCTGCCGTTCTAGCAGATGGTGTTACTAATCTTCATAACGCCGCCAGGGAACCGGAAATCATCGATTTGCAGAATTTTCTAAATAATATAGGTGCTTGCATTAGTGGAGCTGGTGAGGGAACTATTGTAATTGAAGGGGTAAAGGAACTTGACGGAACAAGTTATAAAATTATACCTGATCGAATAGAAGCTGCTACATTTTTAGCAGCAGCAGTAGGTACAGGTGGTGACATATTAATAAAATCATGTTTGCCTCAACATTTTCTATCAGTTTTAGCTAAATTTAAAGAAATGGGTGCTAAAATATCAATTTACAAAGATGGAATTCGTGTTAAGGGTCCGCAACGGTTAAAGGCTGTTGATTGTAAGACTTTGCCCTATCCTGGTTTCCCTACCGATGTACAGCCTCAACTTATGGCTTTGATGACTGTTGCTGAAGGGACTAGTGTTTTAGTTGAGAGTATTTTTGAAAATAGATTCAAACATGTAGCTGAATTAAGACGACTTGGAGCCGATATAAAGGTAGAAGGACAGATAGCAGTTGTAAATGGTGTTCGGTCATTAAGCGGGAGTAATGTAGAGGCTTCTGATCTTAGGGCTGGGGCAGCTTTAGTTATAGCCGGTTTAATGGCCGAAGGTGAAACTATAATAGAAGGTATTAACCATATAGACCGCGGTTATGAGCAAATTGAAAAAAGCTTTCAAAAATTAGGAGCTCAAATTGAACGAAAAATTAAAAATTAAGCCGGTGTTCTGTGAATACCGGTTCCTTATAGTTATTGGGTAGACAGGCTGTATCTTTCTGGTATAATGGCATTAAATGGGGTTAAAAAATGGCTGTTCAAAAATATTCACCTCGAGTTTATCGAAGGCGTAGGATTAATTTTCTTTTATTATTAATTTTTTTATTTACAGTAACGGCTTTATTTTACTTTATTCATTCAGGTTTTTTTGGGTTTAAACATTTAGTAATAACTGGTAACAGACATATTGAAGCCAAAGAAGTAGAAAATTTAATGGCAGTTTCAAAAGGCACAAATCTTTGGCAATTAGATACATCAAATATTGAAAAGCGTCTAAAGACTCATCCCTTAATTGCTGATGTAAAAATTAATAGACGGTGGCCAAATACTTTAACAGTAAATGTAAAGGAAAGAAATCCAAAGGCGATTATTTTTAATCAAGGCAATTTTTTCCTGGTCGACGGTGAAGGTGTAATTATGCAGCGTGTTGAAAAGGTAGGAAAGATAAATCTACCGCTTATTACAGGTTTAGATAAATTAAAGGATATAGGGCCAGGGAGTTTAGTTAATGATGAACGTCTCAAGGTTGCTTTAAATGTGGTAAAACAAATTTCCTCTGAAGATTTAAATCAGATTCGTGAAATAATAGCAACCTCACCTAATTCTTTACAATTTATATGGGCTGGTAATATTATAATTAAATATGGTGATGAAAACGAAGTGGCAAATAAAATGGCGAAAATACATAAAGCGTTGAACGGTCTTAATGGTACTGAAAATGTTGAATATATTGACGTTAGCTTTGAAGGGCCACCGGTAATTAAATTTAGCCAATCCTCTAACTAACTAGGATTAGGTTAAAAAGGAGCGAGTAAAAAAATATGTGGATACCATTACTAGGTCTTATCCTTGGGGTTATAGTTGGCCTCCTTTTACCTGTAAAAATACCGGTAATATACAGTAAGTATATGTCGGTGGCTGTACTTGCTGCTCTTGATTCTGTTTTTGGGGGATTAAGAGCTAATATGGAAGATAACTTTGATAATTCAATATTTTTAACAGGATTTTTTTCTAATACTTTACTGGCAGCATTTCTTGCATATATAGGAGATCAATTGGGAGTTGAATTGTATTTAGCTGCTGTTGTAGCGTTTGGAGTAAGACTTTTTCAGAACTTTGCCAGTATTCGACGACATTTGCTAAAAAGGAAATAAAAAAGCGTTTTGTAAAAAAAGGGAAAGGCAAACTTATGTTGAATTTTCATCCTTAGATAGGTGAACTTGGAGGTGCCGGAGTTTGCCCAGAGAAAGTCTAGTTTGTGGTCTAGATATTGGCACCACCAAGGTGGTCGCCGTGGTGGCAGAAATTACTCCTGAAAGCCGCCTGAATATCATTGGCCTTGGAGAAACCTCGTCTGGAGGCTTAAGAAAAGGAATTATTGTTGACATTGAACATACAACTCGAGCTATTAAAGAAGCTGTTGAGCAGGCTGAACGTATGAGTGGTTGTCGTATCCAGTCTGCATATGTCAGTATTACAGGTCCTCATATAAGTTCCGTTAACAATAAAGGGGTAGTAGCTATATCTGGTGAAGACGGGGAGATTGGAACTGAAGATGTTGAACGAGTCCTTCAAGCAGCTCGGGTTATTCCATTATCGGCTGAAAGACGAATTATTCATGTATTACCGAGACAGTACATTGTTGATGGTTATGATGGTGTAATGGATCCAGTAGGTATGACTGGGTCTCGCCTAGAAGTAGAAACTCAGATTGTTACAGCAGCTGGGGCTGCTGTTCAAAACACAATGAAAAGTGTACAGCGATTAGGTTTATCAGTAGATGAATTGGTATTAAACCCTTTGGCTTCTGCTGAAGCGGTGCTACAACAGGCTGAAAAAGAACTTGGGGCTGTGGTAGTAGATATTGGTGGAGGTACTACGGAAATTGCCATTATAATTCAGGGCTCTATGTGGTTTGCAAGTGTTTTGCCTGTTGGAAGTGAACATATAACCAGCGATTTAGCTGTGGGTTTACGTACACCTATAAAACAGGCTGAAAAAATAAAAAAGGAACACGGTTGTGTTTTAAAAGATTTAATGCCTGATAATGAATTTATTGAAATACAATCTATAGGAGGAAAAGAAAAGAGGGAAGTCTCTAAAAAAATACTGGCTTCTATAATTGAGCCAAGATTAGAAGAAATATTTGTTTTAATACGTCAAGAAATAGCTGCTTCTCAGTTTCAGGGTCTCCTTCCAGGGGGGGTTATTCTTACCGGCGGGGGAGCCCAACTTGAAGGGATAACCCAGTTGGGCACAGAGATTTTAGATATGCCAGTACGATTAGGCTTACCAGAAGGAACCAGGGGTCTATCAGATATGGTATCGTCACCAGCATATGCCACGGCTGTTGGTTTAGTTAAATATGGAGCTGAACGTTTGGCATATAGTCAAGTATCTTCTACAAGAGAAACGGCGTGGGAAAATTTTTTAACTAGAATTAAAGACTGGTGGCGAGAACTTTTTTGAGTCTAAAAAGGAGGAGTTTCGGGTGCTGGAGTTTGAGGATGGCGATCTTAATCGATTTGCCACCATTAAAGTTGTTGGAGTAGGCGGAGGGGGAAATAACGCCGTTAACCGCATGATTGCTGCAGGGTTACGGGGTGTAGAATTTATTAGTGTAAATACTGATGCTCAGGCTTTACGTTTATGTCAAGCAGAACAAAAAGTTCAGATTGGTACAAAGCTTACAAAAGGTTTGGGTGCTGGAGCTAATCCTGAAATTGGTCAAAAAGCAGCTGAAGAAAGCCGTGAAGAATTGGCCCAAAGGTTACAAGAGGCTGATATGGTTTTTGTTACAGCAGGTATGGGCGGTGGAACAGGTACTGGTGCTGCCCCTGTTGTAGCTGAGATAGCTAAGGAAGCTGGGGCTCTTACGGTAGGTGTTGTTACTCGTCCCTTTAGTTTTGAAGGGAAAAAGAGAGCAACCCAGGCTGAAGCAGGTGTTACCGAATTAAAATCAAAGGTGGATACCCTGATTATCATTCCCAATGACCGTTTGTTGCAGGTAGCTGACAAACAAACCTCTATTATTGAAGCTTTCCGTATTGCTGATGATGTTTTACGTCAGGGTGTTCAAGGTATATCAGACCTTATTGCGGTACCAGGGTTGATTAACTTAGATTTTGCTGATGTTAAAACAATAATGACAGATGCTGGTTCGGCTCTTATGGGTATTGGTCGAGCCACAGGAGAACGCCGAGCAGCAGAAGCTGCAAAGATGGCAATTTCAAGTCCTTTATTAGAGACTTCCATTGATGGGGCCAAAGGGGTTCTTTTGAACATAACCGGTGGTAGTAATCTAGGTCTTTTAGAAGTTAATGAGGCAGCTGAAATTGTGGCTGCAGCTGCTGACCCAGATGCAAATATAATTTTCGGAGCAGTTATTGATGAAAGTTTAAAAGATGAAATTCGTGTAACAGTAATTGCCACTGGATTTGAAGCAAAAGCCGATATGGCAGAGGATCAAGTCGCTGCAACTAAGGATATAGATTTGAACATAAAACCCTTTAATATCAATGAGTTAGATATTCCGGCTTTCCTCCGTCGAAGATAGTTTCTCCGAACAAAATTTATTTATAATTATTTTATTAAACCTGTTGCTAAAAAATGCAACAGGTTTTTTATTGCCAGTTTATGACAAATTTTTGTTAATAAAAGTTATATAATAAAACCAGTTATTATATTGCCATATTGAACATATCATGGTAATAATTACTGCTGTTGTGCCAGGGAGAGGGGTGGTCAATTCGAAGATTGTTTATCTTGACATAATATTTTTAATTAACTTAGCTTTAGACTATCTCATCCTTTGGACAACAGCGAAATTGGGACAATTATATACTTCTTTTTGGCGATTGTTTTTTGGATCAGCCGTAGGTGCTCTTTACTCTTTATCTATATTATCTCCTTCCAAACACTTTATGTTATTAATGGCAGTTAAAATTATTTTCTCTGTTCTAATGGTTTTTATTTCATTTTATCCTTTAAACGTACGGCGGTTTTTACAAGTGCTGGCATATTTTTATCTAACTGCTTTTGTTATGGGAGGAGCCATGCTAGGGGCAATTTTCTTGGGTGGAGGGGAATTCGAGATCCCTGTAATGGGTACTGCCCTTACTTTTGTTTCTAATATTAGCTATAAATGGCTATTGGCAGCTATAATTGCAGCTTTGGTTATGGCATATTGGGGTACAGCATGGATTAAAAAAAACTTTTGGCAGCATATTCTCCGTTTGCCAATAGTTATTAATTTTGCGGGGCAACGTAGAGTCGTCAAGGCATTGGTTGACACAGGAAACAGTTTACGGGACCCCCTTTCTCAAAAACCGGTAATTATTGTGGAATATAGTGCGTTAAAGGAAATTTTGCCTTCGGAAATTATTAAAGAATACACAAATGATGAACCCGATTTAAATAGTTTAGTGAACTCTTTGACTACAACGCCGTGGGCAAGCAGGCTTCATCTTATTCCTTACCAATCTCTTGGTCAAAGCCAAGGATTGTTATTAGGTTTGCGTCCTGATGAGGTAGTTGTTGTAACTAATGAGAGAATGATTAAGGTCAATGAGGTTATTGTTGGCTTATACAAAAAACGGTTATCACCGGAAGGTAACTATAGGGCTTTATTACATCCAGATTTGTTAGATCTTAGTATGGGGCTTTAGGGGGAATGCCCGTGAATTTTACAAACACAATTAAATTTAAACTATATAGATTTTTCAATTATTTAATTGGTAGTTTTAAGTGGGCTGACGAAGTACATTATGTGGGTAGTAGTGAGGCCTTACCACCACCTCTTTCCAATGATGAAGAGTCTAGCTTGCTCTTGCGCCTTGAAAAAGGTGATGCTGCCGTTAAAAAGGTTTTGATAGAACGTAATCTTCGTTTGGTAGTATATATTGCTCGTAAATTTGAAAATACTGGAGTGGGTATAGAAGACCTGGTTTCTATTGGAACTATAGGTTTAATTAAGGCTGTTAATACCTTTAATCCCAAAAAAAGAATAAAGCTGGCTACTTATGCTTCACGATGTATAGAAAATGAGATTTTAATGCACTTACGGCGCAATAATAAAGTTAGGTCTGAAGTGTCTTTTGATGAACCTCTAAATATTGATTGGGATGGTAATGAACTTTTACTTTCTGATGTTTTGGGGACAGAAAATGATATTATATATAAATCAATAGAGGAAGAAGTTGATCGCAAACTTTTACAAATAGCTATGCGTAAATTATCTCCTCGTGAAAGGAAGATTATGCAATTCAGGTTTGGTCTTATGGATGGAATTGAAAAGACTCAGAAGGAAGTAGCAGATATTCTTGGTATATCCCAATCCTATATTTCGCGGCTAGAAAAGCGAATAATTAAACGATTACGTAAGGAAATAAGCCGTATGGAATAAGGGTTTAATGAATTTAACTATGGAGCCATTTGGCTCCTTTTTATTTTTGCTTTTTTTAAACTGTATAAAAGCAGGTAGGCATGGTAATAATTATTCCAGAACAAAAATCTAGGAGGTATCTCGCCAGATGATTATTAACAAAGTGGAAATCTGTGGTGTGAATACCTCCAAGTTACCTTTGTTGAAGAATGAAGAAATGCGTGAGCTTTTCCAACAGCTACAATCAGGGGAAACTAAAGCTCGTGAAAAGCTTATACAAGGTAACTTGCGTCTGGTATTAAGTGTTATCCAGCGTTTTACTAATCGCGGTGAATATGTTGATGATCTTTTTCAGGTAGGCTGTATAGGGCTAATTAAAGCCATAGATAATTTTGATTTAAGCCAAAATGTAAGATTTTCAACATATGCTGTACCAATGATTATTGGTGAAATCAGAAGATATCTGAGAGACAACAACCCAATAAGAGTTAGTCGTTCCTTAAGAGATGTAGCATATAAAGCTTTGCAAATAAGAGACTCTTTAGTTAATAAATTATCTAGAGAGCCATCTGTAGGTGAAGTTGCTCGAGAACTAAATATACCTCAAGAAGAAGTCATTTTTGCCTTGGATGCAATCCAAGAACCTGTTTCACTCTTTGAACCTATTTACCATGATGGTGGTGATCCAATATTTGTAATGGACCAGATTGGTGATGACAAAAACCAGGATGGTAGTTGGCTGGAAAATATAGCTATTAAAGAAGGCTTAAATAAATTAAATTCTCGGGAGAAATTGATTTTATCATTGAGGTTTTTTGAAGGTAAAACTCAAATGGAAGTCGCTGAAGAGATAGGTATATCTCAAGCGCAAGTTTCAAGGCTTGAAAAAGCTGCTTTACAACATATGCGCAAACATATTGAGAAGTGAGGAGTGTATCAAGGAATGTTTTTAACGAGGAAGAGCATCTTTTTATTTATTTTGCTGGGGGGATTTGTGTTAATTGGTTGGTCTACCAATTATAGCAAGGAAGTAGTTTCAGCTTATAATTCTAAGAATCTAATTAGGCTTCATGTTATTGCTAATAGTGATACTCCTTCAGATCAAGAATTAAAACGTCATGTCCGTGATGCAGTTTTAGCTAGTGTTGGTCAACGCTTGGCAGAGGGAGACAATATTATTTCAGCACGTCAATGCGTTAGTTTTAATTTGGATGCAATAACCGCTGCCGCTGAGGCTCAGATAAGGTCTGAGGGTAAAGATTATGATGTCAAAACAGAGTTTGGAGATTTTTATTTTCCTACAAGGGCATATGGAGATATAGTTTTACCAGCAGGAGAATATGAATCTGTTAAATTGATTATTGGTAAAGGAGAAGGCCAAAACTGGTGGTGTGTCTTATTTCCTCCACTCTGTTTAGTAGATGTCGCAGGGAAATCAACAACGAAAGATGACATACCAGTAATAAAACATGAAACGGAAGAAACTGTACAGGTTAGATGGAAAATTGTTGAAGTTTTTAAGAAATCAAAAGAGAATTTGATAGCTTTATGGCATTAAACCAGCAATAATGCTGGTTTTTTTATTTTTATCTACTTGTAAACATATAATTTATTGTACAAGGGGGGAGGTTTATTCGGAGGTGGAGGTATTGATTAGGGTAATTGAACTACGCCAACGTGAAGTAATAAATGTAGTGGATGGGAAACGTTTAGGAATGATTAAAGATATTGACCTGGATTTAGAGGCTGGAAAGGTTAGAGCTTTGATTCTCCCATCACAGGGGGGGAGGTTTAAGTTGTTTTTTGGAAGAGAAGAAGACTTAATTATACCTTGGGAAAATGTTATAAAAATTGGTGTTGATGTTATTTTGGTTAAAAGTCATAGTAGTACTGTTCCTTTGCATAAGCAAAAGTCTTAAGATTTAATAACTGAAATGTTATAATAAATTAAGAGAGGTGGTTATTTTGGCTTCTTTTACTAAAAAACAGACAAAGGAAATTGTTTTTTTTGAACTTGAATTTTTAGAAAAGCAAGCGCCGGTAAAGGCGGTTTATACCAGCCGGATTAAAGGAAACAGCCAACCACCTTATGATAGCTTAAATTTAGGACTTCATGTAGGAGATAGTTCTGAGACTGTACTTGCCAATAGATCTTTATTGGCAGAGTTATTAGAGCTACCTTTGGAAAATTGGGTTATCGGGGAACAAATTCATAGTAATAAGGTTGCTTCAGTAAGACAAAAGGATGCCGGCCGAGGCGCTTATGATAAAGAAACGGTATTAAAGGGTATTGATGCTATAGTTACAAATGAACCTGGTCTAACTTTAGTAACATTTTATGCTGATTGTGTTCCCATTTTTATTGTTGATCCAATAAATCGAGCTATTGGATTGGCACATGCGGGTTGGCGGGGGACTATTCTTCAAATTGGGCTACACACAGTTAAAAAAATGATTAAAGAATTTGGTAGTCAACCCGACGAGTTAATAGCAGCTATTGGTCCCGCAATAGGTCCTTGTTGTTATCAGATTGATAACAAGGTTGCCAAAGCGGTTAGGGAGCATTTGGCTTGGCACGATAGTGTACTTATGTCTGATGGAGATAATCACTATCGTCTTGATTTACCTAAGGCTAATTATCTTGGATTAAAAGCTGCAGGGTTAAAGTCTGAAAACATAAGTGCCGCTGATATATGTACCAGGTGTTCCAGTGATATTTTCTTTTCTTACAGGGCTGCCAACGGTGTTACCGGTCGTCAAGCAGCTTTATTATCTTTGAGGTAGTTGGCCATGAAAAGACCTTATGTTCCTAAAAGTTTTCATCAAAAAAAGCGCTCACCTAAACCCAGGATAATAATCCTACGTATTTTTTTCTTAATATTTTTAGGATTAGTCATTTGGCATGGTTTAGGGTGGGGTATTAAATCAATAAGCCAGATTTTTTTAAGAGTGGAAACAGTATATAGCGGTGTTCTAGAGGACAAGCTTGCTATAAAAGTCTATATTGCCAGAGAAGAAGAGGTTCTAGCTACCCCAGTAACTGGAACCCTGATTTCATTGGTTAAAGAAGGGGAACGAGTACCGATAGGTGCTACTATTGCTCGATTTTTGCCAGTTGCCAATCAATCGGGAGAGATAAAGTTTAAAGCTCCATTTTCAGGGCAAGTATCCTACCAGACTGATGGTTTAGAAAAATCTTTACAACCAAGTTCTTTAAGGAATCTTGGTTATAAAGAGATAAAACGACTAGTTAGTTTAGCAAAGCCTATAACAGCTAATGGCCAGGTAAAGGCGGGAACAGCGGTTATTCGTATTGTAAATAATTTAGCACCTATAAAATTATTTACTTCTATTGAAAATTTACCTTCTGGATTTAAGACAGGAAAAAGGCTAAAGCTGGAAATTCCCGACATTGGAAAAACATATAGAGCCCAAATTGAACATATTCAAAAACGTGGAAACAGCTATGATGTTATTATGGAAGTTGCTACATGGGATGATCTTTGGCTCGTACCGAGGGAAATGACCCTGACAGCAATAGTTGATTATTATTCAGGAATTATAGTTCCAGCTTCTGCAATCATTGAGGGAGCAAGCGGAGAAAAAGGCGTATATATTCTTGGTGTAAGTAACATTGAATGGAAACCTGTAACTGTAAAGGGTCAAATTGGGGAGCAAGTGGCTGTAGAGGGTCTTGAAACAGCAACGGAAGTAATTTTAACCCCCCATTTGGCTCGGTGGATTATTAATAAATAAGCTCTTTATTTCAAGAAAAAGGCAGGATTTATCAAAAAAATGTAGAAAGTATAAAAAATTATGCGGAGGGAAAAAATGACTAGCCTGACAGAAAATATTACCTTCGTTAAGGATAAAATAGAGGCGGCAGCTCGTCGGAGTGGACGTAAAGTTGAAGACATAACTTTAGTAGCGGTAACTAAAACGGTTCCAGTGGAACGTATTAAAGAAGCCGTTGATTTAGGTATTAGGGATTTGGGAGAAAATCGTGTACAGGAACTTTTGAGTAAGCAACCGGCTATTGAAAACGTTAATTGGCATTTGATTGGTCATCTCCAACGAAATAAAGTTAAAAAGATATGGGATTCTGTTTCTTTAATTCACTCGGTAGATAGTATTGAGTTAGCGAAAGAGTTAAACAAACGAGCAATGAGTGCAGAAAGTAAAGTAAATATCCTATTAGAGGTTAATGTCGCAGGAGAGGAAAGTAAGTATGGTATATCTCCTGAAGAAGTAGTTCCGATGGCAAGAGAGCTGTCTGGATGGACAGGTCTTACAGTATGTGGGCTTATGACAGTTGCTCCTTATGTAACAGATCCTGAAGAAGTTCGGCCTGTTTTTCGGAAAATGGCTTCTTTGAAACGAGAAGTTGAGTCTTTAAATCTTCCAAATGTACAAATGAAATATCTTTCTATGGGTATGTCAAACGACTTTGAGATAGCTATAGAAGAAGGGTCTAACCTCGTACGAATAGGTTCGGCTATATTTGGAGAGCGGACATATTTGAAATAGTTGGGGGTGGTTGTAGTGGCTTTTTGGGATGGGTTGATGAATTGGCTGGGTTACGGTAATGAGGAAAGCTTAAAAGATGATGAATTACAAACAGATAAAGAATCTCAATCAGTACCAATACCGCAAGGCGGTAAACTAAAAGTAGTTGGATTGCCGACAGCACGCAATGCTATGCGTTTGGTCGTTACCCGACCAAAATCCTTTGATCAAGCTGCTACGTTAGCTGAAAATCTGAAAAATTATCGTCCATTAATTGTAAATGTAGAAGATATATCTATTGATGAGGCAAGGAGGATTATAGATTTTCTAAGTGGGGCCACATTTGCTTTAGGAGGCCGTGTACGTAAAGTAACTAATGGTATTTTTCTATTCACCTCAAGTAATGTTGATTTAAGTGGTGATTTAGTCGAAGATAAAACTGAAGGTGCTAATTGGTTAAAGTTAGCTAGTCGGGCAGGTAAATAGGGGGTTTAGCATTGGATTTATTTATAGGGTTTATAGGCGCTGGTGCCATGGGAGAAGCGATAATTCAAGGTTTACTTAAAAACCAATTGGTTAAACCAGAGCAAATATTGGCTTATGATATAAGACCACAAAGGGTAGAGAAATTAAAAGGGACTTTTAATATAACGACAGCAAAAAATCGAGAAGAGTTGGTTGGGAAATCTGATATAATTATTATAGCGGTTAAACCCCAAAACCTTGACGACGCTTTAAGAGATATTAAGGTTGAAACAAATAAGTTGGTTATATCTATTGCTGCAGGGGTTACTTTAAATAAACTATCAGGTTACTTAGGGGAAGTACCGATAGTCAGGGCTATGCCTAATACACCTGCTCTGATTGGTGAGGGGATAGCGGTTCTCTCGCCAAATAAGTTGGTAAAAGAAGAGGTTTTAAATCAGGCATTATCTATTTTTCGTTCCATTGGTCAGGTTTTAGTATTACCAGAAGAACAATTAAATGCAGTTACTGCCCTTAGCGGTAGCGGACCTGCTTATATCTATTTAATTATCGAGGCTTTAGCAGATGGTGGTGTTAAACAGGGACTTGCCCGACCGATAGCGTTACAATTAGCGGCTCAAACTGTTGTTGGGGCAGCCAAAATGGTACAGACTACTAAGGAGCACCCTGGTATATTAAAGGATCGGGTTACATCTCCTGGAGGAACTACAATCGCAGGTTTATCTGTTCTGGAGGACAGGGGTGTTCGTGGGGCAGTAATTCAGGCTGTCGAAGCGGCTGCAAATCGGGCTAAAAGTTTAAGTAAGGAGTAGAACCAAATGCCAATGTTAGCAGTTGTAGTTCGTGTTGCATTTGAGGTATTGAATTGGTTGATTATTGCACGGATTTTTTTATCCTGGTTTCCCCATAATCCCTATCAGCCTATAATTCGTTTTATCTACGAGATTACTGAACCTGTTTTGGCTCCTTTTCGTCGGCTTATGCCAAGGAGCAGTATTCCTGTAGATTTTTCTCCTGTTATTGCAGTTTTAGTTTTACAACTAATTGAACGTATGATTTTAAGTTTTATCCTGCATTTGTGGTAGGAGGCAAACAAAATGCTAACACCCCTCGATATTAATAAAAAAGAATTTCATCGTACTTTTCGTGGTTATAGCTGTGAAGAGGTTGATGAGTTTTTAGAACAATTATTAAAAGATTATGGACAAGTATATAGGGAACTTCAGGAACTCAGAGAAAAGAATAAAAGTTTAACTCAAGAATTACAACGATATGCTAATCTTGAACAAACTATAAAAGATGCTTTACTTATGGCGCAACAATCTGCTGAAGAAATTCGTACAAATGCCCAGAGAGAAGCTAATCTTATTTTGCAGGAAGCAGAAAATCAGGCTAAGGAGATTTTAAACAAAGCAAAGCTTCAAGTAGAAAAGGCACAACGGTACCGAAGTGATCTTGAAGCCCAAACTGAGAGTTTTAAGATGCGTTTACGTTCATTTCTTGAGGCTCAATTAGATTTGTTAAATGGGGATATAGAAGCAGCTACTTCTGTCTTTATTGGGGAAAATAAAACCTATCAGGAGGAAACTGAAGCAAAACAAGCGTCATAACTTGACCCTATCCTATAAATATGGATATAATCATACATAATAGGATTTCTATGGGAAAAGCTATTTAGATTATATTCTATAGCTCTTAATGATATGCCCCTATTATTAGGGGCTAGTTATTTTCAAGGGAGTGGCGTAGTAACGTGGATTACAGTAAAACTTTAAATTTACCTAAGACTAAATTTCCTATGAGAGCCAATTTACCACAGCGCGAACCCGAAATTCTGAAATTCTGGGAAGAAAACAAAATTTATGATAAGGTTCAGGAGGCTAACAAAGAAAAACCTAAGTTTATTCTCCATGATGGACCTCCCTATGCTAATGGCCATTTACATTTGGGTCATACATTAAACAAAATCCTTAAGGATATTATTATTAAGTATCGTTCCATGAACGGTTATAACTCACCATATGTACCAGGGTGGGATACTCATGGTCTACCTATTGAACAGCAGGCTATTAAGAATTTAGGCCTTGACCGTCATGCTATTGATACTGTTGAATTTAGAAACCGATGCCGTGATTATGCGCTTAAATATGTTGATATTCAGAGAGAAGAATTTAAGCGCTTAGGAGTTAGAGGTGACTGGGATCATCCTTATGTTACATTAGATCCAGAATACGAGGCTATTCAAATTGGCGTTTTCGGTGAAATGGCCAAAAAAGGCTATATTTATAAAGGGTTAAAACCGGTGTATTGGTGTACTGATTGTGAGACTGCTTTAGCTGAGGCCGAAGTGGAATATGGGGAGAGACGTTCACCTTCAATCTATGTTAAATTCCCCGTCATCAATTCTAAAGGCCTTTTTAAGGAAGAGAACAGTTCAATTGTTATTTGGACTACCACTCCTTGGACTTTACCAGCTAATGTGGCTATAACTCTACACCCGGACTTTAAATATGTACTTGTTAAGACTGGAAATGAAAATCTTTTATTTGCTGAAAAATTATATAAACAGGTTTTTGAGCTTCTTGAAGTTGAAGATTATGAGGTAATAGAAACCTTTACAGGTAAAGACTTGGAGGGTATTATTTGTCGCAACCCTCTTTTTGATAGGGAATCTTTAGTTATTTTAGGGGAACATGTTACTCTGGAACAAGGTACTGGGTGTGTTCATACTGCACCTGGACATGGGCTTGAGGACTATGAAGTTGGTATGCGCTACCACTTACCAATATTATCTCCATTAGATAATCAAGGTAGGTTTACAGAAGAGGGGGGCCAGTTTGAGGGTCTGTTTATTGATGATGCCAATAAGGAAATCGTTAAAGAACTAGAAAAACGAGGCACATTGTTGTATTTTGGTTTCATTAAACACCAATACCCTCACTGCTGGCGTTGTAAGCATCCAGTAATTTTTAGGGCTACTGAACAGTGGTTTGCTTCCATTGATGGCTTCCGACAAGAAGCTTTAAATGCTATCAGAGAAGTTGAATGGATCCCATCTTGGGGTGAAGATAGGATTTATAACATGGTGGCTGACCGTAGTGACTGGTGTATTTCCCGTCAGCGTACCTGGGGAGTACCTATTCCTATTTTCTATTGTTCTGAATGTGGTAAGGAAATAATAAATGATGTTACAATTAGTCATTTACAAGAATTATTTAGAGAACATGGTTCCAATGTATGGTTTGCCCGAGAAGCCAATGAATTACTACCTGAAGGGTTTAAATGTCCGGAATGCGGTTCTAACGATTTCCGTAAGGAAAAAGATATAATGGATGTATGGTTTGATTCTGGGTCTAGTCACATGGCTGTATTAACTACCAGACCGGAACTTAGTTGGCCTGCTGACTTATATTTGGAAGGCAGTGATCAACATAGAGGATGGTTTAATTCCTCTCTTTCCACATCGGTAGCTGTTAAGGGACAGGCTCCCTATAAAAAGGTACTAACTCATGGCTTCTTGGTAGATGAAGAAGGACATAAGATGTCTAAGTCTAGGGGGAACGGTATTGACCCCCAAGATATTATTAAAGAGAAAGGCGCTGATATTTTAAGGTTATGGGTAGCGTCAGCAGATTATCGACGGGATGTTGCTGCTTCACCTGGTATTATGCGCCAAATTACGGAATCGTATCGAAAAATCCGTAATACTTGTCGTTTTCTATTAGCTAACTTATATGATTTTGACCCAGCAACTGATGCTGTATCGCGTGGAGATATGCTGGAATTAGATCGTTGGGCCATGGTTAAACTTCAGCGTTTAGTAGAAAAAATCACCAAAGCCTACGAGGATTATGAATTTCACGTTATCTACCATGCTATTCATAACTTCTGTGCTGTTGATTTGAGTTCTGTTTATCTTGATATAATTAAAGACCGTCTCTATACCTGGTCTAATCAATCCTTAGGTCGTCGTTCTGCTCAGACAGTTATATACGAAACATTGAATGTTCTAGTTCGATTATTAGCTCCGGTACTGAGTTTTACTACTGAAGAAATATGGAAGTATTTACCCCAAGAGAATAAGGATTTAATCAGTGTACAACTTGCTGATTGGCCTCAGGTTAAAGAAGAATTTTTAGATGAGGAACTCGAAGAGAAATGGAACAAAATTTTAGAAGTACGAAATGCTGTTACTCAGTCCTTAGAACGAGCACGTAAAGAGCAAAATATAGGCAACTCTTTAAACGCTGCTGTTCATCTTTATCCAAATAATGATTTATATCAGTTCTTAAAACCTATTGAAACGGACCTTGCAACTATCTTGATAGTTTCTCATGCAGAATTACATTCTCCTGAAGAAGATAGTCCAGAAGAGGCCATTACAGTTGAGAATCTATCTGGTCTAAAAATTTATATTAATAAGGCGCACGGAGAAAAATGTGAGCGGTGTTGGATGGTCAGTGATACAGTAGGTAAGCATCATGAACATCCTACTCTTTGTGAACGTTGTGTAACCGTTTTAAACGAAGGTTAAGTTAATAAACAATTAGTTAAATATTAAAAAGAGAAATCCTACGTTTTAAATTAAACGTAGGATTTTTGTTTTAAGGTTTGATAAGCAGGGTAAGCTAGATACAACTTTTTATTACTTAAATTATCCTTAAATAATGAATATATGGGGGACTGCAAAGCTTTGAATGAAGTCAATCAAGCAACCAGGTTGTTAGCGGAAAAGGTACAAGAATTAATTACTGCTATAGAAAAAGCGAATGTTGCTGAATGGGTAGAACTATATCGGAGACCTGGACGACTTATTTACTTAAATTTTATTGCTGGATTGGCTAGAGGTCTGGGAATTGCTATAGGCTTTACCATTTTAGGTGCAATTGTACTTTACATTATACAAAAATTAGCCTTATTAAATTTACCTATTATTGGTAAGTTTATTGCTGAAATTGTACGTATGGTTCAACAGGAAATTTAACCATGCTATAATCCTCTTTGATTATCATGATATAATGGTAATTATTAGGATGATAAATGGGGGTATTGTGATAATGTATAAAGCCTTAACTATTGCTGGTTCTGATTCCGGTGGAGGTGCTGGGATTCAAGCAGATTTAAAAACATTTGCTTCTTTAGAAGTTTATGGGACTTGTGCTATAACTTCTGTTACTGCCCAAAATACAACAGGTGTTCATGGTGCATATGATTTACCACCGGAATTCGTTGGTAGTCAGATAAAGGCTGTATTAAGTGATATTGGGGCAGATGCTGTTAAAACAGGTATGCTTGCTAACGCTGGTATTATTGAAATCGTAGCCTCATTAATAAAAGAATATAAAATAAAGAGATTAGTTATTGACCCGGTCATGGTTGCCAAAAGCGGTGATAACCTTTTAGCTCCTGAAGCCATTGAAGATTTGAAGAAAAATTTATTACCTCTAGCAATGATAGTTACTCCTAACCTAGACGAAGCAGAAGTATTAACAGGGAGAAAAATTACTAATGATAAGGAAATGGTTGATGCAGCTAAAGAAATATTTGATCTGGGAATACCTTATGTAGTAGTTAAAGGAGGGCACTTAAAAGGTAAGGCTACAGATATCTTTTTTGATGGCCAAAAAGTTTATAGTTTTACAGCAGAACGGTTAGATAGTATTTGTACCCATGGGACTGGATGTACTTTTTCGGCGGCTTTAACTGCCTTTTTAGCTCATGGTTTAACGGTAAAAGAAGCGGTAGACAAAGCAAAAAAATATATTATAAATGCGATTAGTCATGGCCGACCAATTGGCGAAGGATATGGGCCAGTACACCATCTGGCATCATATTATCAGTGGAGGGATTAAGTTTGCCATTTTTATTATTAGTCTTTTTAATATTGGGGATAGACCAATTAAGTAAGTATTTAATTCGTACTAATTTTCAACTCAATGAAAGTTTTCCAGTAATCAAATCCATATTTCATTTAACGTATGTACATAATCCAGGTGCCGCTTTTGGGTTATTAGCTAATAAAACCCCTCTTTTTGTTGGTGTAACTTTAATAGTAATAATTAGTATAATATTTGCCTATTTTCGTTTTGAGCCTGATCGCTTAATTTTACGCTTAGCACTTGCCTTGATGCTTGGTGGCGCAGTGGGCAATTTAATTGATCGTATATTACTAGGATACGTTGTTGATTTTTTAGATTTCGTATTTTGGCCTGTATTTAATCTTGCTGATGTGGCAATTGTTACTGGTGTTACTCTTCTTGGCTGGGAAATTTTAAGACCGGTTAGTGATAGGGGAGACTAATGAATGACTAAAAAAATAGAATATGAAGTACCTGAGGATGCCAAAGGTATTCGACTTGATGTTTTACTAGCTAAGGAAATACCAGAAGTATCTCGTTCTCGTATTCAACAATTGCTAAATGAAGGCAAAATTGTCTTAGAAGGCTTGGAAAAAGTTAAGGCAAATTATCGAGTTAAAGGTAATGAGCGAATTCATATTAATTTGCCTGAACCTGCTTCTTTAGAGGTAAAGCCTGAACCTATAGATTTAGATATTCTTTATGAGGATAAAGACATAATTATAGTTAATAAACCGCAAGGGATGGTCGTACACCCAGCTCCAGGTAATAAAGAGGGAACCTTAGTTAATGCTCTACTCCATCATTGTCAAGACTTATCAGGAATTAATGGTCTTTTACGTCCGGGAATAGTTCATCGTTTAGATAAAGATACTTCCGGGATTTTAGTGGCTGCTAAAAATGATTTAGCTCATCAGGGGCTGGCAGCTCAAATTAAGGATCGTACTATGAAGAGGGTATATTTGGCCCTTGTACATGGAGTTGTACCTGAACCCAAAGGGCGTATTGAGGCCCCAATTGGACGTCATCCAGTAGATAGGAAGAAAATGGCAGTAACATTAAAAAATTCCCGTCATGCTATAACACATTATAGGGTATTAGAACGGTTTGAAAAATATACTTTATTAGAAGCCCGCCTTAGGACTGGACGTACCCATCAAATTAGGGTACATATGTCTTATTTAGGTTATCCAGTGGTAGGGGATCCAAAGTATGGTCCTCGCAGTTCTGACTTTAAGAATTTACCTGGGCAATTACTACACGCTGGTTTACTAGGTTTTTATCACCCGATCTCAGGTGAATATCTAGAGTTTACAACACCACCGCCGGAAGTTTTTTTAAAAATTCTAGAAGGCCTAAGGAAAGATAAAGCAAGAAAGGGATAACTAATATGTCTGATAAATGGGTGACTATTACCATTGAAGAAAGGTTAAATGCTTTGTTAATTCAAGGCTTGCTAGAAAGCAATGGTTTTTGGGTTCGGCTGCAGGGTGAGGCTTTAGGTACTATATATGGCTTAAAAACCGGCCCTTTAGGAATGGTCAAGGTTCAGGTACTTGAAACTGATGTTGAGCAGGCTAAAAAACTTTTGAAAGAAGATAAAAAAGATTGAGGGTGGGGTAGCTTTATGGCTGGGAAAATTAAAAATCGTCTAAATGATTTGGATGGACGTGAGTGGTTGTACTGGACAGACACTCTTTATATTACTTCCTATCCACTTGATGCTACTCACTCTTTACGTAAGCAGCATGGAGCAATGAAACCTCCAGAAGTTATGGCGGAGATTATTCGTTTTTTTACTAAAAAAAATGAACTGGTATTAGATCCCTTTGCTGGGGTAGGAGGAACTTTGTTAGGCGCAGCCTTGGAAGGAAGGCGTAGTTTAGGATTTGAGCTTAATCCTAAATGGGTAGATATTTATCATGCTATCCAAAGGGATTATGTACTTGTAGACAAAGTTTTTCGCCGTCGTGATTTAGAAACAAAAGGGGAAGAAATTAGTGGGGAAATGATAGAAGGGGATTGTCTGAAGCTCTTAAAAGATTTGCCCCAAGATTCTATCCATGCTGTTATAACGGATCCTCCTTATGGCATTAATCACGGTGCTAAGGGTTTCAATAAAGAAACTAATTTTAATATGCAATCAAAATGGCAGGAAGATGATTTGGGACAGGCTCCTAATCTAAATGTTTTTTTATCGCGTATAAAGAATATAGGCAAGGAAATTAAACGGGTATTACTCCCAGGGCGTTATTTAGTGATGATTATAGGGGATCGTTATCAAAATGGTGAGTATGTACCTATGGGATTTTTAGTTTCAGAGGTTTTGCGTGAAATTGGCTTTAAATTTAAAGGGGTTAAAATTTGGTCAAATAAAGCTACACGTCGCCGTCTAAAACCTTATGCAGTAAAATCCGTATTTGTACCAAACATTACCCATCAAAATATTCTGATTTTCCGAAAGGAATAATTATAACTAAAAAATTTAGACGATAAGGAATGAATTAGTTTTGATTCAGCTGTTAAATATAAGTGCTCAGGTTGGTGCACTTTTTTTCTATATTTTTCTGGGGTTTATAGGAAGAAATAAAAAAATCTTAAATAGCGAAGGTGATAAAGTTATATCGGATATTATTTTTTATTTTACGATGCCGGCTTTAACTATCACTTCGATGAATTTTGAGGTTTCCAGTAAACAATTAACCAACGCATGGTTAATTCTAGCTGCTTCTTTATTACTAGTTATACTTTCCTATCTTATTACTACCTTAACAGCAAGTTACTTAAGTTTGCCCCCAAAGGAGAATTATGCTTTTTGCTTTACTTCAACCTTTGGGAACGTAACCTATTTAGGTTTTCCGGTAGCTTATATACTATTTGGACGCTTGGGTGTTTTTTATGCAGCAATCTATTCTCTAGGCCATAATTTCCTTTTTTGGATTTTGGGGGTCAGGTTAATGCAGGGGCATAAACACAGTGGTTTGGATTGGCGTAAAGTTTTTAATATTAATGTAGTAGCAATCATTATTGGTTTTACATTAGCTTTATTACATTTACAGATACCCGAAGTTGTCTTTAATCCTATGAATACCCTTGGTCAAGCTACAATACCGTTAGCTTTAATTCTAGTAGGTTCTATGTTGGCTAAGTCAGATATTCGTTTACTAACAAGTAAGAAGATTTTGTATCTAATTATTTTTGTCAAACTAATTTTTTTCCCTTTTTTAACCTTGGTTGCATTGTTATTTTTTTCAGGTTGGGATAATATTACTCGTATTTTAATTGTAATGCAAACAGCAATGCCAGTTGCATCTATTGCTCCAGCTGTGGCTCGGAAATATGATGGCGATTTCAAATTGGTATCTGAAGGGGTGGTAGTAACAACCTTATTTTCTTTGTTAACTATACCTATATGGGTTTGGTGCCTTAAGTTCCATATTTTTACATAATATACCAATATTTTGGAAGGAAAATAACTGATGGATGTCAAATATACCTGGTAATTAGTGGTAAAAACCTAAAAATCAGGAGAGGTGGACATCTATGGCCAAAAAACATAAAAATTTACCGGCACCAAAAGTAGCTAAAGTTAAAGTTACAGGAAAGCTAGATTCCCTTACAGATTTTATTAAACTAAATTTATTCGAATATTCTCCGCAAAAAGCAGATCACTTGGTTAAGAAAGCACAAAAAGATTTATTGACTGACCAAGCAATAAATAAGGTACAAAAAAATGTTAATCGCTGTCTAACCAAAAATCCTTGTTTCCGAAGTGAAGGAAAGGGTCTTTGGTGCTTACGTCTTGATGGGCTAAAAGAGAATGATGCTGCTCATCGTATTCTCCAGGCGGAAGGCGGTGCTTTAAGAGTCGATGAGATAAATAAAGAATTAAAAGAGCTTGGTAAACCTGAGATAGCAGGAGAACGTAAGTTGGTTTCTGATGGCCGTTTTTTAAGGCTTAAAGATGGTCGTTGGGGCCTAATCCATTGGGCCTATTTAGAACCTGAAATTAACATTAAAGGAAATACTGCAAAAGAAGCTAGTACAACTGCAAAATCTAGCTCAAAGGCTAAAGAAAATAAAACTAACAAAATCAATAGTTCTATTGAATCTGATAGTTCTTTTCAACTTCTACCATTAAGAACTAACAATAATAAAAAATCGGAGACACTATTAAAATCCTACTTAAAACCTATTCTACCCTTAGCAAACGATAAGAAAGAAAGTGATTTTTGGGATAAACTTCTACCCTTAAAAAAATCAACACCCTTGTCGATTTCTCCAAATGAATTAAAATCTAAGTCAAGTAATAACAAAAACCTTTCGGCTTGGGAAGAAGTAGCTGCAAGTGCTGAGGCAGCAATTTTGTCAATCGAAACTGATAAAAAAGGAAAAAGTTCAAAAGAATTTAGTTTAATAGCAGGAGGAAAAGTTGACCATTCTGGAAATCTGGATATACAAAAGGGAAACAAGCTAGCTACTCAAATAGAGGATTTACGTAAGGAAAATAAAAATCTTTTAAGTGATTTAGAAAAACTTCATCGACGTAAAGAAGAATTAAGACAAGAATTAAATCTGGCAGAAGAACAATTAGTAAACCTAAGGGTTGACAGGGATACACTTAAGAAAAGGGTAAGTCATCTTGAGACCCGCCTTATGCAGTTACAAGGAACACTAAATAAAACAGTGAGCGATGCTCAAGCGGAACAGTCAAGGTTGAAACAACAATTAAGAGAGCAAGAATATCGTTTACAAACTACTATTATTGCTAATGAAGATTTAGAGCGAACTGTCGCAGAATTACAAAAAGAACGCCAGAACTTAAAACGTCAATTATCCATTTGGCCTGTACGTTTGGCTTTGCGGTTTGCGTCATTTATTGGCTTTAGTTTTCCCCAGGAAAGACCAAGACCAAAGGTTTCCGAACGATAAGTAAATTATCCCTTAGTGCATTACTCAAAATGTAATTTTTTTGTATACAAAATTATCTCTTGACATAATGGAAGATTCCAACTAAACTGTCTATGAACAGATGAAAAGAATCCTTTTAAGTTAGTCCGGTGAGGCTAGCAAGGGAAAATGAGTATAATTTTGATACTCGTGGTATGCTAAGCCTGCGCCAAACTAACAGTGCGCAGGCTTTTTTTACTCCTTAAGGAGCGTGAAGATTAAGTTGGAACTTAAAGTTAAAAATCAAATTATGGATGCTTATAAATTACGTCGTGCTCTTACCCGTATTGCTCATGAAATTCTTGAGCATAACCACGGTACGGAAGATCTTGTATTGGTAGGTATTCGAAGAAGAGGGGTACCTCTTGCTGAACGTTTGCAAGCGTTAATTGAAAGTATTGAAGAGGTTAAAGTACCCCTTGGCATACTGGATATTACATTTTACCGTGATGATCTTACGACCTTAAATGTACAACCGGTCATTAATCAAACAAAAATACCTTTTGATATCAATGGTAAAAAGGTCGTTTTAGTAGATGATGTTTTGTTTACTGGTCGAACACTTCGTGCCGCTCTCGATGCCTTGTTTGATATCGGCCGGCCAAAAAACATTCAGCTAGCAGTAGTAATTGACCGGGGGCACCGGGAGTTACCAGTCCGTGCTGATTATGTTGGTAAAAACGTACCTACTTCAAAAAATGAAGAAATTGCTGTCCAATTAAAGGAAATTGATAATATCGATCAAGTCTTAATACGACAACTTCCCCAAGAAGAGACTTCCAGTCCTTGAAATTAGTCCAGAGAGGCTAATAAGGATTGAGGGTTTTTATTAAAATTCCTTATTAGCCAATCCTTGGCATAAGGATTTTTTTTATGCTCTGAAAAGAGGTGTTGCATTGTTTAAAACTATAGCTTATTCTTATAAAAATATGTAATTATTTTAAGGTGTGATTAACAGGTGATATTAGTTAAGAGAGGACGAGTAATCGATCCTAGTCAGGAATTGGATTTCCAATGTGACATCTTGATAAAAGATGAAAAGGTAGTCTTAATTAAGGAAGAAATAGATATTCCTCCTGGAGCTAAAGTAATTGATGCAGAAGATAAAATTGTTACTCCAGGACTAATTGATATGCACGTACATTTACGTGAACCAGGTTATGAGCATAAAGAGACGATTGCTACAGGTACTAGAGCTGCAGCTGCTGGGGGTTTTACAGCTGTAGCTTGTATGGCAAATACTAGCCCCGTTGCAGATAATGTTAAGATTATCAATTTTATAAAGGAGAAAGCAGAACGAGAGGGAATAGTTCGGGTTTATCCCATTGGTGCCATAACAAAAGGTTTGGAAGGTAAGGAAATAGTTAGAATAAATGAACTTGTAGAAGCTGGAGTAGTAGCTTTATCCGATGATGGTCATCCTGTAATGAATGCTCTAGTTATGCGTGATACTTTAGAAAGCGCAGCAGCTTTAAACTTACCGGTTATCAGTCATTGTGAGGATATTAATCTAGCAGCTGATGGCGTGATGAACGAAGGAAGTATATCAAGGATAATTGGCCTTCGGGGGATACCATCGGCTGCTGAGGATGTTATGGTAGCGAGGGATATTATCTTAGCAGAGATGACGGGGGCTAGATTACATCTAGCTCATGTAAGTACATCTGGTTCTGTCCGTCTTCTTAAGGAAGCCCGGAGGAGAGGTGTTAAGGTAACGGCTGAAGTTACTCCCCATCATCTTTGTTTAACCGATAGTCTAGTAAAAAATTATGATACAAGTACTAAAGTTAACCCACCTTTACGAAGTATTAATGATGTTAATGCTGTTACAGCAGCGTTGGCTGCTGGTGATATAGATGTTATCGCGTCTGACCATGCTCCACATTCTGATAATGAAAAACAGCAGGGATATGATAAGGCCCCATTTGGCATTGTAGGCCTGGAAACTGCTGTTCCTTTAGTGGCAACTGAATTAATTAAACGCGGCAAGCTTACTTGGACACAGGCCATTAAGGCCTGGACAATTAGTCCTGCCAAAATTCTAAATATACCTGGGGGAAGTTTGGTACCAGGGAGCAATGCTGATTTGACTATAATAGATCCTGAACTAGAAAAGGAAGTAGATGTTCAAAAATTCTATTCAAAGGGGCATAATTCACCCGTACATGGACGCAAACTTAAGGGCTGGCCAGTGGCAACGATTGTAGGAGGCCGTTTAGTTATGGAAAATGGAAAAATAATATAGCAATTAATAACTTGCACTTATTTTCAGTTTATTTATATTTATTAAAAGTCTTGATATAGAGGAGTGATAGCTGGTGCGTGCTTATTTAGTACTGGCTGATGGTAAGGTTTTTGTTGGGGAAGCTTTCGGCTATAACGGTCGTTGTCATGGTGAAGTAGTCTTTAATACTAGTATGACTGGTTATCAAGAAATATTAACGGATCCTTCTTATTGTGGGCAGATTGTTATGTTAACCTATCCCTTAATAGGTAATTATGGAGTTAATGATGAAGATTTAGAATCAGAACGGCCACAAGTAGCTGGTTTTATTGTTCATGAAGCTTGCTCACTTCCTAGTAACTGGCGAGCCAAGAAAAAGATTGATAATTATCTTAAAGAAAATAAAATACCTGCTATTCAAGGATTGGACACCAGAGCTCTGACCCGGCATTTACGCCGCCAGGGTACCATGCGAGGGATAATAGCCTCTGGGGAAAACGTTAATCTTGAAGAATTAAAGATATTGGCTACCAAAGAGCCTCCATTAAGTGGAGAGAAATTAGTTCCATATGTAACTAATAGCAAACCCTTTGTTATAGAGGGTGGTAAAAGACGGGTTATATTATATAACTTTGGCGTTAAAGAAAATATTATTCGGTGGCTACGTAGAGAAGATTGTACGGTAACAGTTATGCCGCCGAAAAGTACGGCTGCTGAAATTTTAGCCCAAAATCCTCAAGGTTTAGTCATTTCTAATGGCCCTGGCGATCCTAAAGATGTTATGTATGGTGTTAAAACCATAAAGGAACTTATAGGGCAACTACCTATGATGGGCATTTGTTTAGGACACCAGCTTTTAGGTCTGGCCATGGGAGGAGATACTTACAAACTTCCATTTGGTCATCGTGGAGGCAACCATCCTGTCAAAGATTTAAGTACTGGCAGGGTTTATATTACTTCGCAAAATCATGGTTATGCGGTTAAAAAAGAATCACTACCTAAAGAAGTGGTTGTATCACACGTTAATTTAAATGATGGTACTGTTGAAGGCTTGCGTCATCGTCTACTACCAATATTCTCTGTACAGTATCATCCCGAGGCATCTCCCGGACCAACGGACTCTGAGTATCTGTTCCATGAATTTATCCAGTTAATAGATGACAGTCTAAAAAAGGAGGCCCTGTAAAATGCCCATCAAATCGGGATTGAAAAAGATTATGGTTATTGGTTCGGGACCCATTATTATTGGTCAGGCGGCAGAGTTTGACTATGCTGGTGCCCAGGCTTGTCGTGCTTTAAGGGAAGAGGGTATGTCCGTTGTGTTGGTCAACTCGAATCCGGCAACGATAATGACTGATCGGGACATGGCTGATCGTGTATATTTGGAACCTTTAACTTTAGATTTCGTAGCTAAAATTGTTCGCCAAGAAAAACCCGATGGTCTAATTCCTACCCTGGGTGGCCAAATGGGTCTAAATTTGGCTTTAGAGTTAGCTAAAGCCGGTGTTTTAGAGGAAGTTGGTGTAAAACTTCTTGGTACACCATTAGAAGCCATTCAACGGGCAGAAGATAGAGAGCAATTTAAAAATATGATGCAGGAAATAGGCGAACCTGTACCGGAAAGTAAAATTGTCACTTCTGTAGAGGAAGGATTGGAATTTGCTAGGGAGATTGGATATCCCCTTATTGTCCGCCCAGCCTATACCCTTGGTGGTACTGGTGGTGGAGTGGCCCACAACGATGACGAATTGAGGGATATTACCGTTAGGGGTTTAAAGCATAGTATTATTAAACAGGTACTTTTGGAGCGTTCAGTAGCTGGGTGGAAAGAAATAGAATATGAAGTTATTCGTGACAGTGCAGATAACTGTATTACCGTATGTAATATGGAAAACATTGATCCAGTGGGAATCCATACGGGTGACAGTATTGTTGTTGCTCCTTCTCAGACTTTATCCGATAAGGAATATCACTTATTACGACGTTCAGCTTTAAAAATAATTCGGGCTCTGGGAATTGAAGGCGGTTGCAATATTCAGTTTGCTTTGGATCCTGCTAGTATGCAATATTATGTTATCGAGGTTAACCCTAGGGTAAGCCGTTCTAGTGCTTTGGCTTCGAAAGCCACCGGATATCCTATTGCTCGGGTGGCTACCAAAATAGCTTTAGGTTTAACCCTTGATGAAATTCCAAATGCTGTAACTAAAGAAACAAAAGCTTGCTTTGAACCCGCCTTAGACTATGTTGTTGTTAAAATTCCACGGTTCCCATTCGATAAGTTTTCTTTAGCTGAGCGTTTGTTAGGAACTCAAATGAAAGCCACAGGAGAGGTTATGGCCATAGACCGAACCTTTAGTGGTGCATTACTAAAGGCTATTCGTTCTTTGGAATTAAAGTTAGATGGTTTAAGGGTTCCTGTTTTTCAGCAGTTAAGTGATGTTGCCTTATGCAAAAAAATGGAAGAAACTGATGATGAACGCATATTTGTAGTGGCTGAAGCCTTACGCAGGGGATGGACCATTGCTAAAATTAATGAAATAACTGGCATCGATCCCTATTTCATTGGGGAATTGGAATCAATTGTTTCATTTGAAGAGAAATTGACTGCAATGGGTCCTGCCCTTGATGAAAATACGCTCAGACGGGCTAAAGCTATGGGCTTTAGTGATGCTGAAATTGCTCACTTTGCCGGTCTAGAAACGATAAAAATTACCAAGAAGCGCCAAGAAAAAGGTATATTACCTACCTTTAAGATGGTAGATACTTGTGCAGCTGAGTTTGAAGCTGCTACACCTTATTACTATTCTAGTTATGATGTTGAAGATGAAGTTTACCCCTTGGAAGGTAAAAAGGTTGTAGTCTTAGGGTCCGGACCTATTCGTATTGGTCAAGGTATTGAATTTGACTACTGTTCTGTTCATGCTGCCTGGGCCTTACGCCGTAACGGGGTTAATTCCATTATGATTAACAACAATCCCGAAACGGTAAGCACCGATTTTGATACTTCAGACCGTCTTTATTTTGAACCCCTTACTCCAGAAAATGTGATAAATGTTCTAGAAAGAGAAAAGCCTGATGGAGTAATAGTTCAATTTGGAGGTCAGACTGCCATAAATTTAGCTAAGGTAGTGGAACAGGCAGGTTTTAAAGTTTTGGGAACTACAGTAGCTGATATTGACCGGGCTGAAGATCGAGAAAAATTTGATGCTGTATTAAATGAACTCCAAATTGATCGACCTGAAGGAGGTACTGCCACTTCCGTTGAGGGAGCGGCCAAAATTGCTAAGAGACTTGGTTTTCCGGTGTTGTTGCGACCTTCTTATGTTTTAGGTGGACGTGCTATGGAAATAGTCCATAGTGAAGAAGAACTTTTGGAGTATGCAACTAGTGCTGTTAAAGTAGCTCCTGAACATCCCATCCTTGTAGATAAATATCTAAAAGGTATAGAGGTAGAAGTTGATGCCATAAGTGATGGGACTACAGTTCTCATTCCTGGTATTATGCAACACGTAGAACGAGCTGGGGTACATTCAGGTGACAGTATTGCTGTTTACCCTGCTCACGAATTACCGTCTAAGATTACTGAAAAAATTGTTTACTATACTGAACAATTGGCTCGAGCCCTTAATGTTAAAGGTCTCCTTAATATACAGTTTGTTATTCATGAGGGAGAAGTTTATGTTCTTGAAGTTAATCCGCGTTCAAGTCGAACAGTACCTTATTTATCAAAAATAACAGGTGTGCCTATGGTAACTTTGGCTACTAACATTATGTTGGGCCAAAATTTAGCAGACCAAGGTTATGAAGGTGGATTATTACCACCACCTGATTTCACAGCCATAAAAGTACCGGTATTTTCCTTTGCCAAGCTATTAAAAGTAGATACTTCCTTAGGACCTGAAATGAAATCAACTGGTGAAGTTATGGGTATAGATTCCAATTATGAACGAGCCCTTTATAAAGGTTTAGTTGCTGCGGGTTGTTCTATTCCTCATCGGGGAACTTTATTGGCTACTATTGCTGATAAAGATAAAGAAGAAGCAATTGAAATCATTAAGGGTTTTGCTTCACTCGGATTTAAGGTTGTAGCTACAACTGGTACTGCTAACGCTTTGGCTGCTAACGGGCTTGTTGTTGAAAAGGTAGGTAAAATACGTGATGGTTCTCCCCACATTCTCGATTATATTAGAGAAGGTAAGGTGCATTTCGTTATCAATACCTTAACAAAAGGGAAAGAGCCTAATCGCGATGGTTTTAAGATTCGTCGAGCGGCAGTTGAATTAGGTATTCCTTGCCTTACCTCTTTAGATACAGCCAATGCTTTGCTTAAAGTTGTCCAATCTTTGAAAGCCGGAGAAGGTTTTGAATTAAAGCCCTTACAGGAATTTGTACGTTAGGGGGTAATTATTATACCTGCAAAAGATAAAATAATTGTTGCCTTGGATGTACCAGATATGATTAAAGGAGAGAAGCTGGTACTTCAGCTTTCCCCTTATGTAGGTATGTTTAAGGTGGGTTTAGAATTTTATACTTCTAACGGACCTGATGCTATCCGTATGGTTAAAGAGCATGGAGGTCGGGTATTTGCTGACCTAAAACTTCATGATATCCCCAATACTGTTGCTGGGGCAGCTCGTGCTTTAGTGCGATTGGGAGTGGATATGTTAAATGTCCATGCGGCTGGTGGTAGTTCTATGTTAAAAGCAGCTGTAGCAGCTGTTCGTGAAGAGGCTGAGGCTGCTCAATGTTCACCACCGATTTTATTGGCTGTTACCGTCCTAACGAGTTTAGATGAGGAAGCTCTACGAAAAGAAGTAGGTATCGAACGGAAAGTGGAAGAGCAGGTTATTAATTGGGCACGGTTAGCCCAAGATTGTGGCTTGGATGGAGTTGTTGCCTCGCCTAAAGAGATTAAAGCTATCCGCCAGGCTTGCGGTCCGGAGTTTGTTATTGTAACCCCAGGAATACGTCCGCTAGGGTTCCAACAGGCTGATCAACGTCGTGTAATGACTCCGGCTGAAGCACTTAAAGAGGGAGCCTCTTATATGGTTATTGGTAGACCTATTACAGCTTCTCCAGACCCTGTTGCAGCTGCCCAAAATATTGAAAAAGAGCTTGAGGACGTTTTGGAGTAAAAATTGACTAAATCTAAAATATTGTCTATCAAGAGGGGTTACCTTTTCTCAAAAAAGTATCCCGTATCACTATAAAAGTGGTACGGGATTAACTATTTATGATTATGACGCGATTTATGAGATTTAAACTTTGTTGAACTTTTTTTAATTGTTAAGAAAAATTAATTTACCAAAGCAAGACCTGGCTGTTTTAAAACTTCGTAAAGAATTGAGGAAAAAGGGATTGTACAAAATCTTATTAATTAATTTTCTTCAATATCTAGGGGTTTTACATACACAGTGTTTTGATTATCGTAGATAACCATACCAGGTTTAGTACCATTAGGTTTTCGTACATGTTTTACTGATGTATAGTCAACTGGTACCTGACTTGATTGTTTTGCCTTACTATAATGAGCAGCTAGCCGGGCAGCCATTTCCAAAGTGGTAGCAGGTACTTCCCGATTTTCAGTTTTAATTATTACATGAGATCCCGGAATGTCCTTGGTGTGAAGCCAGATATCATTGCTATTAGCGTGTTTCAATGTTAACCAATCATTCTGACGATTATTTTTACCTACAAGAATTTTAAAATTGTCTGGTGAGACAAATTCTAAGGGTTTGGAAGTTTGCGAAGCCTTCTTTGCTTTTTTACCTGGTTTATTTTCTTTTTCTACTGGGATGTAACCTGCCTGACGTAGTTCTTGTTGAATTTCCGATAAATCTTCCATGGTATTTGCTATGTTTAAAGCCTGGGCTATACTTTCAAGATAACTGATTTCAGCTCTAGTTTGCTCTAGTTGTTCTTGAGCTAATTTTGCAGCCTTTTTAACCTTATTATAACGATTAAAATATAATTGAGCATTTTCTGATGGTGTTAACGATGGGTCTAGTTCTATGGTTATTGTTTTGCCAGATTCATCATAAAAATTTGTAGCTCTTAGTATTTTTTCACCTTTGGTAAGACGATAGATGTTAGCTGTGATTAATTCACCCTTCAAACGGTATTTTTCAGCACCTTTAGCTTTATCAACAGTTTCAGCCTGTATATTTTCTTTTTTGTAACACCTTTTTAATTCACGATCGAGGGTATGCTCTAAACTCCGCCTTAAACCCTCCAAAATTTGCTGATGTCTTCTTAAACTATAAAAGTTATCACAGGCCTCCGAAGGTGTTGAAAATTTTATCATAGGTAATTGGTCATATTGCTTTAAATCAAATGCTGCAAATGCCAGGGGCCGTTCATTTGTATTTTTAATTACTACTGGATGCCAGTTATTAGGTATAGTAGTATTTCGTATCTTGTTTAAAACCTGGTAGATACGGGAAAATTCATATTCACCACATTCTTCAAGAGTCATATTTTCCGACAAACCACATTGATATATAACCTCACGAGCTGTTTCGGGTCCTATACCTTCCAATTTTTCAACTAAAAGCCGTCTAATAGGGGTATCCCAGTCACCAGAGAAAAGAAGACTTGTAAGACTTTCTTCATCAAGGTCACATATGTTTGCTTTTTTTTGTGCTGGAGGTGATATATAACTTTTTCCTGGCAAGACCTCTCTGTGACGACTGACGGCATGTGTGTAACGGCGAATTGCGTCAATAATCATTCCCTCTGTGTTAATCAAGATAATGTTTGAGTGTTTACTCATAATTTCAATAATTAAAATGCGTTTTGAGGGTCTACCGAGCTCATCAGTTGTATCAAAATGTAATTTCAAAATTCGTTCCAGTCCAGGTTGTACAATATCAGCTAAAATACTTCCTTCCAGGTGTTTTCGCAAAACCATACAAAAAAGTGGTGGATTAGAAGGATTTTTAAAATTTGCTGTAGTTAAATGAACACGAGCTTGATCAGCCAGGCTGCATAGGAGAAGTTTTTTAGTGTCTCGGCCTTTTCTTAAGTGGAGAATAAGGGTTTCTTTTTCAGGTTGAAATATTCTATCAACACGATTTCCTATTAAGTTACTTAGCTCTTGTTTAATTGCAGCCAAGAATATACCGTCAAATGCCATATAAATCGCTCCTTTTTACTATTACTTAGTATAACATGTCATTTTGATTGTAGGAAACAGACCTCAAAGATGTTCTTTTCTTCCAGGGACAGGCATAGAATGATCTTGATGCTGGAAGAAAGAAGGGGCGAGGAATGCAATCAAAACCATGGTATCAATTGACTTCTAAAGAAGCTTTAGAAATTTTAAATACTGATGCTAAGCAGGGTTTAAGTAGTGATGAGGCTAAACGTCGGCTAGAAAAAGTGGGTTTTAATCTTCTCAAATCAAAAGCAAAGGTTTCACCATATCAAATTTTCCTGGCCCAATTCAAAGATTTTATGATTTTCGTCCTGTTGGCAGCTACAGCAGTTTCAGCTTTTTTAGGGGAAATAGCAGATGCAATAACTATCGTAGCTATTGTAGTAGTAAATGCAACTCTGGGTTTTATTCAGGAATACAAGGCTGAACGCTCAATGGAAGTTCTAAAGGAAATGACAGCACCGGAGGCGGTGGTAAAACGTGATAATAAAATACAGAAGGTGTTGGCCAAAGATATAGTTCCTGGGGATATTTTAATATTAGAAAGTGGCGACAGAGTGGTAGCTGATGCATTGATACTGGAATCAAATAACCTTCAGGCTGAAGAAGCTGCCCTAACAGGTGAGTCGACACCGGTTGAAAAAAATCCAGGCCCTATCAAAGGGAAGGTCTCCATAGGGGATCGTCACAACATTGTCCACCAAGGTACGATAATTACTGGTGGTCGTGGGGTTGCTGTTGTAATTGCTACAGGTATGGCGACAGAGGTTGGTCGGATAGCTGACATGCTTCAGGAAGTTGGCATGGAAGAGACGCCTTTACAAAAGCGTTTAGCCCATTTAGGCAAGTGGTTGGTACTTGCTTGTCTTGCAATTTGTGTCGCAGTTGTTGTTATTGGTATCATTCGAGGAGAAGAACTTTACGGAATGTTTTTAGCAGGAGTAAGTTTAGCTGTAGCAGCTATACCTGAGGGTCTACCAGCAATTGTTACCGTTTGTTTGGCTATGGGAGTACAGAAGTTGGTCCAAAGAAATGCCATTATCCGTAAATTACCAGCAGTAGAAACTTTGGGTTGTGCCACTGTTATTTGTTCTGATAAAACTGGAACACTTACCCAAAATCAAATGACAGTTCGTGAAGGATGGGTAAATAATAAACGTTTTCAGGTTACCGGTACGGGTTATATTCCTCATGGGGATTATAAAGTAAATGGAAAGAAAATAGACGTTACTGATGAATTGGAGGTTTTGTTAAAAACTGCTGCTCAATGCAATAATGCTTCTCTACAAAAGAAAGGCCTTAACATAGGTGGTTGGTTACGTGGCGGTAATCGTTCAGAACACGTAAAAAAAGACGTAAATGAAGGCTTCTTTAAAAAAATATTTAATCGAGGGGGTAGTAGTTGGGATATTAGCGGTGATCCTACTGAAGGTGCTTTATTAGTAGCGGCCGCCAAGGCAGGATTATGGCGGGAACACATAGAGCAAAAAGAACCGCGTATTTCAGAAATTCCCTTTGATTCTGATAGGAAGAGAATGAGTGTTATTTGTAAAAAAGATAAGGGCTTAAGAGCGTATGTTAAAGGAGCCTCTGATGTATTACTCGATTTGTGTGATAGCATTCTTATGGATGGCCGTGTTATACCTTTGGATGAATCTTGGCGAGATTTAATTAAGGAACAAAATAAAGTCATGGCTAAGAAAGCTTTAAGGGTTTTGGCACTGGCCTATCGAGATTTACCTGAAGGAATTGAGATAAAGACTGAAACTGTAGAGAAAAATCTTACCTTTGTTGGTTTATTAGGTATGTTAGATCCACCACGGCCAGAAGCAATGTCGGCCATTGAGGTCTGTAAACAAGCAGGAATAAAGGTAACAATGATTACTGGTGATCATGAAATAACGGCTGAAGCAGTTGCTAAAGAATTAGGTTTACCAGTAGGCGATGGACGTGTTATTAATGGTAGAAAATTAGAGACATTGTCTGATGAGGAGCTAGTTAAATTAGTACCTGAAATAAGTGTTTACGCACGTGTATCACCTCACCACAAGCTGCGCATTGTCAAAGCTTTAAAGGCTAATGGGCATGTTGTTGCTATGACAGGTGATGGGGTAAATGACGCTCCTGCTATAAAAGAAGCTGATATTGGTGTTTCAATGGGGCGTACAGGTACCGATGTTACTAAGGAAGCTTCTGCTATGGTATTGGCTGATGATAACTTTGCCACTATTGTAGCCGCAATAGAAGAAGGTCGGGGCATTTATGATAACATTAGAAAATTTATTCGTTACCTGTTATCTTGCAATATTGGTGAAGTTTTAACGATGTTTGCTGCCGTTATTAGTGGGTTACCCTTACCGTTATTGCCTATTCAGATTCTTTGGATGAACCTTGTTACAGATGGCCTACCAGCTATGGCTTTAGGAATAGATAATAAAGAACCCATGATAATGAAGCGACCACCTTATCCTCCGGGAGAAAGTGTTTTTGCTCGTGGATTGGGTAAAGGTATGGTTGTTTTGGGTTCGCAAATTGGATTGTCTACTTTAGGTGTTTTTATTCTTGGGTTGAGTTTAGGTGAAGGGGATTTGCCTACTGCTCGTACATTATCTTTTACCACTTTAGTAATGTCACAGTTATTTGCAGTATTTGAATGCCGTTCGGATAAACTATCGCCTTTTAGTGTAGGTTATTTTTCTAATCCTTACTTAATTATGGGCGTTGCTTGTTCACTAATAATGCAGCTTATGGTTATATATATTCCTTTTCTTCAAGGGGTTTTTAAGACTGTTCCCTTAAATTCCTTTCATTGGATTATAATTTTACTAGCCTCTGGATGGCGTACTTATTTTGAAGCTATTAAACAATTTATGGTACTGCCTTTTTGGCGTTTGGTTTGGCAGAAATGAAAAATTAAGTATAGTATTTATTCTTACTTATATTTGACAAATAGACAAGTAATGTTAAAATAATAGGCAAAATGTCATAAAAGTTGGGTGAATGTGGTTGCAGTTTGTTAAGATGCATGGTTTAGGAAATGATTTTGTTCTAGTTAATACCATGGAAGAAAAAAACCTTGGCGATCTATCTAAACTGGCTCAGAAAATATGCCACCGTCGTTTTGGGGTTGGTGCTGACGGTCTAATACTTGTTTTACCTTCAAGTAAGGCACATTTACGGATGCGAATTTTTAACCCTGATGGCAGTGAGCCAGAGATGTGTGGGAATGGAATTAGATGTTTTGCCCGCTTTGCCTATGAGGCAGGTCTAGTAAGTGAGAAGGAGTTTGAAGTAGAGACTTTAGCTGGTATTATTAAACCCCGACTAATCTTCGATGCTAATGAAGTATCGGGTATCAGAGTAGATATGGGTGAGCCTCGCTTTAAACGGGAAGAAATCCCTGTAAGTGGGACAGGGGATTCGTTTGTAGTAAATGAACCTGTATCAGTTGAAGACGAAACCTGGCATGGGACCTGTGTTTCCATGGGTAATCCCCATTGTGTATTTTTTGTTGAAGATGTAGGAAAAGCCCCGGTTACTGTGGTGGGGCCTAAAGTTGAAAAGCATTCTCTGTTCCCTCAACATACGAATGTAGAATTTATTGAGGTAGTTAACAAAGAAGAATTAAAGATGCGTGTTTGGGAACGTGGTGCTGGAGAGACCATGGCTTGTGGTACTGGTGCTTGTGCTTCAGCTGTTGCTGGGGTTTTGACTGGACGTACTAACCGAAAAGTAACAGTACACCTGGCTGCTGGTGATCTACTAATTGAGTGGTCTGAAACTAATAATCATGTATATATGACAGGACCTGCAGTAGAAGTCTTTAAAGGTGATTATCTTATATAAGAGGTGAAGAATACTAATGCAAGAAGCTCAACGCATTCGTGAATTACCACCGTACTTATTTGCTCGTATTGAGAAAAAAATTGAAGAAGCCCGAGAAAAAGGAATTGACATAATTAGCTTAGGCATTGGTGACCCTGATTTACCAACTTCAGAACATATTATAGATAAATTAGTTGAACAGGCACATAATCCTGAAAACCATCGTTATCCTACCTCGGTTGGCATGCTATCTTTCCGTGAGGCTGTTGCTAAGTGGTATAAAAATCTTTATGATGTTGAATTGGATCCTAAAAAAGAAGTTGTTTCTCTTATTGGTTCTAAAGAGGGTATTGGTCATATATCTTTCTGTTATGTTGATCCAGGTGATATTAACCTGGTACCTGATCCTGGTTACCCGGTTTATGGCATCGGTACATTGCTAGCTGGTGGTAAACCTTATACCATGCCGTTAACAAAGGAAAATGGTTTCTTACCAGATTTAAAGGCTATACCTGGCGATATTGCTAAAAAGGCCAAATTAATGTTCTTAAATTATCCTAATAATCCTACTGGGGCAGTAGCAGACTTAAACTTCTTCCAGGAAGTTGTTGAATTTGCCAAAAGCTATGATTTAATAGTTTGCCATGACGCAGCATATAGTGAAATAACTTTTGATGGATACCGTGCTCCTTCATTTTTACAAACCCCTGGAGCTAAAGAAGTAGGAATTGAATTTAACTCTGTATCTAAACCCTATAATATGACTGGTTGGAGAATAGGCTGGGCTTGTGGTAGACCAGATGTTATTGAAGCATTAGGTCGTATAAAGTCCAATCTTGACTCAGGTGCATTCCAGGCAGTTCAGTATGCTGCCATTGCTGCTTTAACAGGGCCACAGGATTGTTTGGATGAGGTTCGTAAGATTTATGAAGAACGCCGGGACATTATTGTAGAAGGATTAAATTCATTGGGTTGGAATTTGGAAAAGCCTAAAGCAACCTTCTATATATGGGCACCTGTACCCAAGGGATATACTTCAGCTGAGTTTGCTGAGTTGGTGTTAGACAAAGCCGGTGTAATTATTACACCAGGTAATGGTTATGGTGAATATGGCGAGGGCTTCTTTAGAATCGCTCTGACTATTAGTAAAGAACGCATGCAAGAGGCTATTCAGCGTATGAAAGAAGCACTTGGAAAAGTAGAGTTTTAAGAAATAACCTAAGGACGCACTTTTAAGCGTGCGTCCTTCCTTTTTGAAAGGAGGAGTAAAATGCTTAATAGCATGACAGGTTATGGTAGGGGAGTAGCGAGCGGTACTGGTAAAGCTGTAACCGTTGAACTTAAAGCAGTTAATCAGCGGTTCTTAGATATAGTTGTTCGCATACCTCGATTATATATTTCTTTAGAAGAAAAGATACGCCGGGTTATTAAAAAGAGACTAAGTAGGGGCCGTATTGAAGTATTTTTGAGCATTAGCGAAGAAAATGAAGAAAACCGGTCAATAAACGTTGACATGGGTCTTGTAATGGCGTATTATAATGTTTTAAAGGAATTAGCTCAAAATCTTGATATTTCGGCAGATATTACGGCCTCAAGGCTGTTATCTATGCCAGACGTTTTCACAATAGCTGAACCGGAATGGGACGAAGATTCCTTTTGGCCAGTTGTAAATGAGGCACTTAATGAAGCCTTAGAGGGTTTACATAAAATGAGACAGGCTGAAGGAGAAAATCTTCAGAATGATTTACTTAAACGGGCTAATCTTATTTTAAAACACGTAGAAGCAATAAAACAACGGGCACCCCAGGTTCCTATAGAATATGCTAAACGTTTAAAGGAAAAAATAGGGGAACTTACAGGGGAAATCAGTCTTGATCCTGGTCGCTTAGAAATGGAAGTTGCCATGATGGCTGAAAGATCTGATATAACAGAGGAAGTAGTACGTTTATTAAGTCATCTAGAACAAATAAACATAGTTATTGAAGGTCATGAGCCTCAAGGGCGACGATTGGATTTTATTCTACAGGAAATGTGGCGTGAGATAAATACAATAGGGTCTAAAGCTAATGATTTAACTATTAGTAATCTAGTAGTGGCAGTTAAAGGGGAATTAGAAAAGATGCGTGAACAGGTACAAAATGTTGAATAGCTTAGGAGGGGGATCATGGACATTAAGTTAATAAATATTGGCTTTGGAAATATTGTTTCAGCCAAACGTATAGTGGCTATTGTTAGTCCAGAGTCTGCACCTATAAAGAGGATTATTCAGGAAGCTCGTGACCAGGGAAGGCTGATTGATGCTACTTATGGTCGTAGAACCAGAGCGGTAATTATAACTGATAGCGATCACATTATTTTATCTGCAGTTCAACCTGAAACAGTGGCTCACCGTCTTTCTTCAAAGGAAAATATGAATAATGTTGAAGAAACACTTGAATAAAAAGTTAGGAAAAAGCACTTGAAGACTTTAAAATATACAAAAATTCCAGTACACTTGGGGGGATAACCTATGAAACGGCCAACAATTGATGAACTTCAAAAACAGGTTAGCAATAAATACGCATTGGCAGTTATAGCTGCTAGAAGGGCACGAATGCTGACTGAAGAGGGATTTGCTACCCAATACCCCAAGGGGACCAAACCTGTAACTGTAGCCCTAATGGAAATTGCTAATGGTCAGGTTAAATATGAATGGGGCAAAAAGAAGGCATGAAGGCATTAAAAGGAAAAACAGTAATTTTGGGTATTACTGGTGGTATTGCTGCCTATAAAGGAGCCGAACTCTGCCGACTTTTAATTCAAGAAGGAGCTACCGTTCAGGTTGTTATGACTCAAGCAGCTCAACAGTTTATTACCCCTTTAACCTTTAGTACCATAACTGGACAAGAGACGCTTACAGAAACTTTTGCTTCAGATAGTCAACCTTTAAAACATATTGAACTTGCCAATAAGGCTGACCTTTTTCTTGTAGCTCCGGCCACTGCTAATATTATAGCGAAATTTGCTATGGGGTTAGCTGACGATTTATTGAGTACGACAGCTTTGGTAATTAACTGCCCCGCATTGGTAGCTCCGGCTATGAATGTAAATATGTATGCAAAAACTGTTGTTCAGGAAAATCTCTCTATATTAAAAAGACGTGGTTGGAAGATTATTGAGCCTGAAGAAGGTTTTTTGGCATGTGGAACGTCGGGTAAGGGTCGGTTGGCCAATTTAGAAAGTATTGTTGCCGCTTGTCGACAAGCTCTTTTACCTAGTGATTTTGAAGGTCAAAAGGTGTTGGTTACTGCTGGGGGGACACGTGAACCCTTAGATCCGGTACGTTACATAGGCAACTATAGTTCTGGCAAAATGGGATACGCTCTAGCACAGGCAGCTAAAGAGCGAGGGGCAGAAGTAACACTTATAAGTACTAGCGAGTTACCTCCACCGCCAGAGATTGATATTGTTAGAGTCCAGACAGCAGCTGAGATGTTAGCTGCTATACAGGAACGCTTTTCAGAATGTGATATTGTAATCAAAGCTGCTGCTGTTGCGGATTTCCGACCTGGTAATATGGCTGAACAAAAAATAAAAAAAGGTGACCATAAAGAGTTAAATCTGAGCCTTGAACCAACACCGGATATTTTAGCCAATTTAAGCAAAGTAAAAGAGAAACAGTTACTGATAGGTTTTGCTGCAGAAACTCAAGATTTACTTCAAAATGCCAAGAAAAAGCTAGATGAAAAGAACTTGGACCTTATAGTAGCTAATGACGTTAACAGGAAAGACGCAGGTTTTGGTAGTGAAACTAACGTGGTAACTTTACTGTATCCTGATGGCCATAAAGAACAAGTTCCCAAGATGCCTAAACTAGAAGTAGCACACCGAATTCTAGATGCTATTAGAACCTTACCGGGCTTTAAAGAGAGAAATTAATGACCGGGAAAGGGAGGTAAGATAAAAAGTGACACGTAGGTTATTTACTTCTGAATCTGTTACAGAAGGTCATCCCGATAAGATTGCAGACAGAATATCAGATGCAGTGCTAGACGCTATTTTTGAGAAAGATCCTATGGCAAGAATTGCCTGTGAATGTTTAGTAAGTACAGGTTTAGTTTTGGTTTCAGGAGAAATAACAACTGATTGTTATGTAGATATTCCCAAAATAGCAAGGGATACAATTCGCGAGATTGGCTATACCCGTGCCAAATATGGTTTTGACTGTGATACTTGTGCAGTTTTAACTTCTATAGATGAGCAATCCCAGGATATTGCCATGGGTGTTGATGAGGCTTGGGAAAAGAAGCAAGGGGAAGCAGCTGACGAGGTAGAAACTTTAGGTGCTGGTGACCAGGGTATGATGTTCGGTTATGCTACTAAGGAGACTCCGGAATTTATGCCAATGCCCATTGCACTAGCCCACAGATTGACACGTCGGTTATCGGTAGTAAGAAAACAGGAGATTTTGAATTACTTACGTCCCGACGGGAAATCTCAGGTAACTGTAGAGTATGAAAATGGACAACCCCAAAGGGTAGATACAGTCGTTATATCTACTCAGCATGCACCTGAGATTGATATGGAAACCTTACGCAAAGACATTCTGGAGAAAGTTATAAAGCCCGTAATTCCAGAAGATATGTTAGATGAAAAAACAAAATACTACATAAATCCTACTGGGCGTTTTGTAATTGGTGGACCCCAAGGAGATGCTGGACTTACCGGTCGTAAAATAATTGTTGATACATACGGTGGTATGGCCCGTCATGGAGGAGGGGCCTTCTCAGGAAAGGATCCCACAAAGGTTGATAGGTCAGCTGCTTATGCTGCAAGGTATGTTGCTAAAAATGTTGTTGCTGCAGGTCTTGCGGAGCGTTGTGAGGTCCAATTGGCCTATGCCATAGGTGTAGCTCGTCCGGTTTCCATCAGTGTTGAAACTTATGGTACGGGAAAAGTAAGTGATATTAAACTTGTTGATTTAATAAAGGCTAATTTTGATTTGAGGCCAGGGGCTATTATTCGTGATCTTAATTTGCGTCGACCTATATATAAGGCAACAGCTGCTTATGGTCATTTTGGTCGAACTGATTTAGATCTTCCTTGGGAAAAGCTAGACAAAGTTGAAGCCTTAATGCGGGATGCAGGCATGTAAGGGAAAAATAAAATTCATTTTAACCTAAAATGTAAAAATAAGTGGTATGCTTTAAAAGTGGCATGCCACTTTTGCTTTACAGTATTATCATCTATTAACAGATTTTATATAGTTTTAATATATTTGTAAGTAGAAATAATTATTCAGGGAGATTTTTGAAATGATAAATGTTTTTGCTGCTTACAATGAATGGTTAGGGCGGCGTATGTTCTTTGTTGTATCAACAGCATTATTAGTCGGTTTTTTATTATCTAAGTATATAGCACCTTCTTTAAGTAACGTTGCTGTTGTTCTTTTTGGTTATATGACTTTTATAACGGCGTTAGATACAAGTTATAGGAATTTTTTTAATGTGCTCAAAAAGCCCGGTATTATATTATGGATGCTATTATTAATCCATATAATTATGCCGGTAATCAGTTGGGTAATTGGTATGATTTTTTATCCTGCTGATTCATACGTACGTTTGGGTTTAATAATTGGAGCTTTAATTCCAATAGCTGTAACCTCAATTATTTGGACTTCGGTTTTAAAGGGAGATATCGCCTTAACTCTTGTGGCAGTAACAATTGATACGTTAGTTAGTCCTTTTTTACTTCCCCTGTTTATTTTTATAATAGTTGGGGAGACAGTTCAGATCGATTATATGGATATGTTTTTTGGACTTTTATGGATGGTTACTGTTCCAAGTATGTTAGGTATGGCCTTAAATGATTTAACTAAGGGAGGGTTAAAGAAGTTTGGACACTCTATAGGTGGTCTTACATCTAAAATTGCTTTGTTCTTTGTTGTTGTAATTAATGCTGGACTTGTTGCTCCGGAAGTAGATTGGGACATTTCCTTAGCAAAAATGCTTTTGGTTCTGTTACTGATAGCAGTTTGTGGATTTGGTCTAGGCTATTTAGGGTCTTACGTTTTAAAACATCGTAGCTGGGATTCAACAGTATCAATGATCTATATTGTTGGTATGCGTAACATTAGTTTTGGCTCAGTTTTAGCAGTAACTTATTTTCCACCAGCTGTAGCTGTGCCTGTGACTCTTGCTATGCTGTTCCAACAACCCTTAGCAGGTATAGTAGCATATTTATTAAATAGGAGCTTACACTCAAGATTAGTTAGAAAGCATTATTAAACAGTTAAATATTCTTGCATTTATAGATCTTATACGGTAATTTTCATTTATTTCGTTTTAGCTCTAAAAAACAAATTATATTTTTATAACTTGACAGTAAGGTATTATGTAAGTTAATATATTTAGTGCGTTTGAGTTAGGAACTATAAAAAATAAATACGCTGATGTGGCTCAGTGGTAGAGCAGCGCACTCGTAATGCGCAGGTCGCCGGTTCGAATCCGGCCATCAGCTCCAGTAAAATCAAGGCCTCCGGGGTTTTTGCCCGGGGGCTGTTTTTGCAAATTGCCGCCCAAATGTCGCTATACATATTTTGGTAAGGCTATTTTCTAAAAAGTGCCTCTAGCTTATCCACTGCTTCTTTTTGCATTCCGGGCATGAGGTGAGAGTAGATGTCATAAGTTATTTTTATACTGCTATGACCCAGGCGTTCAGAAATTATTTTAATATCTACCCCGGCTTTAAGAAGCAGGCTAGCATGGGTATGACGAAGGTAGTGGAAATTTAGCCGTGGAAGACCATTCCGTTCAAGGAATTTAGGGAACCAGCTACTGGGTGTGTCGGGGTGTAAGGGTTTGCCGTTGTCTTGACAGAATATCAAGCCAAAGTCCCCATACTCTTGACCAAAAAATAACTTAGCTTTTGCCTGTTTCTTTTTCTCATGTTTTAATACTTCAATAACCTCGTCGGATATATCTATTGTCCGCCGACCTTTTTTATTTTTGAGGGCTTGAAAAAGAAGGGGTATAAGCAAGAGTTTGCTTAACCGAAAGGGTTTTGGCTTTAAAGTCTATATCTTTCCATCGCAACCCTAACAGTTTCCCACGTCTAAGGCCTGTCCTAACTGCCAGGAATAAAAGACTGTAATAAGGTGTTTTTTTAGATGCCTCTAGCATCTTTTTTATCTGGTAGGCATCCAAGACCATAATGTTTTCTCTTGACCTTTGGTGAATATTTAGAGAACTGGCTAGAAGATTACGGTCGGACTAGACTAGCACCTACAACTTTCCGCCGATACAGCCAAATTATAAACTTACGCGTAATACCCGACTAGTAGTATCACTTACCACCACCGGAAAGCATTCCTTTTTTACCGTCTAACCTGCCTTCTTCGATTAATTCCCGGTAAAACCCCGTAGATGCATAGGGCGTAGGTATCATGCCCAGTTTGTAAAGCTTGGTAAATACGTTTACGTTTTCCCGTTGCTGGGTCACGGCCGGCCTCTATTACGATGGTCTAGCTTTTTTCGCTTTGTTTCTCCAGATGGCCGGGCATGTCCATCACCTCTAGGGAAAATTATAATAAAAACTGCCTGGGTGTTCCAGACGGTTGGCAGACGAGATTAAACGATAGGTACATCATCATTGGGCTACCATTACATCGAAACTGGTTATCCAGTAAGTTATATGGAGTAACTATTGGCGAAAACACCAAATCATATAGTTGTTGAAGTTGTTCATCCACCGACTATACCTCCTTATTTGAACTTCGGCTTGTCGATCAAATATAGTTTCTCGTCCTTTACTTGTTTCCATTACCACTTTCTGCAAACAGTCGTTTTAACACGATACAATACAACTACCAGATATGTTATGGTCACTGTCAGTAATGTCATCGGCAACCCTCACCCTCACTACCGGTTTTAATTTACCGTTCTGCGGATCACTCTGGTATATAATCTTTACTATCTGGGCCCGGGGCTCATCATTAGTATTGATTTACAAAATCCTCAAAGAAATGCTGTAGCTGAAATATCTCAACTTGTGCCTCCTGAACACAGGCGTAAAGTATTGCTAATGCATTAATGGAGGAATTGGTAAAAATCCTTGGTGCTAGCTGTTTATGGCATAACCAAATTGGACCAAATGGCAGCGTAAAAATAGACCATTAAAAACGGAAGAAGCCGCTTGTAGGTCACATTTTTTGATGGTGCAGCGTCCTTGACAATCTACCCCGCGTGTGGTCGTCCATAACCACTGACGGGGCGGCTCCGGAAACATGCTGCTTCTCTAAGGCATCCCGTCGGTTGCGAAGACCCCGGCTGTCAAGGCTACCCTGCGGCGCTGGTTTTAAACTGAGATTCCCAGGGCTCACCTGAAACATGCTGGCTATTGAGCTTTGGTTGGCTGAAGCATAAGTGAATTTTGCTCATATAATAAACAAATCATTATCAGCAGGCCATGCGTCAGTACACTGACTGGTGAATTACAACACATCTATAAAGCTCATTTGAAGCAGTTAAAGCAATTATTGTATTAATAGCTTGCGTGTTTCAACAAAGGATTTGTAACTTGCATCAACTATCGTTTCAACCACAGGATAACTCCCGTCTGGAAAGCTAACCCAAGTTCGGATGATGGTAAGCCACGGATTCATTTGGAACCATAAATTCGTCTAAATTCGACAAAAATTTCCTGGTGTTTTCAGTATAATAACAGAAAAGCCATAGTGATTTTCTGTTTCGGTATCCTTGCTCTTTTCTGATGAAAAGAAGACCATTGAAACCGTAAAAGCTGAATGGGAGAAGCAGATCCAGGAGATGTATGCGGAAACCGGGCGATTAACCACGCAGTTAAGTATGGTTGAAGAAAATCTGGTCTCTAACTTGGCATGTAAGGAAGGTAGAGTCTTGGTACAGTGAAACAATCCAGAGATTCCCATCAAAACCGATTACCGGCAATATCTTTACCGAACGGCGCAGCCTGAAGTATGGAGAAGTGTACTTGAACGAGTACAGCAATCCGAAAGAAGCTAGACGAAGAACAGGTCACTACTTGGAATTTTACAATTAACGCTGTTCTTACCAATCCTTGGACTACCGGACACCGGCAGAAGTGGACTGTCGAACCAGTAGCCATTCGACAAAAGAGGTGGGTTGAACAGCAAGTATGGGAAAGCTATTACAAATATGGCGGTTCAAATAGGTATATAATCGTCGGCGAAGGAATCTATCCTGCAAGGGATCGTGGTACAGAGCAGAGACAAATGGGCACTTGCCAGGTCCTGAAATGGTTGCTTAATAATACAGCTGCTTAATGTTAATCTTAACCAACTCTTAAGTTTTCAAAGCAGGATGCCGCAATGATGTCAAGGGTGCGAAGCAGGCATTAGCCCTCCTTGCCCTTGATGTAAATGTATATTCTCCAATTTTGAGGGGCAAGCCGTTCACTCCTGACTACGCGTACGCGGGCTTTTGTGATGTCCAACTGTTCTTCTGTCAAACAAATCGATAGTTGCAATATTATGAAATTATTGGGAGCGTATAATGCCATGAACCTTGATGGCGGTGCTTTGAGTGGATTATATTACAAAGGTCGCTGAAATTTAGGGAAAGATCGCGTGCATATGCTAATTATCTTGTTCAGCAAACTTGGCACCAGTAAAATAGTACAATATCTAAAGGGAAGATCATTGAAGCTAATACAAGGTGAGTTTGGAGAGTTAAAAAAAGATATTGGGGCAGCATTTATGGGCAGCAAGAAGATATTTTTACTCCTTTACTGTTTCTTCAGTAGTACCTCCCACTGTCACACAAGCCTTCTTAAGTAAAAAGCTATAAGCTTTCTGAAAATTACGAGTAAATTCACTCCATAATCTTAAATATGTCCTCTTAGCAGGTGGTCGTTGAGTTGGGTTGCTATCATTTGGTGCTGTTCTGACTAGGGGTGTTATTAATAGATTTTTGAAATAGCTAGATGGGTTCCTAAACAACAAAAGAAAGGGGAGAGGTGTATGCGGAAAACTGTTTTTTTATTAGTATTGCTGTTGGTTCTGATAACCGGGAGCACAGCATGGGGTGCCGTGTCTGAAATGGAAGAAATCTCGGACCGTGTATTAACTCGCGGTAAGTTCGCCATCATGCTTGTGCAAGCTACCAATATGCAGGCGATACAGGACGAAGAAACGGCGGCAAGATTGCTGGTTGAGAAGGAGATTCTGCGGGGGTATCCCGGTGGAGACCTTAAGCTTGACAGGGGTATTACCCGGCTGGAGGCCGTAGCTCTGGTGGGCAGGACGCTGGGGTTAAAAGATGGTATCGAAGTTCCTGAGTGGGTAGATATTCTTGAAGATGTCGATGGCAAACTGCCACAGGAGCACTGGGGTTATAACCTCTACAACTGGATTAGCCGGCAGGGGCTGGTGGAAGGTGATCCGTACGATGTGCTGACCGAGGCCCAGGGAGCCAGGTTTCTGAGTAAAGTCTTTACTTCTGATGCTAGGGCGGAAGATATTCTGAATAAAGTTAAAGAGAAAGAACAGGAATTGATGGAGAATTTTGGGTTGCGCACCGATATGAAGAGTAGCATGAAGATGATTGCCCGCTCCGGTGTTGAGGGTACCGAAAAAATTCCGCAGGTAGAAGGCAGGATGTATATCGTTCAAGAAATGGTTTGGCCAGACAGGATGCACCAGACCACCACGGTTTCCATGAATATTCCCGGGGAGGAACAGCAGGAGTTTACTTCTGAGATGTATTTCGTGGACGGCAAGATGTACCAGCAGATGCCTGACCCTGATACCGGTGAACTCACCTGGTATTGTTACCCGGAAGACGTGCTGCCCGGCATGGAGCAAATTATAAAGCAGGCCGCAAAACAGACGCAGGTTGTACCGCCGGAACTGGAAGAATTCATTCATTACCAGATGCTGGGCACCAAAGAAATTGACGGTGAGGAAGTATATGAAATCGCCTTTTACGGGCGGGTGGACGATTTTGAAAAGTTCATAAGGGCTGCCATGGGTCGGTTTGGCGGCGGTGAGCAGTTGGGTCAGTTTGTAAATCAGGCTGCACAAATACTGGATTCTGTGTCTTACTGGGGTATTCAGTATGTGGATGTGGATGAATATGTAACTCGTGGTATGCAGTCCACTTTTCTCATTACTTATGCCGAGGAATTTGCTGGAGCGCCTGTGCCGATAGAAGCAATGGAGATGGCCATGGAGATGGAAGAATACGAGTTCAGTGATGAAATAAAAATAGAAGTGCCAGAAGAAGTTCTGAATGCACCTCTGTTGCCATTTTTAGAAGAGGTTGAAAAACAACCGTCAACGGAAGAAATGCGGGAAATGCCGAAAAGCAAATAGTGGAGTGAGCAATTTTTTATATCAATACCAAACAATTTAGTTTATCCAAAAGAGAATTCCCGTTTGTGGAATTCTCTTTTTTATGTGTGCCCGGCATGGGCGTTGTCTATAGGGTGAAAGTCCCGAACAGCGAAGGTGGCAGTAGTTGTAGCTTAAGGCAAGGGCGTCTACGGCGACGTAGAGTCTGAAGGAAGCCGGCGGCAAACTTCCAGCCCGACGGACAGGAACCACATATTAGGCTAGCGGTAGCTGGATGATCTTGCCCAACAAAGCAAAAGTCCGTGCACTAAAGGCTACCGAGAGTAAATGTGGCGGGTAGATGGAGGGAAAGACAACGCTCTTACCCGGGGAGGCCTGCCGGAAACGCCAGATTATCTGGTAACCCATATCAGGAGGTATGGTTGAACCGGCAGGAGTCAGCAGAGGTCATAATACTTTTCCGGACGACAGGAAAAGGAAGGGCTGAACATGAAGAAAGGTGAGCCGTTATGAGTTCGAGAAAGGAACAGCGACAGCAGAAAATTTCGAAAGAGAGCTACCTGCAGGAGGAAGCGGTGAATCCGCAGAGGACTGTAGGAGTGCCGAGTTTCTTTCCGGCACAAGTAAAAGAGCAAGCCTGCGAAGAAGGGTACTACCTGATGGAAGAGGTCGTAGAACGTGAAAATATGTTCTATGCACTGCGCCGTGTAGAGCGAAACAAAGGAGCGGCAAAAATTGATGGTATGGAGATAAAATTCCTTTTATCATACCTAAAAAAGAATTGGCTGTGGATTAAAGTAGAACTGCTCGAGGGTACCTACAAGCCCATGCCTGTACGTCGAGTCGAAATTCCGAAATCAGATGGAGGTGTAGACTTTTAAGTATCCCTACCGGTGCTAGACTGTCTCATCCAGCAGGCCCTTCTGCAAGTATTAACACCCATATTTAACTCGAAATTTTCCGACTATAGTTACGGTTTTAGACCACAAAGGAATGCACATCAAGCTGTAAAGAGAGCCTAAGCATATATCGAAGCAGGATATAGATATGTAGTGGACAGGACCTGGAGAAATTCTTTGACAAAGTTAACCATGACAAACTTATGGCAAGAGTAGCAAGAAGAGTCAAGGATAAAAGAGTGCTAAAACTCATCAGAAAATATCTACAGTCAGGAATCATGGTAAATGGAATATGCATAAGAACAGAAGAAGGAACACCACAGGAGGGCCATTGAGTCTACTCTACTGGCAAACATAATGTTAGACGACTTAGATAAAGAATTAGAGAAACGTGGTCACAAGTTTGTCCGTTACGCAGATGACTGTAACGTTTATGTTAAAAGCCGGAGAGCCGGGGGAAGGGTAATGGAGAGTGTAACAAGATTTGTAGAAGGGCAACTAAAACTGAAGGTTAACTGCCGGAAAAGTGCGGTAGATCGGCCCTGGAGAAGGAAATTTCTAGGGTTTTCATTTACCTGGGAGCGGGAAGATACGAATTAGACTAGCCCCACAAACAATAAAACGATTTAAGAATAAATCAAACAGATAACGAAGCGTAGCTACAGCATAAGCATGAAGGAAAGAATAGAGAAACTAAATATATATCTAAAGGGGTGGATAGGTTATTTCTAACTTGCAGACACTGAAAGTATCCTTAAGACTCTCGATGAATGGATAAGGAGACGTTTACGGATGTGTTTGCTAAAGCAATGGAAGAAACCTAGAACCAAACGCAGAAATTTGGTTGCTTTGAGAATTCCTGAAGATTGGGCAATTCTAATCAGTAGTTCTAGGAAGAAATATTGGCGACTAGCAAAAACACCACAGGTAAATAAAGCTCTTGGCCTCGCCTATTGGCGAAGCCAAGAGCTAACCAGTTTAGTCGAACGGTATCGATATCTTTGTCAATCTTCATGAACCGCTGTATACCGAACGGTACGTACAGTGGTGTGAGAGGACGGGGGTTAGTCACCCCCTCCTACTCGATTGAGCCCGGTATACCGGGTAGCTTGGTGATAAAAGTCTACTGTAGGGTATACACAGTTAAGGAATGAATTTACTTAGTTACAGTTTTGGTCACGGACTGTGCGGAAATGAGAGTATTGGGAGGAAATGTAAAAAAGTTGTCCTGGTCGGAAAGCCTTAGTTTATAAGATTTTGCGGAATTCGCAGTATTAGAAAATACCCGAGAAAAATATACAATCCAGAACTCGTAATGCGCAGGTCAGGGGTTCGAATTCCCTCATCGGCTCCACTTAAATGTAGTAACGGCAAGGCTTTCGGGGTATTTAGCTTTGCTGTTGTATTTTGGATAACAAAAGTAAGGTTAATTATTTACTATAATTCAGATAATAATTGCTGCGCTCTAGCTATATCTTTTTTATGAACGATTAATCTTATTGTTGTTGCCAATTCTGGAAGGCGATATTGAGTAATCCCTTTTGGATTAATTGTTTCCAATTTACAGCGAATACCTTTTGCTTTTAAATAAGCAAATTTACCTTGTATTCTTCCTAATGTTGGGCCCTTTAACTTCATCAATGACCTTCCATTGCTCCTCTACCCAATCATGTAAGATTACAGCAGCTATCCATAACAAAAGCATGAACCCATCAAACATATCCAGCACCAACCTTTTTTAAAATATAATATTTAATTGTTTGTTATTTTTAACCTTGTCTGGACTGTTAAGAAGGATTGGCAAGGGAATTAAGAAATACCTATAACATTTCTGTTATTAAATGAGTAAGGTTAGAAGAAACTATAAAATTAATTCTTGGTATATATTGTTTTTTTATTTCCAGAAAAAGTGTGCCTGATTACTTTAAGAATTAGATTGTATACCCAAGAACATTATTATGTTGTATATGTTAAAGGTAGTTTAGACAAAGGAGCAACAGAAGAGGAGATTAATCAACTTTCTTAAGATTAACGTCAATTTCAGTTGTGGTCATAGGAGTATTTGGATCTGATATACTATTTACTAAATATTGATTTACGGTTTTATCTACCTGATCTTGAACAGTACCTTCTGAAAAATGCGTTATAAATAGATAATCCCGTACCACTTTTATAGTGATACGGGAAACTTTTTTGATTAAACCATCTATTTAACCCATTTAGGAAAGCTCTTAATAGACTTACTTTCTAGTAAATCCATCCCAGTGTACTATTTCTTCTAGTTTCTTTCTTTTAGTATCATGACGATTAATATCTACTTGATCTGCAGGATATCCAATGGGAAGCAGGGCAATAGGTTCAATGTTTGAGGGTAATCTCAGTATTTTACTACACTCCATTGCGTTAAACATACAAACCCAACAAGTACCTAAACCAAGGTCAGCCGCTGCTAAGGTCATATGATCAATTGCTATTGCTATATCAATATCGCAATGGTCTTTACCATCGGCACGTCGCCAGGATTTTTTATGGTCACCACATACAACTATAATTACAGGAGCTTGTTTTATCCAATCTTTGGCATAGGTAGTAGTAATTTTATTCTTTAATTCTTCATCTTGTACCACAACAAATTGCCAGGGCTGAAAATTTACTGCCGAAGGTGCAATTCTGGCTGCTTCAAGAACTTGTAATAACTTTTCTTTTTCTACTGGCTTATCTTGATAACTTCTTACAGAATATCTTTTTTTGGCTAAATCTAAGAATGACATGTTATCCCTCCCAAAACTATTTTCAGGTGGATATTAGCTATTATATCTAAAAATACTTATATTTTTCAAATTTTCCTATCCTAAAGAAGAAAAAATATAGTGAAGTTATATCTTATTATTATTCTATAGTTATTATTATCCTGTTTAAAAAAAATTCCCCGCCAATGGTTGGCATGGAAAAGGAAAATTTTAAAAGAAAGGACGTTGATAGACTAATTTTACTACTATACCCAGAGAATGGCAGGTTAATTTACAGTTGTCTGGGTAACATAAATTATGGGGTGTAATGTATTTGGACCAACTAATGAACATAATGGAAAAGCTAATAAAAGAAATTAAAGGAATCCGATCCAGAAAAAAAGAGATTATTTTATTAAAAATTACAGTATCCCTTTTTGATATTACTACAGAGGCTTTAAGAATTAGTCCTGAGTTACGTAAAGGGTTTTTAAAAGTTCATGCGAAATTTCTTGATTATCCAGAAGAGAGTAGGGAAATTATAGAAAAAGGTATCGAAGCCTATAAGAAATTTGTAAAATAGGTTATAAAAAATCCCGGGATTTTTGAGTGATTTAAGGGGAAATATGTTGAGGAGGTACATATATATTCTAACTAATTAGTTCATGTATATTAAGTCGAGTTAAAATGTATACGAAAAAATAAAACACAACTGAATTAATACCGAACTTGAACTTTCAATTTTGGTCTCCGTTAATTTATTTTATTTTTAAGTCCAGTTACTTTAGATACTTCCTGGACTTTTTTGATTTTCCTCATTTTATTATTTCTTAACTATTCTTAAAGTTACTTTAAATTATATTTTTTTACTTTCCTTGCTGAAATAATGGAATAGAATTATTACCACAACTTCCCTTTTCTTTCAAATAGACACAGAAGCATATATTTTGAAAGGGAGGGGGTACTTCCATGGCTAGAGTTATAAGTGTTATTAATTTAAAAGGTGGAGTTGGTAAAACAACTATAACTGTAGCTTTATCTGAGTTTTTATCCTATGAGTTTGATAAAAAAGTACTAGCAATTCTTCAGTATATCTAGCAAACTTATGCCCTCGGCGCATTAATTCCCAATCAAGTTCATCCGGCATAATATTTGCCAGGAGCGGACTCAATGGGCCACCTTGTGGGGT